>PFHN01000086.1 GCA_002782305.1 Candidatus Moranbacteria bacterium CG_4_8_14_3_um_filter_41_13 | reverse complement strand
AAGAACAGCCCGCTTAATTCCGCTTTTTACAATCAGTGGGTTGGGAGGTGTTTCTTAAGAGAGGCTTTTGACGAGCGAGATGGCCTGCATCTACGCCGGATGCAACTCTTCGCGGATCACCCGGCGCAGCGTGGATTCAATCTGCTCTCCCGTCATGGCTTGGTGGAGCGCCTGATTGATGAGCGTCTGGTAACCACGCTCTCCGGCCTTGGCCTTGAAGAACGCAATAATTGAACCGTCGAGCATGATTGAGACGCGCTGCTTGCCAAGCTGGGCATTTAACGCCGTAGAAAATTCTTCGCGGCTAACATCTTTCAAACCCACACGAAGGCGTGGTGGCTTAGAGGTAGTGAGAGAGGGTGTCGATTTCATGGGGTTCGGCCTTTCGCATGGAAATAACGTGAATTTTGTTTTCTGTTTCGGTATGGCTAATCGTCACGATGGTGATTCCGAGAAATCCGGTGGTATTGAAACGCTGTTCGCCGTTGTAATCGCGGGAATCTTCTACCGTGATCGTCGGGCCGTTGAATACCTGTTCGGATTGTGCAAAATCAAAGCCGTGTTTTTTCAGGTTGGTCTTGCGCTTGGATTCTTGCCACGTGAAGTTCATGGACTAAATTATACATACGATAATGCATATTGCAAGGTGCATGAAAAATCGGGGAAAAGCCTAACGTAATTTGGGCATGACATACAAAATTGCATTTATATTTGCCTTAAAAAAACAGAAACCGTGGTCTGTCCCCTATTGTCCGCTAGTTCTCGTTATGCCTCCCGTATACGCAGCCAGAATTAGTCCTGGCAAAGCTTCGACGGGAACATTATTTGGTCCGACCGTAACAGTTCGCAGAACACTGCCATTAATGCATCCCCAGAATTCAAGCCTCGCCTCCGCATCCAGCAGTAAATGCCTATGCCGACTATGACGGTTAATAAAAGTGGGGTATCCATCTATTTACGGTAATGCTATTATTATGAAATGGAATCAAAGGTCACAACCTCCCA
>PFHN01000056.1:5265-5509 GCA_002782305.1 Candidatus Moranbacteria bacterium CG_4_8_14_3_um_filter_41_13 | reverse complement strand
TCTCTCAAGTTAGATACTGACTTAGACTGATTTACGTTGAAACACTTTTTTCATCACTTTTCCACTTGCTGTTTTGTTCACAATACCTGCTTTGGAAGTTTCGATTTTTCCCGTGTTTTTGATACCTGCCGGTATTTTTTTGTCCTCTTTTACTTCTGTCACTTCTACTTCTTTGATTGATGGAACTCCAGATTTCACTTTCTTCGCTGTACGATTCTTGCCTTCAATTTTCTCTTCCAGAATA
>PFHN01000056.1:0-5255 GCA_002782305.1 Candidatus Moranbacteria bacterium CG_4_8_14_3_um_filter_41_13 | reverse complement strand
GTACGATTCTTGCCTTCAATTTTCTCTTCCAGAATAACAGTAACATTGGATCCGCGGTGGAGAAGAGGAGTCGCTCTTCCGAAAGCACGTGGGAGCCAACGTTTCAGACGAAGACCATCACCTACCCTTATTTCAAATACATACAGGTTGGATTCATCAAGACCATCATTATTCACAGCATTGGCTATGGCACTCTTTACGAGATCATAGATTGGTTTCGAAGACTTCTTCACCTGCTTAGAAAGCTGGAGGAGTGATTCGCGAGCATCCACACCAATAAGAGAGTGAGTCACGAGACGCACTTTACGTGGAGCTATTCGGAGATTTGTGAGTGTAGCTTGTACCTTCATAACATTATTTACTTCTTACCTGCAGGAGCAGAATTTTTAGCGGCTTTGGCTGCGTCGAGATCACGTTGTTTGGCGGCTGTTTCCAAATCTTTCTGCATCTTTCCTCCATGACGACGGAAAGTACGTGTTGGAGAGAACTCACCTAACTTGTGTCCTACCATTTCTTCCGTAACGAAAACAGGAATAAAATCTTTTCCATTGTGTACTCCAAAGGTAAAACCAGTCATCTCAGGAGAGATAGTACAGGATCGTGACCATGTTTTTATCACAGTGCGATCACCGAGCTTCTTTCCTTCGAGTTTTTTTAGAACGCGAGGATCAACATATGGACCTTTTTTGAGACTTCGTGACATACAGTTTTCGATTTATGATAATACTATTTCTTCTGACGACGTTTGACGATGTACTTGCTGGTAATATTCTTACGTTTTCTTGTCTTCTTACCAAGTGCTGGCTTGCCCCATGGAGTTTTCGGATGCATACCGATTGGCTGACGTCCTTCTCCACCACCATGTGGGTGATCAACTGGGTTCATCGCACTACCACGAACGACTGGGCGATGATTCATATGACGAGCGCGACCTGCTTTTCCGATTCTTTCAGCGCTGTGTTCGAAGTTACTCACTTGTCCGATCGTAGCATAGCATTCCTTACTAATCAAGCGAATTTCTCCTGAAGCAAGTTTTACTTGGGCCATCGGTCCATCAAGTGCCATCAGTGACGCTTGGGTTCCTGCACTGCGGACAATCTGTCCACCCTTACCAATTTTCATCTCGATATTGCAAATAGCGGTACCGATAGGAATATTTTTTAAGAGCAAGCGATTTCCATTGACGATTGGCGTTACTTCTCCAGAAATAATTTCCTGACCCTGACGCATACCATTGGTTGCTAGTACATAGCGCTTTTCACCATCGACATAGTGTACGAGAGCAATGAGACAAGAACGGTTCGGATCTTTTTCAATACTGGCGATACGACCAGGGATATCGTGTTTGTCTTGACGAAAATCAATAATACGGTACATACGCTTCACTCCACCACCCTGATGGCGAACAGAAATTTTTCCGCCTGAACGACCAGCTTTTCGTGGAAGAGCTGAAAGCAAAGACTTCTCTGGCGCTCTGTCAGTCACACCTTCTGGTTTAACCACCGACATATTGCGTCGTCCTGCGTTATTCTTTTTGTAGATCTTAATTGCCATAGTGTTTTTCTACCGAAGTGAGATTACATACCACCTTTAAAAAGTTCTATTGTTTGTCCTTTCTTTACGCTTACAATGGCTTTCTTGATTGCAGCCTTTGTGCCGATGTTCTTTCCAAATACGCGTTTCTGTGCTGGAAGTTTTACAATACGGACTTTCTCGACGTTCACACCGTAGACTTCTTCTACTGCTCGTTTCACAGAACCTTTTGTTGATTCTTTCGTAATAACAAAAACGTATTGATTGAGAGTATTCAAAGCATAGGCTTTTTCAGTCACTCGTGGTCTGGAAAGAATACGTCCCGCAAATGAGCTCTGCTTTACGTTTCCTGTCTTCTTTGAAGAAGAAACTTCTTTCACGGTCTTTTCTTCTTTCTTTTCAGTTGTATCTTTGAATAATGCCATACAATTATATTACTTGGTCTCTTGTTTATTCCAGGCTGCGAAACGATGTTCAAGACTCTTGATACCAGCTTCTGTGATGATGAGATATTCACGATTGAGGAGATTTATCACACTCAGCATTTCGGTTGGGATATTCTCAACTTTTGGAATATTGCGACTCATCACGGTCAGTGTTCGTTCATCACCTGTCAAAGAAAGAATCATACTTCGTCCAGTGATACCAAAGGCTTTCAGTGTTTCTGCAAAAAGTTTTGTCTTCTTCTCAGAATAATTGAGCGTATCAACAACAATCATTTTTCCAGATCGGATTTTCTCAGAAAGAGCAATCATCACGGCTTTTTGGCGCATCTTCTGATTGGTATCTTTGCTGAAATTACGATCTTTAGTTGGACCAAAGGTGACACCACCTTTTCGCCACAAAGGACTCTGAGCAGAACCAGCACGAGCACGGCCCGTACCTTTCTGACGCCAAGGCTTGATACCAGAACCACTGCGTTCGGCACGGTCTTTGGTATGAGCGATAGGACTGCGGAGATTGGCTGATTGCGCCACATAAATCTGATGAAGCAGTGTATTGTTAGAAGGCACATTGAAAACGAAATCTTGTAATTCGATTTCCTTTACATCTTTGCCTGCTATATTTTTTACCGTAATCTTTGTCATAGGTTCTATTATTTCACGCTCGTTATTTTGACAATACGTCCGTTCACTCCTGGTACAGCACCCCTGACACCAATCAAACCTTCTTCTTTGTTGATATAGACGATATGGAGATTGAGAGCAGTCATATTCACGCCACCCATTCGGCCTGCCATACGACGTCCTTTTACAACGTGTTCTGGGAAAGTCGCTCCAATAGATCCAGGCTTACGCAAATCGTGTTTTCCACCATGAGTCTTGCGTCCTCCAGCAAATCCATACCGCTTGACTGGTCCTTGGAAACCTTTGGCCTTCGTAACACCAGCCACATTGACGATATCACCTACTTCGAAAAGTGAAGCATCGAGTTTCGCATCAATAGGATATTTCTCGAGCTCAGATACCATTCCTGGTCGCTCTGATTCGATAGTTACCGCTTTGTCAACACGGAATTCTTTGCGAATAGTTTTCTTGCCTGTTTTTTCTGTTTCTATTTGTACGGCGAGGTAACCATCTTTTTCGAAAGTACGATTCATTTTTACGGTATTCTCTTCGCAAGCAATAAGTGTCACATTCAAAGCACCCTTTGTTTCATCAAAGAGCGTTGTCATACCGAGTTTTTTTCCGATGAGGAATTTCATAGCTGTACTGCTTAAACAAATGTATTTGGTAACAAAAAAACTGGCCTTTTCTAAGACACAGCCAGTTCTCTCAAACATGGCTCGCTTAGTATCCTTGGTACTTCTTTGAAGAAAGAAGGGAGGACTTGAACGAGTTTTTTATCTTTTTTCTTGGTACGCTCTATTCTACTACATCTTTATTTCTATGTCTACTCCTGCTGGCAAATCCAGATTGGTGAGGTTTTCGATGGTCTTTGCCGTAGGATTCAGAATATCAATCAGTCTTTTGTGCACACGCATTTCGTATTGGTCTCTCGAATTCTTGTGTACGAAAGTCGAACGGTTGACGGTCACTTTGTGAATTTCTGTTGGAAGCGGTACTGGACCTGTAATAAGAGCACCTGTACGTTCTGCTGTTTCAACAATCTTTCGCGCAGATTGGTCAATCACTTTGTGATCGTAAGCCTTGATTTTAATTCTCACACGCATTTCCTGCGTTGTTTCTGTCTTTTTCATTGCGTCATTTTAAAGTAAGTATCTATTCCCTTTCAGAGAATAATCGTGAGAGCAATCCTCGTGATTGCTCTGCACTCAATTCCCTGAAGATGTGTCCATCTTCTTATGATGGGAGTTATTTCAAAATTTTGGTTACAACACCAGCACCTACTGTACGACCACCTTCACGGATTGCGAAGCGCATACCATCTTCCATAGCTACAGGAGCGAGGAGTTTTACTTTCAGTTTTACAGTATCACCAGGCATTACCATCTCTGTTCCTTCTGGAAGTTCTACTTCACCAGTCACATCAGTTGTACGGATGTAGAATTGTGGTTTGTATCCCTTGAAAAATGGAGTATGTCGTCCACCTTCTTCTTTGGAGAGTACATAGACTTCTCCATCAAATTCGGTATGAGGAGTGATAGATCCTGTCTTTGCGAGCACCTGACCACGCTGAACATCTTCTTTCTTGATACCTCGGATAAGGAGACCAGCATTGTCTCCACATTCACCACGGTTCAGGGATTTGTTGAACATTTCGATACCAGTCACAACAGTTTTCCGTGTATCAGCAAGACCAATAATTTCTACTTCTTCGTTGATATTGATTACGCCACGTTCGATACGGCCAGTCACCACAGTACCACGACCTTCAATAGAGAAGATATCTTCGATTGGGAGAAGGAAAGGTTTGTCCAAATCACGAACTGGTTGCGGAATACTCTCGTCAATAGCCTTCATAAGATCAGCGATACACTTTGCATCTGGATCATCAGCTGATTTAACGTTGAGAGCCTTGAGAGCACTACCACGAACGATAATTGCCTTGTCTCCATCAAATTCATATTTTGAAAGCAGTTCACGAACTTCAGCTTCGACGAGTTCGATGAGCTCTTCATCATCTACCATGTCTACTTTGTTGAGGAACACCACAATAGCAGGGACACCTACCTGACGAGCGAGGAGGATGTGTTCACGAGTCTGTGGCATAGGACCATCAGTAGCAGAAACAACGAGGATAGCACCGTCCATCTGAGCAGCACCAGTAATCATGTTTTTGATATAGTCAGCGTGACCAGGACAGTCTACGTGTGCGTAGTGACGAGCTTCTGTCGAATATTCACAGTGAGCAGTAGCGATAGTAATACCGCGTTCACGCTCTTCTGGAGCCTTGTCGATTTCATCAATACCTTTTTCCTTTGCCAAACCAAGCAAACTTTGCACATGCAAAATAGCGGCTGTCAAAGTTGTCTTCCCATGGTCGACGTGACCGATGGTACCGACGTTTACGTGTGGTTTACTGCGATCAAATTGCTCTGCCATATATGTATCGTATGAGTTCGCTTCAACCTTACGTATCGTAAAGTCTGCGTTCTCCTAATGATTACAAATTATATTTATTACTTTTCTTTTCTACCAATTTTTTCCCATACAAATGAAAAAAGCTTGGGTAAAAGCATCACTGAGCATAATAGCAACTTGTACTTCTGCTGTCAAGTACCTGTATAGTTAACAGTAAGGGGTGACATCTGATAAGGT
>PFHN01000070.1 GCA_002782305.1 Candidatus Moranbacteria bacterium CG_4_8_14_3_um_filter_41_13 | reverse complement strand
GTATCCGCTTCCAGAGAATGCAAAAAAATTATTTTCAAAGAAAAAGATTGTAGTTTTGGAAAACAATGTTGGAGCGCAATTTGCCAATCTTCTGAAACTCGAATATGGTGTGAAAATCCTGGAATCGATACTCAAATATGATGGCGATCCATTTTCCGTGGAAGAAGTAGTAACAAGACTGAAACAGTCATTGTAAATCCAAAGCTCAAAATTACAAGCTACAAATAAATTCAAATGGAAAAAGTTCAAAAAACAAAAATATATGATTTAGAAAAACGGACGCTAGAGTACGGAAAGCGTATTATTCATTTATGTAGGAGTCTCTCAAAAGATACTATAAATAACACAATTTCTAGTCAATTGGCAAGATCAGGAACTTCTCTGGGAGCGAACTACAGAGAAGCTAACGAAACAGTTACAAAAAAGATTTTTCCTTTCGCATGCGCATTTGTCGAAAAGAAGGAAAAGAAACGGTATATTGGCTCCAGCTCCTCATAGAAGCAAACCCTGATTTAGAAAAAAGAGTTGCTCCGTTACTGCAAGAGACTATAGAATTAGTAAAGATATTTGCAGCTATTATCGAGAAGTCGAAGTGATTAGATGTTTGGATTTATAATTTATTTGGAAATTGAGATTTTGTATTTTTAATTTATATCCATATGGTCGATAAAAAACTCTATGATATGCCAAGGGGGACGGATATGGCCTGGTGTCCAGGTTGTGGCAACTTCCCTATTTTGAATATCGTGAAAATGGCGCTTTCAGAACTCGATATCACACCAGAGAACGCTGTGATTTGTTCGGGTATTGGTCAGGCCGCCAAGACCCCTCATTATCTGCGTGTGAATTATTTTAATGGTCTCCACGGGAGGGCACTGCCACCAGCTATTGCTATTAAGAATGTGAATCCACGATTGACTGTCATCGCAGAGAGTGGTGATGGCGATACGTATGGCGAAGGAGGAAATCATTTCATCCACACTATTCGTCGTAACCCTGACATCACGAACATCGTGCATGACAATATGATCTATGGTTTGACGAAGGGTCAGGCTTCGCCGATGAGCGAGAAAGGACTCGTAAATCCTATCCAGCCAGACGGTGTTATTGTTGATCAGTTTAATCCACTTGCCGTGGCACTTTCACTGGATGCAACATTTGTGGCGCGTGCGTTTACGGGAGATATTTTGCAAACGAAAGAAATTATCAAAGCAGCGATTCTTCACAAGGGCTATGCACTCGTGGATGTATTCCAGCCGTGTGTCGTGTTCAACAAACAAAATACGTATCAGTGGTTCAAGGAAAAATGTTATTATGTCGATGAAACGCATGATAAAACCGGCAAAATGGAAGCATTGAAACTCGCTTTTGATCTTGAAAGACTTGCCTTGGGCATCATCTACGAACGAACAGGGAAGCCAACCTATGAAACGCTCGTCCGCGAAGGTGATGAGCCATTGTATGAGAAAACGTTTGATGATAAGGCCTTGAGTACGCTTATCGGGAAATATACATAACGAAGAGGAGGAATAAAAAAATATCCCAAAGGTTTTTTAGGAGCCATTTGTCAAAACTGCTTTGACGCGGATCATCTAAAAACTTTTTTATTTTTTCTTTTTTGTATATGTCACTACTAATCAAGACCAAGGCGGATTTTTGATTCTTCGGACATTTTTTCGACACTCCACGGTGGATCGAAAACGAGCTCAACTTTCACATCATTGATTTCCTTTATCTCCATAATACGATCCTCTATCTCTTTTTGGATTTGCGCAAACAAGGGACAGCCGATAGTGGTGAGTGTCATCGTGGTGGTACAAATACCTTCTTTATCAATGAGGATGTTATAAATAAGACCCAAATCCCACACAGAAATACCGAGCTCGGGGTCGAGTACGAGTTTGAGTTTCTCTATGACTTGATTCTTAATTGGGATTTTTTTTGTTGCCATGGTGTTTTTATTGAACATCAAACATATAATCGAAGCTAATGCGAGAAAAGATTTCAAATGTTTTTTAGGGAGCCATTCGGCGAAATTGCTTCGGCGAGGATCATCTAAAAACTTTTGAAATCTTTTCCGTATCCGTTTTTATTTTAGAGAGATTTATTTCAAAGATTATTCCGGAAAAATAACTTTTCCTGTTTCATCTTTGATGATAATAGCAGCGACAGGGCAAGAACGAGCAGCATTGAGAATGGTTTCCTGATCGTCTTGATCAAGAGTAGCAAGTATGCCTGCTTTCCCATCATCATTTAATGCAAAGGTATTGGCAGCCATAGCGGTGCAAGGAGCAGCTCCAATGCAGGCACTGGCATCGACTTCTACAGTCCATCCATTTGCGAGTGTTACTGGACCGTGTGGCTTTGTTTCGTCTTTCCATTGTGACATAACATTTCTTTTATTAAATTATTTTTCGAAAACTCCTCACCTTCACCCTCTCTTTATTTTATGAGATTGTGGATTATACTGGGAGATATATTTTTTTCTGGTTCCGCAACTTGTTTGAAGAGTCCTCTGTTTTCGAAAAATTTCCTATGGATGCGGTCGAGTGAAGGAAATTTTTCGGAAAAAACAGAGAGGCGAGGAGTCTTGCGGTGAGGAAAAAAATATATCTCCCAGTATAATACAATTTTATTTCTCTTGATTGAGCGCCTTCTTGACGGTCTCGAGTGAAAGGAGTCCGCATTTCAGCCGAGCTGGAGAAAGCGTTACCAAGATAAGATCGAGAATGTCTTTCGGCTCAAGTGAGAGGGCCTGCTTCACTGTGTGCTTTCTGATATGCTCTGTCAAAAGAGAAGCTGATGACTGAGAAATAGCACATCCAGAACCAGAAAACTTCACTTCTTCTATAATATCATTTTTGACGATTATGTCTATATGAAGCTTATCTCCACACGAAAGATTCGCTGCATCAGCGCTATGAGTCGCATTTTTGAGTGTCCCTTGATTGCGGGGATTGCGATAGTGATCGAGGATGAGGTCTTGGTAGAGAGACATAGTATTTATGAATTGAAGTTATAGTGATTGCTGGAAAATATTTCAAAAGTTTTTAGATGAACCCTACCGAAATCGAAGCAATTTCGCTAAACGTTCCCTAAAAAACTTTTGAAATTCTTTTTGAGTTATAATTACTTATTGAGAAACATCGCTTGAATTTCTTTGAGGACTGAAATGAATTTGTCGATGTCATTTTCGTTATTGTATATGGAAAGTGAAAGACGAGTAGTGGCAGAAAGTCTGAGGCTGTGATGAAGAGGGGTTGTGCAGTGTTCTCCTGCTCTGACGCATATATTTTGTTCACCAAGTATTCCAGCGATATCATGAGGATGAACGTTCGCGAGAGTGAATGCGATGATGCCACTTCGCTTCTCCTTCTTACTTGGTCCGATAATGGAGATGTCTTCTCCAAAAGTTTCTTTCAGTTTCTCTATCGCGTACGAAGCAAGAGTTGTTTCGTGAAGATGGATATTCTGAAGCCCGATATTTTCTATATAATCAATAGCACTACCGAGTGCGATCATTCCTCCGATATTTGGCGTGCCTGCTTCGAAACAATATGGAGATTCCTTATAGAGGGTATCTTCGGCGCAACTATCGAGCACCATACCTCCACCAAAATTGACAGGAGGAAGTGTTTCGAGGAGCGAGTATTTTCCATAGAGGATTCCTGTACCTGTTGGTCCGAACATTTTGTGTCCTGAGAAAGCGACAAAATCAGCATCCCAATCTGAAACACTCATAGGCATATGACACACTGCTTGAGCGGCATCGATGACGATGAGCGTTTTTGGATTGATACTGCGAATGAGAGCGATAATTTCTTTCACAGGATTGATTGTCCCTAAAACATTGGAAACAGCAGAGAATGAAGCAATTTTTGTGTGTTCATCGATAGATTTTTTGAGACTTTCTCTATCAATCATTCCTTCTTTTGTGAGAGAAACAATATGTAGATCCGCCGACTTGGTTTTTGCTAATTCCTTCCAAGGGAGAAAATTGGAATGATGTTCCATTGCTGTTGTCACAAGAGTATCTCCCTTTTCTATTTGTGAAGCGAGGAGTTTTGAAACAAGGTTGAGAGCATCTGTTGTTCCAGAAGTGAAGATGATTTCACTCGAGCTTTTGGCACCGATAAACGTAGCCATTTTCTCTCGCGTCATTTCAAATTTTTCTGTGGCTGTTTCGGCGAGAGGATACAGACCACGCATGACATTTGTTGAATACTCCTCGAGGTATGCTCTCTCTGCATCAATCACTCCTTGCGTCTTGAGGGCTGTCGCGGCCGAGTCCAAATACACCAAATCTGGATGATGTGTGAAGAGAGGAAAATCTTTTTTGATTTGACTCGTGTTGAGCATAAGTCTCATTGTTACCGATAAACCACGACCGTTGATAATCGGTATGTATGGTATTACAATATTGTTTTATGAGAGAGAAGAGAGAGGAGGCGCTCTTTTATTTTTTCTTCTTTTGGGAGAAGCAGAGCTATTTTTTCGAAAGCATCATTCCAAAATCCAGAAATAAGGAGTTTTTCGGCTTTTTTCGGGGATATTCCACGAGATTCTGCGAAGAATAATGCTTCTCTATCGAGAGGGCTAGCGGTCGCTTTGTGGGAACATTGTACGTCGTCAGCAAGGATTTCTAGTGTTGGCTTCATAGAAACGGTGGCATCCGAAGAAAGAAGGAGGGCGCGACTTTCTTGCGACGCATCACTCCCGAGAGCATTGGTGTCAATGAAAAGAGTACCATCATACATACATACCGATGCATCTGACACGACACTTTTGATAAGGGTGTGAGAAATAGTTTTCGGAGCGCGGTGATTTTGTATAATGGTGAGGGTATGTTTGCATTCTTTCTTGCCGACGAAGAAGGCGAAGATATGTGCCTCGGCATTTCTACCAGTGAGTTCAAAGGTAAGATTGCCCGAACGATTGAACAAGAAGAAAACACACTGCTCATTTTCTGTGAGCGTATAGGTTGTCTCTCTGTCAGTTGTGATGTCTTTCCAGTGCATATATTTTTATCCGATACTTCCTTCCATATTCATACTCATGAGTCTGTTTAATTCAATAGAGTATTCCAGAGGAATCTCTTTTACGACAGGATCGATGAATCCATTGACGAGGAGTCCTTCTGCATCGGTCTTTGTGATACCGCGTGACATAAGGTAAAAAAGCTTTTCTTCTCCTATTTTTTCGACGGTTGCCTCGTGTTCGAAGATGGCTGTTTTTTCTTTGATGGACATCGTGGGATAGGTATCTGAGCGAGAAATATCATCAAGAAGGAGGGCATCACAGACAACGGAGGCCCTGGCATTGGTGGCACCACGACCGATGTGGACGAGACCGCGATACGATGTGCGACCACCATCTTTGGAAAGAGATTTGGAAATGACACGCGAAGTAGTATTGGGCGCGAGATGTACCATCTTGGCACCGGCGTCTTGGTGTTGATTCTTACCCGCGTAGGCAATAGAAAGAACTTCTCCGTGAGCACCCCTGCCTGTGAGGTATACCGCAGGATATTTCATAGTCACACCTGATCCGATATTGCAATCCACCCATTCCATCACTGCGTTCTCTTCGGCTTTGGCACGTTTCGTCACGAGGTTGAAGATGTTGGTGCTCCAGTTTTGAACAGTTGTGTAACGTACGTGGGCATTTTTTTTCACGAAGATTTCGACGACAGCAGAATGGAGAGATGATGTGGTATAAATAGGTGCTGTGCAACCTTCGACGTAGTGTACAGAGCTTCCTTCTTCTGCAATGATGAGCGTTCGTTCGAATTGTCCGAAGGCTTCGGCATTGATGCGGAAATAAGCTTGAAGTGGGAGGTCTACTTTCACGCCTTTGGGTACGTAGACGAAGGATCCTCCTGACCATACGGCCGTATTCAAGGCAGCAAATTTGTTATCATTCGTTGGAATAAGTGTCCCGAAATATTTTTTGACAATTTCCGGATATTTTTTCACTGCTGTATCCATATCGCAGAAGATGACTCCGAGTCTATCAAGTTCTTTGCTCATACTTTCATATACGACTTCTGATTCATACTGTGCCGACACACCAGCGAGGAATTTCTTTTCTGACTCTGGAACACCGATGCGGTCATACGTGTCCTTGATATCTTTCGGGAGATCATCCCAACTCGTTACTTGTTTGTCGGTGGCTTTGAGATAATAAGTAATAGCATTGAAATCAATTTTTGAAAGATCTGCGCCCCACACCGGCATTGGCTTTTTTTTGAAAATTTCATACGCCGAAAGACGGATATCTCGCATCCAAGGAGACTCATTTTTGACGTGTGATATTTCGCTCACGATTCTTTTATTTAAGCCTAAATTGGTCTTGTGCACAGAGTGTTCTGGCATAGCAAAACCGTACTTATAATCGCCGAGGTCGATATTTTTTTTCTTTGTACGCTTCATATTATATGATAGATTCAAATCCTTTTTCTTCAATTTTTTTTGCGAGAGTACCAGTACCTGTTTTCACGAGACGACCTTCTTTGATGACTATCACTTCATCTGGTTTGATGTATGAGAGAAGACGAGTCGAGTGTGTAATGAAAACAAGTGTTGTTTTTTTAGCGAGATGTTTTTTTAAGAAATGAGAAATAGTTTTGAGACTATCCACATCGACACCAGTATCAATCTCATCGAAAAGTGCGAACGATGGTGAGAGAAGTACCGCCTGTAGAGCTTCAAGCTTCTTCTTTTCTCCGCCAGAGAATCCATCATTGAGAGAACGTTTGAGAAGTTCGTCTTTGATAGAGAGTTCCTTCGCATACTCTGTTACTTTTTGATGCAAAGCGACTGGATCCATTTTCTTTTCCAGCGCCAGACGAAGGAGTTCGAAAACCGTCACGCCTGATAATGTCATCGGTGTTTGAAATGAGAGAAAAAGGCCAAGGAGAGATCTTTTATCAGGAGAAAGAGTCTTGATATCCCTCCTACGGCGAGCAGGCTTTTCCTCTATGAAGATTTTCGAGGCACGAGAATAGGCGATGCTTGGATGTCCCATAATGCTACTCGCAAGAGTCGATTTCCCAGAACCGTTGGGACCCATAATGGCATAAGTCTTCCCTGGTTTGAAAGTGAATGAAATATCGTGCAGGATTTTCTTCTCTTCTATAGAAACAGAAAGTTTTTCGAGTGTGATCATAGGAAAAAAATTAAGGAATATTTTTTGGAATAAGACTAGAGAGAGAAATATCTGAGAGTGTTTTTTCTATTTTATTTTCTAGTGTCCTCCAAACTTCGTTGGTTTGGCAGTGACTGACTTGTAGGCAGGGTAGAGTTCCTTTGAGAGACGAGGAGAAAGGTTTCATTGGCCCATCGAGAGGGGAGAGAACATCCCAGATGCTGATATTGTTTGCAGAGCGAGCGAGAGCATAACCACCGGAGACTCCTTTGTGAGCTGTCACGAGACCCGCTTTGCGAAGTGTCTGAAGAATTTTCTCAAGATAGGTTTCGGGGAGGTGCTCCATCTCAGCCAGTGCATGGATAGAAAGAGGCTTTTCGGTTTGGGCGAGAGCGAGAATAGCTCTCAGTCCGTAGTAGGCTTTTTTGGATACTTTCATAATGTGGACTAAAATTGTCTGCTTTAGTGTAACAGAAGAGAAAAAGAGTGTCAATAATATACGTGGCAGAGACCATTATGTTCCATCACTCTTTCTTTTTCCGTGAAAATACAGTACACTTATTTGACGTAAAGATATACCTATGATTGATACAAAAGATGTCGAAATTATGGCTCCAGCAGGGAGTTTCGAGAGTTTGGCAGCCGCTATCAAGGGCGGGTGCAACAGCGTGTATTTTGGTGTGACTCAGCTCAATATGCGCGCTCGGGCTGCTGCCAATCTCACACTTGCGGATCTGGCGGAAGTCGCGGACATTTGCCAAAAGAAAAATGTGAAGACATACCTCGCAGTCAACACCCTCCTCTATGATCATGATACGAAAATTATGAGGAAGCTCGTGGACGCTGCGAAAACAAATCATATCGATGCTATCATCGCTTTTGATTTTGCAACGATTCAGTATTGTAATGAGATTGGTATGCCCGTGCATGTCTCTGTGCAATTTTCTGTTTCCAATTTTGAATCACTGAAATTCTTTGCCACTATGACGAATAGAGTCGTACTGGCTCGTGAACTGACACTGGATCAAATCAAGGCTATTTACGATCGCATAAGAGAAGAAAAACTCCTTGGACGAGAAGGGAGATTGATGGAAATAGAAGCCTTCGTTCATGGAGCTCTTTGTGTGGCTCAATCAGGCCGTTGTTTCATGAGTAGTTATACCGATAATGCCTCTGCGAATCGTGGTGCATGTCTCCAAAATTGTCGCAAAGAATACAAAGTAACCGATATGGAAACGGGCAAGGAACTTATTTTGGACAATCATTTCGTCATGAGCGCTGCAGATATTTGTACGATCGATTTCTTGGACGAACTCCTCAAGTCAGGGGTACAAACGTGGAAGATTGAAGGGCGAGGACGTTCACCGGAATATGTCTACACCGTGACGAAAACATATAGACAAGCGCTGACCGATATTGAGAACAGAACCTATACGAAAGAAAAAATTGTAGAATATTTCAGAGCGCTGAAAACGGTATATCATAGGGGGCTTTCGAAAGGGAATTATTATCTCGGCAAAGAACTGGAAGCGTATAGCGATGTCCATGGATCACAAGCGACCAAGGGAAAAATATTTGTTGGAACAGTGAAAAAATATTTTGCCAAAGTAGGCGTCGCCGAAATGATCATCGATGCAGGAACACTTTCACAGGGTGATGAAATTCGCATTTTGGGTGTAACAACAGGAGTCTATGAAGGGAAAATCGGAGAATTGCGTGATGCTGAGATGAAGCCTTTGCAGAGCGGAAAAAAAGGTGATACAGTAACTTTTCCCGTGACCAAAAGAGTACGTATCAATGACGCTGTATATGTGTGGAAAGATAAATAGTCCTGCTGTTATATTGATTATGAAAAAATAAAAAAGTTTTTAGATGATCCGCGTCAAAGCAATTTTGACGAATGTCTCCCTAAAAAACTTTGATATTTTTTCTGAGTGATTTTCGTTTATTGTTGATTGTGTACTTATAGTTTATATTTATGGGAACAAAAAAAATAACTATCTGTCATAAAAGAAATGATTGCATCGGATGCGGATCGTGCGCTCTTGTCGCACCCGAAAGGTGGCAAATGAATGATGAGGATGGCAAAGCGGATTTGAAAGATGGTGAGTGGAAGGGTGATGAATTTGTGGTCGCAAAAGTGAATGAAGAAGAATATAAAAAAAATAAAGAGGCATCGGATGCGTGTCCAGTCGGTATTATTCGAGTGGATTAGATAAATGAGGATGGAGTGATTTTCGTAAGTTTATTGTTTTCTTTCCCTTTTCTCTCTGTCGAACATTTGAGACGAAAGTCGCCGAGAAAAGATCTGTCCTGCTCTAAGAGCCGAAACAGCTCCGAGCGTCACGCTCATTTTCTAACGGCACTTTGTGTCACAAATGTTACCGACAGAGACCAGGAGTGCAGAAAACAATAAACTTACGACAATCACAGATCATTGAATTATTTTTTATGAAACCGTATCTTGGATTTTGGGAAAAATTAGAAAAGCCATTTTTTGTTCTCGCACCGATGGCTAATGTGACGGATGCTGTTTTTCGTCGCATAATTACGAAGTATTCGAAATATGGTGGACATAATATAGGTGATGGCTCAAAGGAAGATTTACCCGCCGAAACATTTTGTGTAGGCGGGCCCGATGTCACGTGGACAGAATTTGTTTCTGCTGATGGGCTCTGTCATCCGAAAGGGCAAGAGGCGCTTTTGCGAGACCTTTCATATACAGAAGCTGAACGACCAATAGTCGCACAGCTTTTCACAGCGTATCCAGAGAAAATGTTTGAAGCAGCAAAACTGGTTGCAGAACTTGGGTTTGATGGTATTGATATCAATATGGGGTGTCCAGATAAGAATGTGATGAAGCAGGGCGCAGGAGCAACACTGATGAAAAATCCTGTATTGGCGCAGGCTATCATTCGTGCAACGCAGGAAGGCATAGAGGCTTCAGGGAGGCATATTCCTCTTTCTATAAAAACGAGACTTGGCTATAATGAAGATACTCTTGAGGAATGGTTTCCGAAACTCCTTGAGATGAAACCAGCTGTGATCACTCTGCATGCTCGCACGAAAAAAGAGATGTCTAAAGTGCCTGCGAGGTGGGAGCGTATCAAGCGTGCGGTAGAAATTGCTCATGGCAGTGGTACGCTCATTATCGGGAATGGTGATGTGAAAGATCTCACAGATGCTCGAAAAAAAGTTATCGAAACGGGCGTTGATGGCGTTATGCTTGGGCGTGCGATATTTGGTAATCCATGGCTCTTCGATGAAAACAAAACATCTGTGACGGTGGAAGAAAAATTACAGGCTGTGATAGAACACACCATGCTCTTCGAAGAAGTATGGCACGATACAAAAAGTTTTGAATTAATGAAGAAACATTATCAAGCCTATATCAATAATTTTCCGGAGGCCAAAGAGCTCCGTATGCAAATGATGGGATGTTATACGGCAAAAGAAATAACGGACGTTGTAAATGCGTTTTTGATTCAAGCAAAAAAGATGATATGAAAATAGCAGTACTGGTATCAGGTGGAGTAGATAGTTCGGTGGCACTACGTTTACTTCTAGAAGAGGGGCATGACGTCACCGCTTTTTATCTCAAAATATGGCTTGAAGACGAGCTTTCTTTCTTGGGCGAATGTCCGTGGGAGGATGATTTGTCATACGTGCGTGCGGTATGTGACCAAGCACATATCCCTCTTGAAGTGGTACCATTTCAGAAAGAATATTGGGAGCGGGTTGTAGCATACACAATAGATGAAGTGAAAAATGGTCGTACCCCAAACCCCGATATGCTCTGTAACGCACGTATCAAATTTGGTGCTTTCTATGAATATCTTATTTATAATCGACCTGCCCGAAACACTTCCGTTTCTGAAATGGGTGTGGGCGGGTTTGATAAAATTGCGACTGGTCACTACGCCCAAGTGGCAGAAAAAAATGGAAAATTTTTTCTGAAGAAGACTCCGGATAGTATCAAAGATCAAACCTACTTTCTCTCTCAGCTTTCTCAGAAACAACTTTCGAGAGCCCTTTTCCCGATAGGAAAATATGAAAAAAAAGAAGTGAGAAAACTGGCCGAGAAATTTAGTTTGATGAATGCGAAACGGAAAGATAGTCAGGGAATTTGTTTCCTAGGGAAAATTCCTTTCAATCAGTTTTTGAAATATCATTTGGGGGAACAAAAAGGTGATTTGGTGAATTTTGAAACAGGGGAGAAAGTAGGTGAACACAGCGGTTTTTGGTACTTCACTGTCGGACAAAGGCAAGGTATTGGACTCTCTGGCGGACCATTTTATGTGGTGAAAAAAGATCCACAAACGAACACTATATTTATTGCGAGTGATAGACAAAAAGTTTTACAGTCGCGCGATCGTTTTGTTATCGAAAATGCGAATTGGTTTCTTGAAATGCCAGCTGACGGAATGAAACTCTCAGTGAAACTTCGTCACGGACCCAAGGAATATGGATGTACACTCCTTAAGCGAGATGAATATTCTTTCGAAGTTTTGCTCGATGAAAAAGATAGTGGCATCGCCGAAGGACAATTTGCTGTTTTTTATGATGGAGAGATGTGTCTGGGCGGGGGGGCGATAAAAGAATAAGTATATGGTACAGAAAAAAAACAGAGCATTTTTCGAAGAAAAAATCGCAGACTTTTCAGAGAAGGCAGGAAGAGAATATTTACCATGGCGCAAGCAAAATATCACCGCCTACGAAGTCTGGGTATCAGAAATAATGCTTCAGCAGACACAGGTCAATCGTGTGATGGAATACTACACACGGTTTCTGAAACGTTTCCCTGAAGTAGAGTCTCTCTCTGAAGCGACTTGGGAAGAATTTCTCCCTTATTATGAGGGTCTCGGGTATTACACCCGTGGCCGAAATATGCTCCGTACAGCGAAGGAAGTCGTGATGAAATATCAGGGACAGTTTCCTCGTGAGAAAAAACTTTTGGAAACCTTACCGGGTATCGGACCCTATACAGCATCAGCGATTTTGAGTTTCGCGTATAACGATAATCATCTGGCATGGGATACAAACTTAAGAAGAGTTATTGGACGATTCTTCCTCGGGGGAAAACATCTCATCGTCGATGAGGGTATTTGGGAAGAGGTGTTTCAGATGCAAAGAAAGGTGCTCAATGGAGCACTGATGGACTTTGGATCGAGTCTTTGTCTTGCTCGTCCGAAATGTGAAGCCTGTATGCTCCGAAATAAATGTGTCTATTATGTGGAGAAGGGAGAGAAGGAGAGACAAGATAAGAGATACAAGATAAGTGATAAAAAAGAAAAAGGAGAAAAGACGAAAAAGATTGATTGGAAGAAAGCAGAGGTATACGTTTTTCTTCACGAGAAGCATCAGAAATACTATTCTTCGCAGAAGAAAAGTTTTCGGCCGTTTATTATATCATCCGGATACAATACGAGAGCAGGTATCAAGAAATATTTTCGTGAGAAGTATAACCTCACGCTTTCTGTTCGTCCACCACACAAGAAAAATATCATTTTGGATGAACCAGTCCTCTTCGTTAATGCTCAGATTCTCTTAGGCGAGCCTCATTTTAGTGTATTTCCGAAAAAAGCGGTTGAAGTGTATAATGTACATATATTAAACATATAATTCTATGCAACTCAAATCACTCAACGTTTATTTCTTTTTCCTTCTTCTCCTTCTTGTAGGAGTACTCGTTTTTTTCATCTTACAGCCATTTCTCACTGCTATTATTGCTGCCACTATCGTTGCGACTTTATTTAAGAAACTATATTTCAAATTAGAACATTTGACACATGGATGGAAGGGAACAAGCGCCTTTTTTACCTGTGTACTTGTTTTTTTTGTGGTTGTTGGACCAATCTTTCTCACACTCAGTTTTGCTATTGGTGAAGCAACGAATTTATACCATATTCTCAGTGAAGGTTCTACGCTTGAGAACATTATTCACTCTCTTGTTGAGAGAGTGCAACACATACCATATCTTCGTTTATTTCTTGATACACAGACGTTCAATCAAGAACGCATTATGACAGATATTCAGCAATTCAGTCAGAATGCTCTTGGACTTTTGCAAACCGCTTATCAAGGTATTACCAGTTTTCTCTTTTGGCTTTTCATTATGTTTTTTGCATTATTTTATTTTCTCATCGATGGGAAAACAATGCTTGCTCATATCATGAAATTAAGTCCTCTTAAAGACGAACATGACAAACTCCTTATTAAGAGGTTTATTTCTATTAGTAGAGCTACTCTCAAAGGGACAATTATCATTGGTATTTTTCAAGGGCTTCTTGGAGGAGTAACCTTTTTTATTGCTGGGGTACCATCTCCGATTATTTGGGGATTTGTTATGGTACTTTGTTCAATCATTCCAATACTTGGATCTGGTATTGTTTGGCTTCCTGCAGGGATTATTTTACTTCTCATTGGTCACATTTGGCAAGGCATATTCATCCTTTCTGTTGGTTTTGGCATTATTTCGATGATGGACAATTTCCTCCGTCCAAAACTTGTTGGTAAAGATACGGAAATGCATCCTCTCCTTGTTCTTTTTTCTACGCTTGGTGGCATCTCTCTTTTTGGTCTTTTTGGTTTCATTATAGGTCCGATTATTGTGTCTCTCTTCTTGGCACTCGGAGAAATTTACACGATTGAATTTCGAGATCAATTGAAAGAGTATAATGAATAGAGAAAACAGTGTATGATCATCTGGTGGCAGAATCTTCCTCAAACAATACAGCCGATCGCTTTTACGGTCGGTTTTATTTCGATTTATTGGTATGCTCTTTTTTTCATCGGAGGTTTCTTTCTTTCTTTATCTGTTGCATTTTTTTTCATTCAGAGGGATCATCTTTCCTTCCCACAAGAGAAACTCGTTGATTTATTTTTGACGCTTTTTCTCGGAGCTGTGATAGGAGCGAAAGTCGGATATATTCTTCTGTATAATTTTCCACTCTTTCTTTCTTCTCCGCTTGCTTTTCTCTCCCCGTATGATTTCGAAAGACATCTTTGGGTAGGTATGGCAGGAATGAGCTTTCATGGAGGTCTGATTGGGGGAATACTTATGCTCTTCTTCTTCACAAAGAAGGAAAAGTGGTCTTTCTGGCGTACTACTGATCTTATTTCTCTTGTCCTTCCTCCAGCACTTTTTTTTGGTCGCTTGGGTAATTTCTTTAATGGAGAGCTATGGGGCAGAACAACCGAGAAAGTGTGGGGTATGTTTTTCTCTTATGCACCCTCTCCATATGTCCTGAGGCACCCCTCATCTCTCTATGAATCTTTTTTTGAAGGTATTGTACTCTTTCTTGTAGTCATCTTCGTTCGAAAGAAAATGCCTTTTGCAGGAGCACTCAGTATTCTCTTTTTGGCTCTTTATGCAGGTATCCGTTTTGTACTCGAATATTTGAGAGAACCAGATCCTCAGATAGGACTTCTTGTGAATGGATATTTTTCCCTTGGGCAAATCCTTTCTCTTTTGATGTTTCTCTTCTCTCTTCTGCTCTTTCTCTGGCTCAGAAAGAAAAATTATGCTATAATGAAACAGGTAAATTGATAATATTTTTCCTGTATGGTATTTGACAAAAAAATGATGCTGTTTGCAGGAACTCTCCTGTTTCTTATTGCAGGCATTATTTATTTCGGACTGGAAGATGGCAAATCATCCCAGATTGTCGATGATCCAAATGCCATTGTCTATTATTATGGTGAAGGTTGTCCACACTGCAAGGTGGTAAACGACTTTCTAGAAGCCAACCCACAAGTAGCGGAAAAGGTTTCGTTCGAAAAGAAAGAAGTGTGGGGGGATAGAGCCAATGCAAAAGAGATGGAACGAAGAGCAAAAGTATGCGATATCAAATCAGAAGGTATGGGTGTGCCATTCCTCTACGGTGGCGATGGAAAGTGTTATGTAGGCGAACCAGATGTCATTGGTTTTTTCAAAGCAAAAAGTGGTATAGAGGGCGATATTCCGACTGAAACAAAAACAGAATAAATGAAAACTTCTTCTTCATATCAAAATGAGCCACTCTACGTTCTTTCAAGGCAGAAAAGAATGTCGGATGTCGTTGATGCACGGAAAACAGCTACTCGTGTGAATCAGTCTTTTGCACCTATGCGAACGAAGAAGGATATTTTTCCTGTTTTGCCAAAGCAGTCATGTCTTGATGGTATTCGTACCAAGAGGAAGCCCTTACTCAAACAATTGAGGACACATTCTTCTAGAGATATTTTCTGGACGTTCATTCGTAAGGGAGAACTTTTTGTACGTTCAGTTAGACGAACTACAAGCAGATTGATTCCTGATATTGCTCCTCACAAACGGCTTTATGCTTCACTGACACTTGGTGTGATATTTGGTGTTGTTTCGATGGGTTTTGTAGAGACATTCTTTGGGCCAGGGGTTTTCGTACGCGCTTCTACTGTGGACCGATCCTCTTCTGTAACCGAAGCCTCTGCTTCTTCGGTACAAAACACTTTCAATGCTGATGATATAACCTACAATAGTGGTGCTGATATTTTCTTCGAATATTTCAATGAGGCTGAGGATGAAAAATATAAAGACAATATAAGGGAAATGGTCAAAGGTTATCCTATTGAAGCGATGCTCTCATATATTTTTGAGCAGGATAGGCTAACAATGGCCTTTCTTATAGGTATTGCCAAAAAAGAAAGCAACTGGGGGAAGAGAGTACCAGTACTTGATGATCAGGATTGTTTCAACTATTGGGGGTATCGAGGAGTCAGAAGACTGATGGGAACAGGTGGACATACGTGCTTCAATAGTCGTGAAGATGCTGTCACAACGGTTGCCAAGCGTATCAATACTCTTGTGCATTCAGAGGAGCTCAATACACCAGAAAAGATGATTATTTGGAAATGTGGTTTCAGTTGTAATGGTCACAGCAGAGAAAGTGTCAAAAAGTGGATAGCTGATGTTGATATGTATTTCAGTATGGCAGGTGGTGATGATTTGGAAGAACCTATTCCTGTCCGATAAAAACAAGTTATTTTTCTTTTAAAATCCCTTACTTAAGGGATTTTTTGTTTTCAGAGGTTGACGAAAAATGGAAAATTGAGTATGCTTAGACTTACGTTCTTTAAAGGTTTTTTGTCACTTCTTTTATAGGGAAAAAGAAAACGAGGCCTTAATCCTTAATACTGTTTCAGGAGCAATTGAGAGTTATGATTGCGGTTTGGGAACAGATACTCTATGAAGGTTGATTTCAGTAGTTTATATACAGAAAAATACCTCTTACCATTTCGATTATTGTATACAAAATCTTCTTTTGTCCAAAAAGGAGCTTTTTTCATTTTCGTATTTTCACTTTCTGTGTTCTTTTTTGTATCGCGAAGTGAGGCAGAAAATAGAGCGTACGAAGGTGGTCTTTCGATACAGACAGTATCAACAAAAGATCAAAATGAAAGTTGTTATTGGCAAGAAGATGTGACGCAGTTTCTTTCTTTGCAATCGCATAAGAAAAATATTCTTCAGACAACCATACCTTGTGAAATGAAGATCCTAGATATTGCTTCACTTACGTCAGAGAAAAGTGTGAAGGTTTATGATAATGAGTTAGAAAAGCAAATCAGTACGCTCACAGATGGATATCCTATTTTGGATATGACGAAAACTATCGCGACGTATGATCGCGAAATTGCAGGACTTATCGTAGGTATTGCCAAGAAGGAAAGCGATTGGGGGAAGAGGGTGCCTGTCGATGGAGCAGGAAAGGACTGCTTTAATTATTGGGGATACAAGGGAGCAGGGACACGCGGGGTTGAGATGGGACATGGATGCTTCGGAAGTGGAGAAGAAGCCGTACAAGCAGTCGGGAATCGACTGAAACAGCTGGTGGAAAAGAAACAGACCAGTGAACCGAAAAATATGATTATTTGGAAGTGTGGCTCGAGCTGTGCCGGTCACAGTGACGAAAGTGTCAGGAAATGGATCAGTGATGTCGCCTTCTATTACAATCAGATTGTCCCGCAATCTATCACTTATCTTGATAAGTAAGAATTGGTGATATAGAACTTACTTTTCCGCCAGCAGATTTTCTGTGGGCGGTTTTTTTGTTCCTGGTATGGTATACTATAAAAGAAGAAGCGTTATCTTTTGAAAAATAAAAAAAGAATTTTATGTCATGGATTGTTATTGCTCTCCTCGGATACTTATGCAGTGCTCTTGCTGCGATACTGGATAAATATATTCTCTCTGGTCCTATCAAAACACCATCGGTGTATGCTTTTTTTGTATCTGTTTTTGGTTTGTTTACGATCCTCTTCGTGCCTTTTGATCTGCGCTTCTTCGGTCTTTATGTAACGGGTATTTTTCTTTTGGCTGGTATTTTTTTTCTCTATGGTCTACTTGCGTTCTATATGGCCGTTCAGGAGAATGAAATTTCCCGTATTTCACCTCTTGTAGGTATGGTAATTTCTTTGGTGACCTTTGGTGTGGCGATGATTATTCCGGAAACCTTTGTAGAAACTTCATTTTCTTTTCAGCACATTCTTGCTTTGTTTCTCCTTATCGGAGGTGGACTCCTTATTTCTTTTGATCTTCCTTTGCGGAAAGGTGAACACATCTCACGTTTTGTCTTCTTTGCCGGTGCACTAATGGCTTTCTATCTCCTTCTTCTCAAGTATGGATACAAGGAGGGGAGCTTTGTGAACGGTCTCGTATGGTCACATATTGGAATGTTTCTTGGCGGACTGAGTCTCCTTCTCTTTCCGCAGTGGAGGGCGCAAATACTCGGAGGAACGAAAGATCAAACCGTTGCCTCGAAGAAAAACGCGTACGCAGGACTGGCTTTTGTGGTGAATAAAATACTCGCGGGCTTAGCTACTTTCCTCATCTCTTATTCGGCTTTTCTTGGGTCGGTTTCTTTCGTGCAGGCCCTCTCTGGTATGCAGTACGTCTTTCTTCTCATTATTGCTCTTCCTCTTTCTGTTCGTTTCCCACATATTTTTGGTGAGAAACTTTCTTTCTGGGACTGGTTTCAGAAGTTTTGTGCTATCATACTCATCGGCATTGGCCTCTGGCTTGCCTCTGTGAATGGAGTAACATTTTCTGCTTTATGATCACCTTCTTTTCTCATTTTAAACACCTGTTGAAAATCCTCGCCTTTGTCTTCGGAAGTATCCTGGTGGGACTCCTCCTCCTTTTCGGATATTTCAATCTTCCTGGACCTGATCCGCGCGAAGATGTGAAGCTGGGTATGACATTCTCATCTCGCTATGCCAGTGACCTTGGACTTGATTGGCATCAGACATATCTGGCACTTTTGGATGATATCGGCGTGAAACATCTCCGTCTCCCTGTGTACTGGGATCTTGCTGAAAAAGAAAAAGGTGTGTACGACTATGCAGATATCGATTGGCAAATAGCAGAGGCGAAGAAATATGATGCTGATATTATTCTCACTATTGGACTCAAAGTGCCGAGATGGCCAGAATGTCATATTCCGGAGTGGGCAAATGAGAATGATCAAGTGCGAAAACAGGGTATCCTTCATTTTATTGGTAAGACGATAACACGGTATAAAGATGAAAAGACGATTGTGAAATGGCAGATAGAGAATGAGCCATTTTTGCCATTTGGTATTTGCCCACCTTTTGATGTACATTTTTTGGAACAAGAAGTGGCTTTTGCCAAGGCTACCGATGCATCACGTCCGATCCTTCTTACCGATAGTGGAGAACTATCTCTCTGGTACGGACCAGCGAGCAGAGGGGATGAATTTGGCACAACGATGTATCGTGATATTTATAGTAAAAATGTCGGCGGATACCTCCGTTATCCTATTGGGCCGAATTTCTTTCGCACAAAAGCGTGGATAGTACGCACCTTCACCAATCAAACTCATCTTTCGGTGATTGAGCTTCAGGCAGAACCGTGGGCATCGGGCTGGGTGGCAGATATGTCACTCGAAGAGCAGTCGCGTACGATGAATGCGGTGAAGCTGAGGGAAAATGTCGAATATGCCAAACGGGTTGGCTTCCCTGAAGTCTATCTTTGGGGTGGGGAGTGGTGGTACTGGATGAAAGAAAAGAAAAATGCTCCTGATGTATGGGAAACAGGCAAAGAGCTTTTCTTGGAACATAGATAAAACATAGATTGCTAATAATCCGTTATGTCACGTGAACAAAGAACAAAAAGACTCATTCTGATTATCCATAATGTCCGCAGTGCTCACAATGTGGGCGCTCTTTTTCGTACGGCTGATGGAGCAGGAGTGGAACGTATTTTCCTTTCAGGCTATACCCCAGCACCCGCAATACAAGGGACAAGTTATCTGACAAAGGCTGAAAAGGCACTCATAAAAACAGCTCTGGGAGCAGAACAAACAATTGCTTGGGAAAGAGTAAAGTCATTCTCGAGTGTGGCAGAGAGACTTCACAAAGAAGCGTTTGATATTGTTGCTCTTGAACAAACTGAAAACAGTATTTATTATGAAGAATATAGTACCAAGAAAAATAGTGCGCTCGTTGTTGGCAATGAAGTGAAAGGTATTGATAAGAGTATTTTGAAACAGTGTGATGCTATTATAGAGCTCCCAATGTATGGGAAGAAGAATTCTCTCAATGTTTCGGTAGCAGGAGGTATTGCGCTTTATTTTTTATCACGTATAATGTAAGTAGGTTTTCATTTATAAAATAAAAATATGTTTAAAAAATCAGGATTAGTAATTGCTATTCTCACTCTCTCTCTTTTGAGTGTCGGGGTTGCTTTTGCAGGATATAATAAGGACAATCAAGATAATAAAAAGGATTACAATAATCAATATAACAATCGTGAAAGAGATAATGAAGAAGATAATCATTCCTCTTCGGATTTGGCAAAAAAAATAGCTGAGTATAAAGCGAAAGTAGCTGAACAGGTGGCTAAAAAAGAAGCAGAAGCAAAAAAGAAAGCAGATGAAGAAGAACAGAAAAAAGTGGATGCAGAGAAGAAAGCAGAAGAAGAAAGGAATCGAATTGCAGCATCACAGAAGAGTGCTGAAGAAAAGAGACAACAGATTGCTGAAGCAAATAAACGAGTAGAAGAAGCTCGACAGAAAGCAGAGGCGCAGAAAAAAGCTGAGGAATTAGCGCAAAATACTGAAACGAAGGTAACGTCTAATAAAACAGAAGAGCAAAAAGTTGATATTGTTACGAAGACCGATTCTGCGACAAAGAAAGTTGAATATTATGCTGAACCTGCGAAGCAATCGTCTAAAACAAAACCAGCTGAAGTAAAAACAGATACTACAGATTCTTCAAATGTTGTGTTGCCAACCTACTTAGGTACAGCTGATCAAAACGAAGCGGGTCATTTTAATCTCACAGTGGATGCGAGTAGTACTCTTCCGAATGGTACTTATGATTTGAAAACAAAGCTGTATCAAGAAGATGGTACCATCGTAGAAGGGAAGAAAAAAACTATCCTTGTAGAAACAAAAATAGAAAAACTGGCTCCAGAAGAGAAGAAGAAATTTGAAAAGTCTGAAGCAGATACCGACAATGATAATATCCCAGATAAAGAAGAAGTCCGTCTCGGTACCAATCCTCTCTTGGCTGATTCTGATGGGGATGGATTCCTCGATGGAGATGAAGTAAAGAACGGTTTTGATCCACTCAAATTCTCACCTGGAGACAAGAGTGATAAAATTGCTTTTGCATCACCTGATAAGAATACCTCTGCTTCAGTAGTGGACACGAACTTCGTTGTGAATTCAGTGGCTATAGCTACCGTAGATATTACTTCGGAACAAAAAGGTGAAACAAACAATACTCAAGAAGAAAAGATTTCTACAAAAAAAATGGCTCGTTTCTCAGGAAAAGCCTTACCAAATATCTTCGTGACACTGTATATCTTCAGTGACCCGATTGTTGTAACCGTGAAAACCGATGCAGAGGGTAATTGGTCTTATGATCTTGACAAAGAAATTCCTGATGGAAATCATGAAGTGTATGTGGCAGTGACAGATAACGTCGGTAAAATCACTTCGCAGAGTCGCGCTCTTCCATTCGTGAAAACAGCTGACGCTATCGATATCGTCCCAGTAACCTCCGCTGCTTCAGCAGAAGAAATACAAAAGAACACTACTCCTCTTGAGAAATCGAAGACACAGTTTCTTCTTATGATGTTTGTGATTATGATGACTTTTGTGGGTGTAGCTTTCGTACTCATCGGTCGCAAATCATCTTTTATCAAATAAAGAACAGATGAAATGTTGCTTCAATCGATACAGAAAGGCATAGAATTTACAAAGAAAAATCCGACCATTCTCTACTCAGTTGTCTTGATTGTTGTTATAGCAGGAGCGCTTTTTGGGAATACGTATTATTCTTTGAATAAATTCCAAGATACTTCTGATGCCCTTCTCAAGAGCAAGGCTATTCTTGCTGAAAATGTTTTCCGTGTGCTCGGGAAAGATCTCTTCTCTCAGCCAGAGCTCTTGCAAGAAAGAATCATGCAGTTGCAGTCAGAAAATAAAAGAGATATTGCTGAGCTCGTTATTCTCACAAGAAGTGAGAGCGACGCTTCTTTTGTCACAAGAGCATCAACCAATCCTGATTCTATAGGGAAGCCGATTGATACCGCTCTTACTCCATACTTGATTCCTTGGCAGGATGGAAATGTGACGCTTGCTTTTCTTACGAATGAGAATGGTGCTCGGTATTGGAATGTCGTGAAGAAGATTACTGATGAAGAAGGACGAGGTCTCGGTCTTATTGTTTTTCAACTTTCCATCAAAGAACACGATACATTCGTGGAAAAGGCTATCTTTCAGTCTTATATGGTAGCTGTTGTTTCTCTTGTTTGTGTGGTACTGCTCCTGATGAATCATATGCGTTTCTTTCATTATGCACTCCGTGTCACGAAGCTGGAAGAAGTCGATCATATGAAAGACGATTTCATTTCGATGGCCAGTCACGAGCTGAAAACACCTATCACGGTCCTTCGTGGTTATGTAGATCTCTTGAAAGATGATGTGAGAGGTCCCGCAACTGAAGAATCGAAGAAACAATCCGAAGAATATCTGAGCAATATGGACGGATCACTGATGCGCCTCAATGATCTCGTAGAAGATATTTTGAATGTCTCAAGGCTGGAACAGAATCGTCTCCCTATTACGATGCAATCAGTTGATTTGAAACCGACTTTCGCAGAAATTAGTGCTCAGTTTTCTCTCCTGGCAAAGAGTAAAGGACTCGATTTCCATTATGTGCCTATAGATTCTCTCTTCGTATCAGCTGATCCAGAACGCTTGAAACAGATACTCATCAATCTCGTTGGCAATGCCGTGAAATATACGCTCAAGGGGAGTGTCACTCTCTCGGTGAAAGAAGAGAGTGATGGTAATCTCCTGGTTATCGTAGCGGATACAGGACTCGGTATTTCACCGGAAGGCATAGATCATCTGTTCGCAAAGTTTTATCGCGTGAAAACCGATGAAACATCCAAGATTTCTGGTACTGGACTCGGACTGTGGATCTCTCGTGAAATCGCTCGTCAGATGAAGGGCGATATTACGGTAGAAAGTATTGAAGGGGTAGGATCGCACTTTAATCTGCATCTGAAAAAATTTGTTGCATAATTATACGTATGATAAAGAAAAATAAGATCGCTATTTTTGATATTGACGGAACTATCTTTCGTAAAAATCTGCATTTCGAACTCATCAACGAACTCGCTTGGATGAAAATCTTTTCTGTGGAGGCTCGGAATAAACTCATAGAAGTATACAGTGGTTGGCTCGAGCACAAAGGCACCTATGAGGATTATCGAAAGGCTCTGGTGACTCTCTATTCAGAACATATCAAGGGTTGTTCACAGAAAGAAGTATTCAAAGCGTGTCAGATACTTATTCCTTTCCATGCGAAGCGGACCTATATTTACGCAGAGAAATTGATGAAAAAACTGCGTAAAGAAGGGTATCATATCATCGCTGTTTCTGGTTCACCGATTGAAGTTGTTGAAGAATACAACAAGCAGTATCTCAAGTTTGAAAATGTTTTCGGGAGTGTCTACGCACTCGATGCAGAGGGGAAATATACTGGCGAGGCATCATTTGAACCATCATGTAACAAGGGTCAGGTAGTGGAACAATATGTCTATGAACACAAACTCACTTTCGAAGGTTCATACGGTATCGGTGATACAGAGTCTGACGGCAGTTTTCTCAAGCTTGTAGAACATCCGATAGCCTTCAATCCTAATCAGAATCTCAAAACTTTAGCCGAAAAAGAGGGTTGGAAAATAGTAGTGGAAAAGAAAGATGTAGTTTACGAAATCAATGAAGAATGTTACCATAAAGCAAACCTATGAACCTAAACGCTTTTCTTGACAATTTTTTGAAAAAAACTTTGTGGCTATGGCTTCCTTTTTATGCTTTCTTCGAACTCATCAAAGAACTTGGCGAAAGGAACAAAGAAAAAGAATAATTACCTTTTTTTGTATGGCGCTTTATTTTCGGAAACAGAGTATGCTGTGGCGCACGCTCACTCTTCTTCTCTGGATGGGAGTGATTTTTTCTTTTTCTACGATGCAGGGAAGCTCTCAGGCATTTGATCCACCGCTATGGTATTATCTTGAGCGTAAGGGGGCTCACGTGTTTGAATATGCTATACTGCTTCTTCTTTCTCTCTCTTTTTTCCGAGGCATTTTCCCTAAGGAGTCTTTGTTTCGTGTACTTCTTCTCTCGAGCTTCTTTTCTATCATGTATGCTATGACCGATGAGCTTCATCAGTTTTTTGTCCCCTATAGAGGAGCACGTATGAGTGATGTCCTTATCGATAGTGTGAGCGTCCTGGTGACTGCGAGTCTCTTTTTTGTTTTATACTGTAAACAAGGGAAAAAACCATAACTCTTGTTGACAAAAATGGTTTTATGCTCTATAATGAACGAGAAGGTGCAATGAGTGGTTATGGGAGTTCGCGTACGGCGAGCTTTTTTTATTCACATTTTGCTCACTTATAATTTATAGATATTTTTATGGCAAAGAAAAAAGTAGTCGAGGTAGTAGAGAATGAAGAAGGAAGTCTTTCAGGTCGTCTGGGAGAATTTGGAAGCGCTGTTATGCAGATTGCCGAAGAAAAAGGTATTTCCAAAGAGCGAGTGCTTGAAGTAGTGGAGGCTGCTTTGGCTGCTGCCTATAAGAAGGATTACGGAAAGAAAGGACAGATCATCAAAGCTGTTTTTGATGAAGTGAAAAAAGAAGCGAATTTTTTCCTCGTAAAAGAAGTGGTTGATGAAACAGTGCGTGAGTTTGTCGAAGAAGTGCCAGAAGGAGAAGAAGAAAATAAAGAAGAAGGAAAAGAAGAAATCAAAGAAGACGCCGTAGAAGATGAAGATCGTCTCCCACGTTTCAACGCAGAGCGAGATATCCTCCTTGCAGAAGCCAAGAAAATAAAGAAGAGCATAGCACTTGGTGAAACGATTGAGATGCCTCTCGAAAGTCATGATTCCTTTGGAAGAGTGGCCGCACAAACAGCGAAGCAGGTTATCATTCAGCGTATTCGTGAAGCCGAACGTGAATCGATGTTTACTGAGTACAAAGAAAAAGAAGGACAAGTCGTAAACGGCATCATTCAACGCGTTGAAGGACGAAATGTTTTTGTCGATCTTGGAAAATCAGTAGGGATTCTTTTTCCTTCTGAACAAATTGAAGGTGAGAACTATCATGTTGGTCAGCACCTGAAAGTTTTTCTGGCGCGTGTTGAATCTGATACAAAAGGACCAGGACTGCTTCTCTCGAGAGCTCATCCTGAAATGGTGAGGCATCTGTTTTCACTCGAAGTACCAGAAATCTTTACGGGTACGGTAGAAGTGAAGGCGCTCGCACGTGAAGCTGGTTCTCGTACGAAGATTGCTGTTTTCTCCGCTGAGGAAGGAGTTGATCCGATTGGTTCATGTGTGGGACAAAAAGGGACTCGTGTCCAAGCTATCATTGATGAACTTGGAGGAGAGAAGATAGATATTATTGAATGGAATGAAAATCCAGAGAAATTCATCAGTGCTGCCCTGGCGCCATCGAAAGTGCTTTCAGTAAAAATCTCTGAAGAAGAGAAGAAGGCGATTGTGATAGTTCCTGCTGATCAGCTCTCACTGGCTATTGGGAAACGTGGACAAAACGTGCGTTTAGCAGCCAAACTGACTGGGTATAAAATTGACGTAACGAGCGAAGAAGCAGAGGCAATCGAAACACCATCTGAGGATATGCCAGAAGTAATTTCTAGTGATGATGAAGTATCGTTAGAAGAGAAATAACATCTCAAAAAATAATTAGTTATATAACTCTACTCATATGAATTTGTGGAAAGAAATCAGTGCGGGGGAGGATGTTCCAAATGTTATTAATGTCATCATTGAATGTCCAAAAGGTACGAAGAATAAATATGAAATTGACAAGGCAACAGGTCTTATCAAACTCGATCGTGCGATGAAAACAGCTCAGGATTATCCATTTGATTATGGATTTGTGCCACAAAGTTTGTGGGATGATGGAGACGCTCTTGATGTTGTGCTCCTCACTACATACCCTTTGTTTCCTGGTATCCTCGTTGAAGCAAGACCAGTAGGGATTATGACAATGATTGATTGCGGTGATAGTGATGACAAAATTATCGCGGTACCAAAAAATGATCCACGTTTCGATGAAGTCAGAAATTTGAGTGATATCAACAAACACACCCTGAAAGAAATGCAACATTTTTTTGAAACTTACAAATCTATCGAGGGAAAGAAAGTTGTTATTAAGGGATTTCATGGAAAGAAAGATGCTCTTATCGCTGTGAAGAAAGGTCTCAAGATGTATCGTGATAAATTTTCAGAAAGTAAGTAAAGTATTCTCCATTCTAATAGGATTGATTATTATTATATGCACGTAACTGTAAAAAAACTCCCAGCTTCAAAAGTAGAACTTTCTATCTCTCTTCCTTGGGAAGAATGGAAAGATGAGCTTGACCATGCGACAGAGCATCTTGCCAAAGAAGTGAAAGTTTCTGGTTTCAGACCAGGTAAAGCTCCTCGTGATATGGTAGAAAAGCGTTTTGGCAAGGAAGCTCTTTTGATGGAATCTGCTGAACATGTCGTCAGTCATTCATATGCAAAAGCTCTCGAAGAGCAGAAAATCGATGCTATCGGACGTCCTGATGTGAAGCTTGGTACTATTGTTTTGGAAAAACCATTTGAATATACCGTGACAACTGTCGTGATGCCTGAAGTTACGCTCACATCGTGGGAGAAAGACATCAAAAAATTGAACGCGGATTTTGTAAAGAAGGAAGACGTTATAGACGATAAAGATATTGAAGCAGAGCTCACGAAACTTGCTGAGATGAGAGCGAAACTTGTGACGGTGAACCGTGAAGCCAAACTTAGCGATAATGTTTTGGTAGATTTTTCTGTTTTGCAAAATGGAGTGCTGATTGAAAATGGTAAAAGCGAAAAACATCCACTCGTACTTGGTAAAGGAGTGTTTATTCCTGGTTTCGAAGAAAATCTGGTTGGTATGAAAGAGGGAGAAGAAAAAGAGTTTGAACTTCATTTTCCAAAGGAATATCATGCGAAACATCTTGCTGGAAAACCGGCTACTTTCCAAGTGAAGTTGGGCATCGTACAAGAGCGTGTTGTTGCACCCATTGATGATGAATTTGCGAAGAGTTTGGGGGACTTCGAAACATTGGAAGTATTGAAGGAGAATATGCGAAAGGGTATGCTCGAAGAGAAGAAAGTAAAAAGCAAGGAAGACCATCGTGCACATATTCTCGATAGTTTGGTAGGAAAAGCAGAGCTTGAATATCCCGATATACTTGTCGAAGAAGAACAAGTGCGTATGATACGTGAATTCGGTGCTCAAGTAGAATCTATGGGGCTACAGTTTGTTGATTATCTGACACAGATGAAGAAGACAGAAGATGACTTGAAGAAAGAGTGGTTGCCTCAAGCGAAGAAACGCTTGGCAGCACATCTCATACTAGTACACCTTGCCAAAGATCAGGACATTGATGTTGATAGTCAGGAGATTGAAGCAGAAATGAATAGAACTCTTCAGAGTTACAAGGATATTAAGGATGTAGAGAAAAATATCGATATGGAACGTCTTTATAGTGCTGTACAAGGACAGCTCCGTAATGAAAAAACATTCAATTTCTTAGAAAAATTGTAAGTAATATTTGCAAGTATGAAGAATCAATACCTTATTCCGATGGTAGTAGAGAAAACGAGCTTTGGTGAAAGAGCATACGATATTTATTCCCGTTTGCTCAAAGATCGTATCGTCTTCATTGGATCACCGATTGACGACGGACTCGCCAACGCCGTTATTGCTCAGCTCCTTTTTCTTGAATCGCAAAATGCGAGAGAGGATATCAAGATGTATATCAATTCTCCTGGAGGATCAGTTACTTCAGCGCTCGCTATTTATGACACGATGCAGTATGTGAAGCCGGATATTCAGACTATTTGTATCGGTATGGCAGCGTCGGCTGCGGCCCTCCTTCTTGCTTCTGGGAAAAAAGGGAAAAGACTCGCTTTGCCGAACAGCGAAGTGATGATTCATCAGGTACTCGGTGGTGCATCGGGACAAGCAACCGATATCGATATCCATGCTCGGCATATTTTGAAGACCCGTGATCGTTTGAACAAAATTCTTGCCAAACATACAGGGAAGAAACTGCAGAAGATTGAAGAAGATACAGAACGTGATTACTTTATGAGTGCAGAGGAGGCTCTGAAATATGGTATCGTCGATAAAGTGATTCAGTAATAAAATGAAACAAAAAAAGGACCCGAATAGAGGGTCTCTTTTTTATTTGAGTACTGGGAGCAAACTACTTCCATTCATCTCTTCTGGTTTTTCAATGCCCATAATGGCCAGTACCGTAGGAGCGATATCCGAAAGGAGTCCATTAACTTCACTTTGTTCTCGCATCATCACTTCGGCACTTTTCTCACGATGGTTATCAGGAGTGATATACCAGAGAGGGACAGGATTAGTGGAGTGTTCGGTATCTACTTCTCCGGTGCTGACTCTTTTGAGTTCCTCGACGTTGCCATGATCAGCGGTCATAAGTATCACTCCGCCTGCCTTGAGGATAGTGGGAATAAGTAAAGAAAGGGTTTTGTCTGTGGCTTCGACGGCCTCGATGGATGCTTCTTCATTACCAGTATGTGCGACCATATCAGGATTGGCATAATTGACGAGAATAAAGTCGTACGTATTTTCTTTGAGAGCGTTTAGGAGTGTCTCGGTAATTTTTGGAGAACTCATCTCGGGTATTTCATCAAAATGTGAGGTAGCAGGAGAGGGGATAAGGACTCGGTCTTCTCCTGGAAATGGTTTCTCATTCCCTCCATTGAAAAAATAGGTTACATGGGCGTATTTTTCGGTCTCAGCAAGACGGAGTTGTTTCAGGTTGTGTAAACTCAGTTCTTCACCAAGGCAATGTTTCACTTCTTCGGGAGGGAAAGCTACCTGTACGGGTAATCCTCTTTCATATTCTGTGAGTGTTACAAACTGAGTATTCAGTTTGGTTCTTTCGAAGCCATCAAAAGTAGGAAGCACGAGAGCCTGAGTGAGTTCGCGCGCTCTATCTTCACGAAAGTTAAAAAATATAACACTGTCACCTTCTTCGATAAGAGCAATTGGTTTCCCGTTTTCTGTGAGGTTAATTGGTTCGATGTATTCATCAGAAATATTTTTTGCGTACGCTTCCTCAAAGACAAGCATAGGGTCACTAGTAGTAACTTTTGAACCCTTAGTAAGCATAGAATATGCTAGTTCGATACGATCCCAGTTATTGTTCCTGTCCATAGCAAAATTGCGTCCACTGAGACTTGCTACTTTGCCTATTCCTAGGAGTCGAATGGTGCGTTCAAGTTCCTTGTATTGCTGAATACCAGCCGTAGGGGCTGAATCTCGGCCGTCTGTGAAGGCGTGTATGTACATCTGATCTAGACCTTCATTTTTTCCTAGACGGAGCAGAGCGGTAATGTGATCTTTATGGGAGTGTACTGATCCGGAACTGAGGAGTCCCATAATATGTACTTTTTTCCCGTTTGTTTTTGCAGTTTGTATCGCATGAACAAGGGCTTCATTTTTGAAAAAACTGCCATCTTGGATGGAGAGTGAAATACGAGGGAGATTCTGATAGAGTACTCTCCCAGCGCCTATTGTCATATGACCTACCTCACTATTGCCAGCCGTGTTCCAAGGAAGACCCACAGAAATACCAGACGCTTGGAGAGCGGTCATAGGATAGAAACGATTGAGTTTATCGAAGGTAGGAAGACTCGCTTCTCTAATAGGATTACCGATGACACTGTTGCTGATTCCCCAGCCATCGAGGACGATGAGGACTATTGGTCTATTCATTTTTTTGTTTTTATTAAAAGGAAAAAATGGGATGTGTCTGTGTATTTTCTTTGATCACTTCTCATATTTCTTATCATAGCATTCTTCTCTCTTTGACAAAAGCCCTGTCTGCGACTATGATGAACATACGTATTTAATAGTTGATTTATTGCCTCAATTTGATAGTGAGGAAAAATAAGAGCACTGTCTGGAACGTTATGTTGGAATATTTTTTCACCAATCGTCTTTTTATTATAAACCATCTCATAAGAGAGAAGGTTTTGGCCGTGCTTACTCCCTATCATCTGTCGGCATCATACACATATGACATTTGGTTTATTCTCTGTCATCGTACCCTTCGTACTCCTTGTAGTTGGGGTCTTTGTCGGATATCTTGTTAGGCAAAATATTGCCAAAGGACAACTCTCTACTGCCGAAGGTCAAGCAGCAAAAATGCTGTCTGAGGCAGAAACTACTGTGAAGGAAATCACAGTCGAAGCGAAGAAAAAAGCTGTAGACATTCTTGAGGAAGCGAAGAAAAACGAGCAGACTCGTGAGGCAAAACTTGTTCTGCAAGAAGAGCGTCTCGAAAAAAGGGAAATGCAGGCAGAAAAAGGTGCAGAGGAGATTGTTTCTGAGAAGCAACGTCTGATGCAAAAAGCTGACGAAATTAGGGCTATTCGTGATGAGACAGAAAAACTCCATCAAGAAGAACTCGTCCGTCTCGAAAAATTAGCCCAGCTTTCTCTCAAGGAAGCAGAAGAAAAATTGTTTACATTGGCCGAAGAGGAGAGTAAAGATGCGCTCGTGAAGCGTATGTCAAAACTCGAGAATGAAAGTCGTGAAGAGCTCGAGAAGCAGTCGCTCAATATTATGGCGACCATTATTCAGAAGTATGCCCGTTCGCATGTCTCTGAATTTACAACAACGACCGTCGCTATTCCATCTGATGAAGTGAAAGGAAAAATTATCGGAAAAGAAGGACGTAATATTAGGGCCTTGGAGAAAGAAACAGGCGTAGAGCTTATTGTTGATGATACACCGGAAACAGTGATTATTTCTGGTTTTGATCCTGTACGTCGTGAGATTGCTCGCATCGCACTGGAGAAACTTGTTTCTGATGGACGTATTCATCCAGCCCGCATCGAAGAAGCGGTCGAAGAGGCAAAGAAAGAACTCGATACGAAAATCAAAGAAGCAGGTGAGTCTGCAGCCTACGATGCTGGTATTGCCGGTCTTCATCCAAAACTCCTCTATATATTAGGACGTCTCCGTTATCGCTATAGTTACAAGCAAAATGTACTTCTTCATTCTCTCGAAGTGTCATACCTCGCTGGAGCGCTCGCGGCAGAACTCGGGTGTGATGTAGCGTGTGCGAAGAAGGCAGGACTCCTCCATGATATTGGAAAAGCGGTTGATCACGAAATAGAAGGAACGCACGTGAAAATTGGTATGCGTATTTTGGAGAAGTTCGGTATCGGACAGAATGTTATTGATGCGATGAAATGTCATCATGATGAATATCCTCATCAGACAACAGAATCATTTATCGTGACCGCTGCTGATGCTATCTCTGCTGCCCGTCCTGGTGCTCGCAAGGAAACAGCAGAAAAATATATCAAGCGTTTGGAAGAACTTGAGGCACTGATCAATACATTCCCAGAAGTGGAAAAATCGTATGCCATCCAAGCAGGACGTGAAGTGCGTATTTTTGTGAATCCAGAAAAGACTGATGATTTGAGTGCTATGAAACTTGCTCGTGATATTGCTAAACGCATCGAAGAAGAACTGAAATATCCAGGAGAAATCAAAGTGAATGTCTTCCGTGAGATGAGGGCGGTGGAGTATGCTCGTTAGAAAAATGTGAATAGAAAAATGACCTTTCCGCTATGAAATGTATGAGAAAAGGCTTAGGGGTTGCATTCTTAAAAATAATGGCTTAGAATAGAGGAAGGAGTTTGATAACTAGCATCTTTATTTCTTTCTCATCCTTTTGGTAGGAAGAGGAAGAGAGTAAATGATCTAAACTAGAAAGGCAGGTGAGAATATGAACAACATAAACAAAGATACACTCGTTCACGCAATTGTAGAGAAAACTGAGTTTTCGAAGAAAGATGTAGGAGCTATGCTTGAATGCATGATTGATGAAATCACTGCAGAACTCTCGAAAGGGAATAAAGTAACTCTCACTGGCTTCGGTACATTCAAAGTTTCGAAGCGTGCTGCTCGTGAAGGTATCAACCCACAAACAAAGGCTAAGATCACTATCCCAGCAATGACCGTTCCAAAATTTACTGCTGGTAAGACACTTAAAGAAGCTGTAAGATAAGAGAAAATATCGAAGATACTTCGCGAGAAGTCTTTGATAAGAAAGATAGAATTATAACCCGCCTCTTACTTCTTGTTGGAGTGACGCGGGTTGTAATTATCGGAGCATAGTATAGTGGTAGTACGCGTGCCTTGGGCGCACGTAGTCTCGGTTCGATTCCGAGTGCTCCGACCATTCGACTTCATTCCAGCTGCGCTAGAATTCCGCTCATGGTCTTCGACCCATATCTATGGTGAGGTTTCAAAAAAATATACAAGAAGTCGAGTGCCCTGAGCCTGTCGAAGGGGCATTTTTTGTTTATATGTTATTATGTAAAGATGACAGTTTCTATTGTGGGTCAACAGTCAATGTAAAGAATCGCTTGAAAGAACATTATTCAGGAGAAGCATCTCTTTGGACAAGAATGCGACGGCCTGTATATTTGATATACTATGAGAGTTATCCATCCCTCATTCTTGCTCGTCGACGAGAAGAACAAATAAAAGGATGGACGAGGAAGAAAAAAATGAATTTAATAAATGGTCTTTGGACAAACAGTAAAAGCTTATGAAAAAAGTAGTAACCATTGGTGGAGGAACAGGGAGTTTTACTCTGCTTTCTGGTTTGAAGAAATATCCGATTGAACTTTCGGCCATTGTTTCGATGGCGGATGATGGAGGATCAACAGGTATTCTTCGTGATGAGCTCGGCGTCCTGCCTCCTGGTGATGTCCGTCAGTGTCTGGTGGCACTTTCTGATTCATCGGAGATGCTTCGGACGCTGATGAATTATCGCTTCGAAGAAGGAGGGCTCTCTGGGCACAGTTTTGGCAATCTTTTTCTTTCGGCTCTTGAAAAGGTGACTGGCAGTTTCGCTACGGGAGTTGGGGAGGCTGCAAAAATACTGAATGTCAAAGGCGAGGTTATTCCAGTTACCAATAGTGATACAAATCTTCTTATCAAACTTAAGAACAATGGACTGCTTCATGGGGAAAATGAAATCAATCATAACTTTGAGATCCAAAAGTTGGGAGTTGAAAAAATGTATCTTTCACCGAAAGCCAAAGCCAATCCACGGGCTTTAGAGAAAATTCTTTCTGCTGACCTCATTGTGATGGGACCAGGCAATCATTATTGTTCTATTGTACCCAATCTTCTGGTGACGGGTATTCCTGAAGCGATACGAAAATCGAAAGCCAAAGTGGTCTATAATTGCAATCTCGTGAATAAAAAGGGGCAGACTGATGGATTTACACTTGATAATTATATCGAGGCGATAGAAAATTATATCGGTAAAGGGAGAGTGGATTTCGTAACCTATAACACAGGGAAACCGAGTAAGACGCTCCTGAAAAAATATGAGCGAGAAAGTGAATTAGTGTCTTTTGATAAGACACTTCAGAAGAAAAGGACATATCGTGTCATCCAATCAGATTTTCTGAGTGCGGAGAAGGTCTATTTTTCTCGAGGGGACAAGATAGCACATACACGTTCATTTATCAGGCATGATACCGAGAAACTGGCGGAGGTACTTATGATGCTCTTGGAAATCGCTAAGTATGAGAATATTCTGCACGATATTGTATAGAAAAAGAAGGACATAATATTAGAAGAGAAAGCAGAAATTCATTTTGACAAGACGCTCGTAAAAGAGTATACTGAAAAGAGTAATTATTAGTCTTCGTGCTTGTATGCAGGGATTTACGCTGACACTCAAAGAAGTTCGTGACGTTGCTGATGGCACACGTCTTTTTATCTTTGATAAGCCAGAGGGTTATACTTTCACTGCTGGTCAGTACGTTGCTTTGGAAGTCCCGAAGATTGAAGGAATTGAAATAGACAAAAGGGGACTTATTCGTTCTTTGTCTATATCCTCAGCTCCCTGTGAGTCTGAGCTCTATTTTTCAATGAGAAGAAGTATGAGTTCTTTCAAACAAGTATGCTGGGCTATGACTCCGGGTATGACGGTCGTTATTACCAAAGCAGTAGGGTTCTTTACAGTGCTTAAAGAAGATAACAGACCGATAGTGTTCCTTGTCGGAGGCATTGGCATTACACCAGTACGTAGTATTTTGAAGCAAGCAGAATATGAAAAGAGTCAGCGAAGCTTCACTCTTCTGTATGCCAATCGTTTTACGAAAGATGCTACATTTGATGAAGAAATACAAAATATCGCACTTGATCATCTTCGTTATGTGACTGTACTGAGCAAATCTACAGATGCTTGCGCGAAAGAGAATGATGAACGAGGGTATATCTGTGCTGATATACTCAAGAAATATATTGAAGATATTCCGAATTGTCTGTATTATATTGTTGGATCGCCCTATTTCAGTGAAGCGATAGAGAAAATGTTAGTTGATCTTGGTGTTTCTAAAGAGAATCGTCATATGGATCCTTTCACTGGTATTCAGGCAACAACGGTAGAAGAGGGGAAGTAAGAGTATCCAGAAGATAGAGAGTAATAAGAATAAGCGGGTGTCGTATAACGGTTTATTATATCAGCCTTCCAAGCTGAGGACGGGGGTTCGACTCCCCCTACCCGCTCTCAAATCGTATGTTTTATATTTATTTTCTTCAAAGTTTTTAAAGATAAAAAAAACTTATGTTGGATATTCCCAAGATGTAAAAGCACGTTTTATACAACATTGTAAGGGCGAAGTAAAGTCAACGGCTCATAGGAGGCCATTGGAGCTGATTTTTACAGAGGAGTTTGAAACTATGCACGAAGCAAAGAAGCGTGAATTGTGGTGGAAAAGTGGAGCTGGGAGAAGAAAACTGAAAGAACTTTTTGAAAAAGGGTTCAAAATTTAATTTCTGTGTGTAGCGCCCAGGCTTTTTGCCAGTCTCGACGTTTAGTCAGTAAGGAGTATGCAAGAGATAAAACTTGCCAAAAAGGAGAATGTCTGATACAGTGCGCATACAACAAAGAAAGCCCGACATTTCTTCCGCCTTGAAAAAGGATTAGAAGAAACATATCCCCGCAGGGTAGGTTTTCTCTGCTGGGCATTTTTTTTAATTATTTGAGTAATTTATTAAAGCAATCAAAAGTATGATTGAATACGAACTCTGTTATCTCGTTGGCGAATCGAAAGAAAGTGAATTGCCAAGAATCAAAGAAGAAGTGGAAAAAATAGTGACTGCTGAAGGGGGCACATTTCTTGCTGTGGCAACAGAAGAGAAACGCAAGATGGCATATGAAGTGAAGAAAGAAACTCGAGGTATTTATATTGCCCGTCGTTTCACTTTGCCTGACAAAGACGAAGTAGATGCAAGCGGACAGGAAGTAGCTGTACATCCTCTTGCGACCATCAATAGAGCGCTACAATTGTCGAAAGATGTACTCCGCTTCATTATTCTTCTTGCAAAAGACCTGCCAGAACTCAAAGCCATCCCACGTGTTGAACGACCAAAAGTAGAAAGCCGAGGAGGGCATTACGAGAAGCGTGGTGCAATGCGTCCGATGCCACAAGCTCCTGTCGCACCGAAAGAAGAAGCGAAGAAAGTGAGCAATGAAGAAATTGACAATCAACTGAAAGCAAAATTGGATATTTAATCAATCGTTTTTTAATAAGTCATTAATAATGCGCTTATGAACGTAAACAAAGTTATTCTTGTCGGCAGAGTGACTCGTGATCCAGAAATCCGTACCACTCCTGGGGGGCAATCGGTAGCCACGCTTTCGATAGCAACCAATAATTTTTGGACCGATAAAAGCGGGACCAAACAAGAAAAGACAGAATTTCATAATATTGTTTTGTGGGGACGTTTGGCAGAAATAGCCGGTCAGTATCTCACAAAAGGGCAAGAATGTTTCATCGAAGGTCGTCTGCAAACGAGGGAGTATACAGCCAAAGATGGCACTACTCGTCGCACGACAGAAATCATCGGTGAGAATATGCAACTCGGAAGTCGTGCCCAGGGTGCATCGCAAGGAGGGAACAGCGCTCCTCACAGTACGAGTGCTCCCTCAGATCGTTTCGCCAAGGGTACACCATCAGTATCGAAACCCGCACCTATTGAAGAAGAAATCCCAACCATCAATCTTGACGACGAAAGGGATGAAATAAAAATTGAAGATGTACCATTCTAAAGAAGATGCATGATAAGAGATGCAAGATGACAGAGCAAGATAAATGACTTGAGAAAAACTTTTTCGTTTTATCTATTATCCTCTTTGTGTGTCACTTATCAATCATCACTTATTATTTATTATCATTTATTATTACAACATTATGGAAGAAGCAATGAGCAAGAAGCTCGCAAATCTTGATTATAAAGACGCTTATTTCCTTCGTAGATTTCTCAATTCACAAGGAAAAATGTATCCACCAAAGAAATACGGTCTTACAGCCAAAGAACAAAGAGAGTTGTCACTCGCTGTGAAGCGTGCTCGTTTTATGGCACTTATTCCTTACGTGATCAAATAAGTAGATAATGTTGATATGTTTTTATGTTAAACATGACCGATATCAAAACAGGAAAAAAAATTATTTGGAATAATGAACCATATGTTGTCTTGGAGTACCTTCATTCCAAAATTGGACGAGGCGGAGCTGTGATGCGCACGAAACTAAAAAACCTGCTTTCGGGCGTCATCATCGATTATACGTTCCAAGGAGCAGAAAAAGTAGAAGAAGCAGAAATTTCTAAATCTCATGCTCAGTATCTCTATCACGAAGGAGACGAATACCAGTTTATGGATACAGAGACGTTCGATCAATTTTCTTTGTCGAAGGAAGTGCTTGGAGATATGACATCTTACCTCGTTGAAGGAACAGAGATGTCCGTACTCAACTGGAATGGAAAACCGATCAATGTCGACCCTCCTGTGAAGGTGACACTCACCGTCACTGATGCGCCTCCAGGTATCAAGGGTGATACAGCATCGGGCGGAGGGAAAGTAGTGACCCTCGAAACAGGACTCCAGATCACTGCACCACTGTTTATCAAGGTAGGGGACAAACTCGTTATCAATACCGAAAAAGGAACCTACGTTTCTAGAGCCTAACAGAAGAAAGTGCCCTGCTATAAAAGCAGGGTTTTTTCTTACTTTCTGGAGTATAAAATCAGTATAAAGACCAATAATAAAGCAAAAAATCGTTTGAGAAAGGAGTTGCTCTTTTTCTGGAAATGAGGTAGAATAGGAAAAGGAGCGTTTAAGATCAAGGGATTTGCAATCGAAATACTATGTCACTTTCTTCATATCTCTTTGGTATCCGTTTTTTTACATTGCTGACGGTATCTGCATGGATGGGAATCATTTTTCTCTTCGATCCAGAGGAGATGGGGAGTACGGCTGTTACCTTGTTTTTTCTCGTATTTTTCGTTGCTTGGGTAGGGATATTTCTCCTCCTCCTCATTTCTCTGTATCGAAAGATGTCGAGTGATGACACGACGGTTGCCAATTTGATGGGGATTATTAGGCAGGCGATACTGCTTTCATTTTTCCTGACAGGAATGCTTCTTTTTCAGTATATGCATATCCTCGTATGGTGGGATGCCTCTCTTCTTTTTGCTTTGATACTCCTGCTTGAATTCACGTTTCGCTATCTCTCTCATACCAACAAATAAGTTTTTATACATATTAATTTCTCCACAATACTGACTTTATGGCAAAGAAAGAACAAACAAGTTATGGTGCAAAATCGATTCAGGTACTCGAAGGGCTTGATCCAGTGAGGAAGCGCCCTGGTATGTACATCGGAGGAACATCTCTTGAGGGACTCCACCATCTGATTTGGGAAGTGGTAAACAACTCGATCGATGAAGCGATGGCAGGGCATTGCACGAGTATCCTCATTCGTCTTTTGCCGGATAACTGGGTAGAAGTGACGGATGATGGTCGTGGTATCCCTGTGGAGATCCACCCTCAAACCAAAAAATCAACACTGGAAACTGTTATGACAGTGCTTCACGCTGGAGGAAAATTCGGTGGTGAAGGTGGATACAAAATATCAGGAGGTCTCCACGGTGTCGGTGTATCAGTGGTGAACGCTCTTTCGATTGTGACGCGGGTGACGGTGATGCGTGAGGGGAAGGTATGGGTGCAGGAATATCATCGAGGCAAACCAGTCGCTGATGTGAAGGCCATCGGAAAATCCAAGACAACAGGTACAACCGTTGCCTTTCAGGCTGATCCAGAAATCTTTCCTGAGATTAGCTATTCTTGGAACAAAATCCTCGAATATCTCCGTTACCAAGCTTTTCTTACCAAAGGTATTCGTATTCACGCCGAGGATTGTCGGGAAGTGATGAATGAAAAAGAAACGTACAAGGCAGAACGTCAAAGTTTTTATTTCGATTCAGGTATCGTGTCTTTTGTGAAGTTTTTAAATAGAAAAAAAGCTGTGAAGAATGTGACTCCTGTCTACATTGAGAAAACAGTGAATGATATTTATACAGAAGTTTCTTTTCAATTCACTGATGGATTCAAGGAACATATGTATTCTTTTGCCAACAACATTCTGAACCCAGGGGGAGGGACACATGTGACAGGATTCAAAATGGCATTGACGCGCACGATGAATGATTATGCCAAGAAGAATAATTTACTCAAAGAAAAAGAAGGATCTTTCACGTCCGAAGATTTGAGCGAAGGTCTTACGGCAGTTATTTCTGTGAAGTTGGCAAATCCTCAGTTTGAAGGACAGACGAAAGACAAACTCAATAACAATGAAGTGAGGGGTGCTGTTTCTCAAGTAACTTCTGAGGGACTCGCAGAATTTCTCGAAACACATCCAAACGATGCACGAGCGATGATCGACAAATGTTTGCTCACAGTGAGGGCTCGCATCGCTGCTCGTGCTGCTAAGGACGCTGTGCTACGCAAGGGAGCGCTCGAAGGGATGACGCTTCCTGGTAAACTCGCTGATTGTACCACACGTGATGCTGAGCGTTCTGAAGTGTACATCGTAGAAGGAGACTCTGCAGGTGGCAGTGCGAAGCAGGGACGCAACCGTGAGTTTCAGGCTATCTTGCCTCTCCGCGGTAAACTCGTCAATGTCGAAAAAACAAGCCTTGATAAAGTCGTGAAGTCTGATACTTTGAAACCGATTATCATCGCTCTCGGCGCTGGTATTGGTGAAACCTTTGATCTTTCGAAGCTTCGTTATGGTAAGGTGATTATTATGGCCGATGCCGATGTCGATGGTGCTCACATCCGTACGCTTCTGCTCACGTTCTTCTATCGGTATTATGAATCGCTCATTCGCGAGGGACACGTCTTCATTGCTCAGCCACCACTCTACCGTGTACAGAAGGGCAAAGACACACGGTATGCGTATACCGAAGAAGACAAACTTCGTATCATAGAAGAAATGAAAAAACTCGCATCAGAAAAAGCGTCGACGAAGAAAGGGAAGAAATCGAAGAAAGAAGAATCTGAAGAAGAAGCATCTGCCGAAGACGCTGTGGTACTTGTAGAGAATGAAGGGGAAGGGGCCAGTGCTCACGGTATCACTCTTCAGCGATACAAAGGTCTCGGAGAAATGAACCCAGAACAACTCTGGGAAACAACGATGGATCCTGATAACCGTATTATGCTCAAAGTGAACATCGAAGACGCAGAAGCTGCCGATGAACTCTTTGATATTTTGATGGGGAACGAAGTTGAGCCTCGTCGTCGCTTCATCCAGACACACGCGAAAACAGTGAAGAATCTGGATATTTAGGGCAGAGCGATGGAACGAGAAAGACGTATATAAAAAAGAGCTCTGCTTATACAGTAGGGCTCTTTTCTTATTGGACTGATGCTATTTCTTGTTACCAAGGATTTTGAACATCTTCGTACCACACGTAGCACAAAGACCTTTCATTGCTTTGCGTCCGTTTTTCATCTCTACCTCTTCGACGTCTTTCATCTCTCTTTTTTCTTTGCACTTCATACAATGTCCTGTTTGAGCGACTGTTTCTTCTGCCATAAGAGTATATCCTATTAATGAGTTACTACTATCGTAGTATACACACTTCTCAGAAACAATCAACCTTTGAGGGCGATGTGACGGCATTATCAAAGAGAGAATGTATGAGACCTGTATTCTCCTTTGCAGAGCAATCCTTCCAATCTTGTAGAGGAAAAGAACCAAAAGCAATCTTTTTTCTCTGCTCCAGACTCAAAAGCTCTTCTTTATTTACGAAAAATATTCCCTCACTCTACGGCATCCATAGGAAATTTTTCG
>PFHN01000098.1 GCA_002782305.1 Candidatus Moranbacteria bacterium CG_4_8_14_3_um_filter_41_13 | reverse complement strand
ATCATATTCATTATTCTCATTCCAATGATTGACACATCCTTTTTCACTTTTTTTGAATACGCGTTCATACAGAAGGCTTTCATCGCTGGAGGTTTTGTGGCGCTGACGTGTGCGACACTCGGTATGTTTCTGGTTCTTCGTCGGATGTCGCTCATCGGAGACGGCTTGTCGCACGTAAGTTTTGGAGCGATTGCACTCGGACTCTTCTTCGGGGTGTATCCTCTCTACATTGCGGTACCGGTAGTGATGATCGGCTCTTACTTCATACTGAAAATTACTGAGAAGGCAAAAGTGTATGGTGATGCTTCTATTGGCATCGTATCAGCGGTTGGTATCTCAGGAGGAGTCATCCTCGCCAGTCTTTCCAAAGGTTTCAATGTTGACCTCTTCAGTTATCTTTTTGGTAATATCCTCGCTATCAGTGAGACCGAAGTGATATTTTCGGTGACGCTTTCGTTTCTCGTACTTTCTATGCTTTACTTTTTCTACTGGGATCTTTTTTCCGCGACTTTTGATGAGGAATATGCCAAAACAACAGGCATTCATACAAATTTTATCAATATCTTGCTGACGCTCCTCACAGCCGTTACCGTCGTACTTTCTATCAAGGTCGTGGGAGTGATGCTTGTTTCGGCTCTGCTTATCTTACCATCGGTATCGGCGCTCCAGATCGCTCGTGGGTTCAAGCAGGCGCTCTTTCTTTCCATTCTCTTTTCTCTTCTTTCTGTCTTCTTCGGTATTATTTTCTCGTTTTTGTTTGATATTCCTGCGGGCGCAACTATCGTGATGCTGAGTGTTATATTTTTTATGCTTACATTAGTATACAAAAAACTTGGTTGAGCTATAGATTCCTTTTGTGAGATGTGGTATACTCAAAGAAAAATAATGTTTATGCTTATGCATCGTTACTACAAAGGTTCTGCACTGGTGTTCTCACTCGTTGTACTTTCATTTCTTCTGATGAGTGCTGTATCGCTCGCTACCATCTCAGCCATCGCGAGAAAATCTTCGCTCTCGAGCAAAAGTTCCAACATCGCTTTTCAGTCAGCCGACAGCATCCTTGAAAGGATGCTTCAGAAAATATATACCACGCCAGGAGACCCGGATCCGTATCCAACAATTAGTAATTTAGCTACTTCTCTTAGTTCATCATGTTCTGGATCGACTATATCGGGTAGCACGACAGATGGTACTTATACAGCGAAATTTTACGATATTAATGATACCGTCGTTACTTGTAATGATACCAATTGGCATGATGCGGTACGGAAAGTGAAGTTTCAGAGTTTGTATGGTACGAATAACCGTGCTATCGAGATAAATATTACCCCGACCTGTCACCAGGTGGAATATGGTGGAGTGACATATCCAGCATCGACTTTTGTGACAGGCATAGTGCCTCACTGTTGGATGACAGAGGATCTTAATTATGATACTGCTTCCGGAGATTTATGGAATCCTGAAGATGTTACTGTGGTCACTAACCCAGTTACTG
>PFHN01000019.1:445-1055 GCA_002782305.1 Candidatus Moranbacteria bacterium CG_4_8_14_3_um_filter_41_13 | reverse complement strand
AAGTGGGTCGCAATATGACTGTCTTTGAATATGGCAATGATATTGTGATTATCGATATGGGACTTCAGTTTCCAGAAGAAGATATGCCAGGTATCGATTATATCATTCCTAATGTCAATTATCTCAAGGGAAAAGAAAAAAATATTCGTGGTGTAATCTTCACGCATGGTCATCTCGATCACATCGGTGCTGCACCAATCCTTCTGAAACAACTCGGTTATCCGCCAGTCATCTCTCGTGATTTGACACTAGCTCTCATCAAGCACAAAGTTGAGGACCAAGAAAAAGGAGCAGGAAGTCGTCTCAAAACGGTGCGTATCAACAATATTACTGATCGTATCCGCGTTGGTGCTTTCGAGGCCCGTTTCTTCGAAGTGGAACACTCTATTATGGATGCCATTGGTATTGTGCTCCTTTCCCCAGTCGGTTCAGTTATCCATATGGGAGACTGGACGATTGCTAATGATCCAATAGAAGAAAAAGAAATTTCTTACAAGCATTTGGCAAACTTACCAAGACCAACAATCCTGATGCTCGAAAGTTTGGGAGCACTGAAGAAAGGTCTTCCACCATCAGAACAGGAAGTGCATCAGAACCTGAAGAACCTGAT
>PFHN01000019.1:0-382 GCA_002782305.1 Candidatus Moranbacteria bacterium CG_4_8_14_3_um_filter_41_13 | reverse complement strand
TCTCATTGAATACGCCGAACAGCTCGGAAAGAAAGTGGCGCTCGAAGGGTATAGTATGAAAATGAATATCGAAGTAGCCAAGGAACTCGGCTATATCAAAGTGAAGAAAGAGACACTCATTACCGTGAATGATATTCACAAATACAAAGATGATCAGGTAGTTATTATTTGTACCGGCGCCCAAGGAGAACTCAATGCGGCTCTTTCCCGTATCGTGACGGACAATCATCGTTTCATCAAACTGCAGAAGAATGATACCATTGTTTTCTCTTCTTCGGTTATCCCTGGTAATGAACGGACTATCCAACGTTTGAAAGACAATCTGTACCGAAAGTGCGACAATATTATCCATAGTGATATTATGGAAATCCACATTGGTGGA
>PFHN01000099.1 GCA_002782305.1 Candidatus Moranbacteria bacterium CG_4_8_14_3_um_filter_41_13 | reverse complement strand
ATAAATATCAAATTTCAATATCTCTTATGAAAAAATATCGTATTATTATGGTGCTTGCCGGTATTGCAATAGTAAATGCGATGTATTTGAGTTACAAGGCGTACATTTATCATTTCATTAATCCTTACAAATTGACAACAATATGTGATTTTTCAGGATGGAGCTCTTGCACGGATGTATTAAGGAATCCCCTCTCGCTTGTTTTTGGCATCCCCTTCCCATGGGTAGCGTTTGTTGTCTATCCAATTCTTCTCGGGCTGGCCTGGTATGGATACAGAAAATCTTCTTACGTCCAAGCGAAAGTCCTCACCATTCTTTCTGGAATGGGGATGTGCTTTAATGGTTTCATTATCTATAGAGAAATCCGCTTCATTCACGCATATTGTATCCTTTGTCTTATCTGTACGACTATTATCGTATCTATCTTCATATTGTCGCTACAGCTCACACAGGAAGGAAAGAATGAACTTTCGACCATTAGTTAGAGAGTAAAATTGCATAAAATGAGCCTTAAAAGGCTTATTTTTATCACTTTCTTTGTTGGCTTAAATGAAGGACAATATTGCTTCTAATGAAAAAGTATGCTTTGTATAAGCCAAATATAGAGAAACTACACTTGACAATAATTATAATTTGTGCTATCATCGTTAGTTGACTTGAATGTCGACCTATCTCCCTTACGAGGGATGGTGGTTTACTCCTAAAGACAATCTATGATGTTTCGAAAAGATTTTCTTTTCGCAGTAGCGCTAACAGTAGCTCTTTTCAATATAAATACAGCACAAGCAGAAACAGAACAAAACGAGACCCCTCTGACAAGCCTCTATAGTTTCAAAAGTGACCCTTTTCTTTTGAAGTGGACATTTGAGATTGAAAAGAAGCGATCAGTGGCTCGTGTGGTACATACTGAGACACGGACATTTGAAGAAAAGACACTTGATCATTGGAAGCAGAAGCAGGAATATTTATGGTCACTTCTTCCTAAGGAAAAATTCATCATTAATGCCTCAGCCTATACTGCAGCAGCCGATGAATGTGGGAAGTCTGATGGTATCACTGCTTCTGGGATCAAGGTAGCAGAGTCTCGCACTCTCGCCTGCCCTCCTTCTTATCCTTTTGGGACAAAAATTGCCATTGAAGGCGTTGGCGTCCTCCGTTGTGAGGACCGGGGAGGTGCCATCAAAGGCAACCATTTCGATATTTATATGGAAACTAAGGATGAGGCATTCGCATTTGGTCGCCAGAATCTCGTAGCAGAAATAGTATACTAAAGGACACAAAAACACTTCCCTTTACCGGAGGTGTTTTTGTTTGCTTCATTGACGCTCAGGGAAAATTTCGCTAGAATAGGAATGTTATCTCATAAGAAATAATGAAGATTGGTCCGATGGCCGAGCGGTTAGGCGAAGGTCTGCAAAACCTTTTACAACAGTTCAACTCTGTTTCGGACCTCATAGTTATTTGAAATACTGACGTTATAATGGTATACTCAAAGTAATAATACTTTATACCATTATTAATATGCGAAATAAAAAATGGACCAATTCGGATATTATTTCAGCGGTAAAGAAATCAAGGAGTATTCGGCAAGTTATTTATGCCTTAGGGCTAGTACCTGCAGGAGGTAACTATGTCCAAGTTCAGAAGAAAATGAAGGAGCTTAAAATCGATACCTCTCATTTTTTAGGAATGGGTTGGAATAAAGGCATGCCGTTTGCTCGAAAAAAACCACTTTCATTAGAAAAAATACTTATTGAAAATTCAAGTTATCAGAGTTTTAAACTAAAAAAAAGGTTATTCTCTGCTGGATTGAAGAAAAAAGAATGCGAAGAATGTCGCTGGAGAAAAGTTTCTGAGGACGGACGGATACCTCTTGAATTACATCATATCAATGGAGATAAAAGTGATAATAGAATGATGAATCTCAAGGTACTATGTCCAAATTGTCATAGTTTAAAACCGACTCACAGAGGAAAAAATAAGAAGAGAGGTTAAAATATGGGCGAGTGGTGGAATGGTATACACGCGACACTTAAAATGTTGTGCTCTAAAGGCATGAGGGTTCAAGTCCCTCCTCGCCCACTAAAAGAAAGACTGAGTTTATTGCTCGGTTTTTTGTTTTCGCGTGACTCTTGTTTTTACTCTGAAGTTCTGCTAGAGTGCTATCTTCGGAAAACCGAAAAAGTTCTTTGTTCAACTCTTAAGTATAGCTCAGAAAGGTTATTATGAAAGCGACTACCCTTGCATTCTGGATCTCTGCGATACTTCTTTTTTTTCTTATCCCTCTTTGGAATGAAGAGAAAATAACATTGAGATTAGAAACAGAAGAAGGGATCACCTCAGAAGATATCAAGAATATTGCACACGAATAGGGAAGAAGTTCTCAAAATAATTTGAAATTTTGTAGAGACATCCTAAAAAGAATCCCGAGTGATCGAGATTTTATTATTTCTTTTTTTGAATTTTCTTAAGAAGGCTCGGGATTTTTTTGAAATCTTTTTTCAGTGCCTCTCGGAGTCCTCCATTGTAGAGCGCGGCAGCCGGATGATAGAGACAGTAGAATGTTCTCGTGCCGAGGTCTGGAGATGTGACGTAAAAAGTTTTTCCGTGGACATCTGAAATTTTTTTATCGAGAATAAAGTTCTTCATCGCGTGTCGCCCGAGCGTGACGATGAGCACAGGATCGATGATCTCCACTTGATCGACGAGCCACTGTCGGCAGGCTTCTTTCTCTTCTGGCGAGGGATCACGATTTTCTGGTGGACGATACTTGACGACATTTGTTATAAAAATATCTTCACGTTTAAGCTTGATAGAAGCCAGCATTTCACTGAGGAATTTCCCTGCTGATCCAATAAACGGCACACCGAGGAGATCCTCTTTCTTCCCAGGAGCTTCACCAATAAAAAGTATCTCTGCATCAGCACTCCCATCCCCAGGAACTGCTTGCAAGGCTTCTTTGCGCAAACTGCAGGTACAATGCTCTATCCAAAAAGCGTTCACTTTTTTAAGAGCTTCTTTTTTATCTGTCATAGTTTTTTTTATTCTACCCTCCATCCTTCATTTGTTTCAACAAGTTTTCCTGGTATTTCAAAACCACTCGCAAGTTTGTGTCCACCTCCTCCAAAATTATGTGCAATCAAAGAAACATCCACTTCAGATTTATCAGCTGAACGAAGACTGGCCCTTATGGTATTCTCATCACGTTCTGAAAGAACAAGCGCAAACCTTACATCAGGAACAGCGCTCAGTATAGATGAAACTTGATAAATATCTTCAGGCAACGCCTGACATTCCTCTATGTCTCGTCTTGTGATAGCGGTCACCAACATACCATTTTTTTTATTCAAACGAGCCTTTTCAAATGCTCTCCCCCAAAGTTTCAGTGCTGCAAGATTTTTCTTTGAAAAGATTGCTTGTGTTATCTTCTCAAGAGGCGCTCCTTTTTTGATTAAATCTGAAGAAATTTCCATCACGCGTGGCGAAACATTAGAATGTTGGAGTCCGCCAGTGTCAAAGAGAATGCCTGTAAGAAGCATACTTGCTATTTTTTGAGTAATTCTTGCCTCCACTGAGGTTAAAAAAAGATATATTAGTTCTGATGATGATGAATACTCTGGATCAATGATTACCACATCTCCCGTAAGACATATATCGGGATGATGATCAATAAGCACAATAACTTGATTCTCACGAAAGGAATTGCGAATTTTATCAAAACCACGATCAACACTATCAGAAGCAATAATAGCATCGTAACTCTCCATATCAATTTGATTCGGATGAAGAAATATCCCTTGAAATAAAACTTTCATAGCATCAGGGAAAGCATCAAAACAAGAAATATCCACATGTTTTCCACAGCTTTTCAGATATTCCGCCATAGCAAGATTAGCACCAATAGTGTCAGCGTCTGGTCTACTGTGCGCAAAAAGAAGAATCCTTTCTGATTTTGCAATAATATACTTTAGCGTATGAAATTCTGACTCAAAATTCGTCATAAAAAAGAAAGATGCTCCAAGGATAATACTCTGTATATATAAATGTTATACCACAATAGTATAACTTGGTATAACTCTATAAAAGACCTTATATAAGCTAAAATATTTCTTTCAAAAGCTTTTCAACAACATCTGCTTCTTGTGCTGTTGTATCAATCTTAAAAGATAATTTTGGCATAGGTTTCATATGAAGCTTTGTATAAAGCTCTTTTTGAATTTTTGGTAATTCTTTCTTCAAAGTCTCTGTTACATAGTGTGATTCCTGTTCTGGAAAAACACTAATAAACATCCGAGTATATCTAAGATCTCGCGATGTGTCAATCTTGGCAATGGTAATGAAAACCCCCTTCTTTAAAGAAAGCTCCCTTTCCATAGTCTCTCCAAGAAGTTTACGAAGGAGTTCATTTACCTTTATAATACGCGGTACTGACATATTCTTGTTCGTAAAAAAATAATTCTCCTTTATTTCTCTATAAAATTCGATAAAAATGTGCCCTCGGCAGGAATCGGACCTGCATTTACTCGTTAGGAGTGAGCCGTTCTATCCATTGAACTACAAGGGCAATATTGATCAAACGATGTGGACCGTGCCGGATTCGAACCGGCGACCTCTTCCATGCCATGGAAGCGCGCTACCAACTGTGCTAACGGCCCGATTATTCTGTATAGTGTCTTTATTTTATCTTACTGTAAAGCCAAAAAACTACTTTATAAAATTTCTTCTTACTCTTTATCATACTGTTTTCTTTACGTTTCGTCAATGTTGTTTTCTTACATTCCATCCAGGGCACAAAATTAAATGTACATCTTTTATTCTTCTTCTGTATTCTCATATATTAATATTATGAAATGAATATATACTTTTGTCAAGTATATATAAGCAGTGTCAATTATGTTCCACGTGGAACATAATATTCTTTAATGAACCAGAACTCAATAAAAACCAATAAAAAAATGGTATTCATAAAAAGATGTGATCTTTTTTTATTCACAATTATTAACTTGTATAAAACATCTTTAAAGCTATATTCCACGCGGAACATTTATTGCATAAACACAATCCCTCCTATATTTCACTTTTTTTAAAAAAATACCTCAGGCGCATATATTTAAGAGTTGCTGTAATGTTCCACGTGGAACATCTAGAGTGTTTATGCTAATAATTGTAATCACTCATTTTATTTTATATATTGCTCGTGTATTCAATATAAAAAAATTATGTTCCACGTGGAACATATCGCGCAATTTATAACCTCGTTAAAAAAGGTATTCTAGTCAAAAAAATACTTTTTATAAAAGATTGTGACCTTTTTTATTTATTAATTTTGCTTTATTAAAGGTATTTTCTATCAAATGTTCCACGTGGAACATCATAATCAGTATCTAAAAAATAGGGTCATACCACAAGAAGATTAAATACATACAAATAACATAATATGGATTAAGAACAATGTTCCACGTGGAACATAA
>PFHN01000032.1 GCA_002782305.1 Candidatus Moranbacteria bacterium CG_4_8_14_3_um_filter_41_13 | reverse complement strand
TACAAAAAAGACTGTCAACAATAGGTATTTCCGCCAGTATCGGCGTAACGCAGTTCTCTGAGCCCATCATCACCCATAATGAAAGGCTTTTCTGGAAAAAAGCCAAGAGAACAGTTAATCGAGCGGAGCAGGCGATGCGTGTCGGAAAAATATTCGGAAAAAATCGAGTTGTTTATTATTACTAGAGAAAAGTCTAGGTCTGTCTTCGGAGAACCGGAACATTCTGTAACCACAGAATCTCCGGTTTTTTATTGTAGAAATTTTATTTCTTCTTTCATAGTGAATGTTTGGTAAACTAAAAGTTACATACAAAGAGAAGAAAATGTTCTGATACAAAAATGTGCTGTACCTTTTGTACAATACTCTCAGAAGAGAGGGCATTCTTTTTCTACAAATGAAGAAAAAAAGGAAAGGAGTATATTTTGTATGATAAAATTTTACCTTTTCGTTTTATTGATGTAATGTCGACTTATGTAACTTATACGACATACAATGAAAAAGAAAGCCTTTATATAAAAGAACTCTGCCAAAGCAATCGCACTTACCATAGTGTTTCACTCCTCCTCGATTACCCTCAGAAAAACCATCAAAAACGAATGCGTATAATCGCGTATGAGGCCCTCATAATAATTTCTGATACATCTATACCACTTCTTTGTATACGTTTCGTCTCACGTTATACAGTATATGTTTTCGATGATATATTTTCTTTCGTTTTGACTATATTTCGAGGGCATAGATGTATACCTGCCTCTCTTCATTTTCTTTGTCTCCCCTTTTTTATTTTCTCGGGGGAGTCTTGCCTAGAAAAATATCGTTTTTATGAGAGGATATTTTTTTGTGCATTTTGAATGAAAAAAGGAGGTATAGATGTATACCAGAGTGCACTCATTTTTGATTAAAAAAGAGGATAGAAATGTATACAGAGAAATGCTTATATTTGAAGAAATTTTGGATACATAGATGTACACCTGTAGCTGTTCATTTTAAAGAGCATTTTTCTTTCGTATCTAAGGAAGATATTTTTTTGGATTAATACTCGCTCCTACAGGAAGAGGCTTTCCTCTATAACCAATAACTTCATAAGAGTTTGTACCATAGACAGTAAAATGAAGATGTGGTCCTGTGGAGTCTCCTGCGCCAGAACTACCACGTTTCCCACCCATCTTGCCAATGACCTCACCACGTTTGACTGTATCACCCTTATCCACATCAGAATCACTCAAATGTCCATAGAGCGTCGTGAGACCATTACCGTGATCAATAGCGATCCATCTTCCATAAGCAAGGAGACCAAGGTTTCCTGTACCAATCACTTTCCCATCACCAGCTGAAAGAATAGATGTACCAACAGAACCAGCAAAATCAATACCATTATGCATTTTTGAAGCATAATGAGAAGAATATGACGTCTTACCATATCCTTGACTGATTGTTATTTTGGAAACAGGATAGGAGAGTACTCCACTCCCTCCACTCGGAAGACCAGTAAGCTCATTTATTTTTGATGCTTCAATGGAATCGATTTCTTGTTGAATCTCCTCTTGTTGTTTTTGTAAATCATCTACGAGCGAATCATATTTTTTTACTTCCGCTTGAGTCTTTGTGAGTAGATAGGCTTTGTTTGACCTGGTGCTTGCGAGGTAATCATCTTGTGCTGTAAGTTTTGTATGGAGTTCATCTGCTTCTTTCTTCTTTGCTTCTACGCTGATACGTTCTTTTGCCAGACTTTCCCTGAGCTCTTTAACAGAAACAAGAAATTCGGTTATTTTTCCTCCTACTTCTGTTGTCCAGTTTTCTTGATTGAGAAAGGTGAGTGTTTCTGCAGACGAAAACACTGGGACTACTTTTTCACTGGAGTAATCCTCATAATATACTCGCATCAGTTCCGCAAGGATCTCTTTCTGTTTATTAAACAAGCTTTCTTTTTCAGAAATACGAATTGAAAGAGAATGAATTTCTTCTTCGAGAGTAGTTATTTTTTCTTTATTCGTTTGTATCTCAAGCTCTAATTTTCCTGCTTGCGCTTCAAGAGAAGTAATTTGATCAGCAAGCGTCGATCCTTGTCTTTGTTTGAGGTCAACAATTTGTTTATAGGCTTTTATCTTAGCATTGATAGCATCAATTTGATCTTGTTTATTAGCAAGATCTTTTTTTTCGCTATCAGTCAGACTGGTAATACTCGTGTCGTCAGAAAAAACAGCGTGGGAAAAAGAAATTCCCAGTACAAAACAAGCAATGAAAAACAAAATATGATATTGGTATTTTTGAGATGTCATTTTTTTATTATACCATACACTGATGGTATATTTACCCGAGTTTTTGAAGAGCCAAAGCAATACGACGTATTGATTCTGTTTTCCCAATGACAAAAGCTACATCAAAGGGTGATGGGGAACGCTGTGCCCCCGTCAGAGCGACACGCAGTGGCCAGAGGAAATCCCCTTTGCCCTTGCCTGCCTCAGCGCCCCCTAAACTTTTGGCGTGGTTCTCTGCTTCTTCCATAAGGACTTTTTCTAACACTTCTCTCATCTGCCATTTTTCATCAGCAAGGTCTGTTAAAATAGTCAGAGCTTTTTCTAAGGCTTCTTTCGTTTGTGAAGGAGTATTCTCTTTCCAATTGAGAAGTGCACTTTCGTACGTCAGAGTATCTGTGAAGAAAAATGGGTTATTCTCGCCTATGTCAGAGAGTTTTACGAGACGGTCTTGTTCGATTTCGAGTACTCGTTTCATAAAGTCTTTCTTTTCATCAGCTGTTAATTGCTGATGATTTTCTTCCCACGCACGAAAAAATTCTTTGTCACTAAAGAAAGGGAGTGCTTGTTCATAAAGCACATCAAGACTCAATCTTTTGATATACTCCGCGTTCATCCAATCAAGTTTTTTGATATCAAAGACGGCTCCAGATTTATGTATCTGAGAAATATCAAATTTTTCTATCAGTTCATCCAAAGTAAAGATTTCCTGAGTACTACCAGCTCCAGGGTTCCAACCAAGAAGAGCAACAAAATTGACCAGTGTTTCTTTGAGATAGCCTTTGACGAGATAATCTTCAACAGCCACATCACCTTGACGCTTGGAAAGTTTGCTTTTGTCCGGATTGAGGAGAAGTGGTAAATGGGCAAATTTTGGGAGAGGAAACTCCAAAGCTTCATATATCAAAATATGCTTCGGTGTGCTAGATATCCATTCTTCACCACGAATAACATGGGAGATCTTCATAAGATGATCATCAATCACATTGGCGAGATGATAGGTCGGAAACCCATCTGATTTCATCAGTACCTGGTCATCAATATCTTTTGTATGAATAGAGACCCGCCCGCGCACCAAATCGTCAAAGACAATTTCACCACGAGCTTCATCCACATTAAGACGAATAACATATGGTTCGTGTGAAGCAAGTCTTTCTTCGACTTCTTCGTGAGATAAAGAGAGACAATATTTATCATATTTAGGAGCCATCTTTTTCTGTGTTTGTTCTTCGCGAAGTGTCGTAAGACGGGTCATAGAACAAAAGCAATGGTAGGCTTTTCCTGTTTCAAGAAGTTTTTCTACGTATTCCCTATAAAGCGGGAGGCGCTCAGATTGGATGTATGGACCATAATTCCCTTTCTGGATGAGCACGTCGTTGTCAAAAAATAATCCCTCATCATGATGAACACCCATCTCATCTAATATATGAATGAGATTCTCCAGTGCTCCTGGTACAAAACGATTTTGATCAGTGTCTTCGATACGCAGGATATAGCTTCCACCAAGATTTTTCACAAGCAAATAATTATAGAGAGCTGTGCGGAGACCACCAACATGAAGCTGACCTGTCGGTGATGGTGCGAAACGCGCGCGAACATTCTTTGTATCAGACATAGAGTTTTACATTACAAATACTTAGAGATTTTTCCTTCGTTCCTCTATTGTAGCGAAAAATACGTGAAAAGGGAAAACAACGACCGCTTTCCATATACGCACCCATCTTTTCGGCTGAAGTATGAAACGCCAGAGCCACTCCATACCGATAGTTCGTAACCACTTCGGTGCACGCTTTTGTTTGCGAGTCAGATAATCAAATGATCCTCCAATGCCCATAGCCAGTCGAACCGTATCCTTTTTTTTGAAACTCTGTAAAAATATTTCTTGCCGTGGAGCACCAAAGTTGCAAAGAAGTATATCATATTTTGTATGATGCATATCGTATGTGAGAGCACTTTCATTCACTCTCTGAACACTATCGATATCTGTACCACTCAATATGAGATTCGGATATTCCTTTGAGAGAACATTTTTTATTTCTTCGAAAGAACTCAGCCCATTTTTATTGATAGCGAGATATACGCTCATTTTTTTTTCATTGGCGATATGCAACATTGCTTCCATCAAATCAGCTCCAGGGAAGCGACACCGCAATTTCTCACCTTTGAAGAGAAAGGCAAGAGTGATACCGAAACCGTCCGCAATGCGTAAATCACACTGATTCAGCACATTTTGAAATGCTCTATTCTTTTCTGCTTCAAGAAGAAATTCAGGATTGACAGTTGCTATTTGGTGAAACATCGGTTTGCTTAAAAATGTTTCTACCTGTTTCAAAATTTCTTCTCGAGTATGATTGTCGATGATGGTTCCCAATATTTCCATAGATTTTTTGGTAAGGAAAGCTATATGAGCGGAAACGTATCAATCGCTTCGTAACGACGCTTCCCATCAAGAGACAAACTTTCAAACACAGCAATATTTTCTACTGTTTCCATCAAAGAAAGTTTGTCTTTCAGTACAGGCTTCGTCTCAAGCTTGAGCCACTTGGATTTCTTGATTTTCGCGAGTGTGATGTGAGGACGATACACTTTTTTCTCGTTTATAAATGATGAAAATGCTTGTTCGATTTTCTGAAGAAGAATGCGAAGTTCGTCGCTCGCCTCTCCTGTGAGCCAAATCATTTTCGGAGATTCTTCACTCTCCATCAGCTTGATCCCTGTGAATTCCAGATCGAACGATTCAACATTCTGACAGACTTCTCCGACTCTTCGGCACATCTCCCCTACTTCTTCTTCCTGAACGAAACCAAGAAAAAAAAGCGTCACGTGGAGATTTTCTTCCATCGTACGGAGTACTGCTTCTTTAGGCCACGTTTCCATTTCTTGCGTAAGTCTCTTACGAAGCGGTGAGGAAAGCGGGATACCAACAAATAATCGACGTGTTTTATTCATAAGGGTATTATGAGCGTAGCTTAAAAAAGCCAAAAAATCAAGTGGTAGAGAAAGAAAGACCGATGAGAGAAAATTTGCTAGAATGAAGGGAGTGTTTTATACTTTCCTTCTCTATGAAAGAAACATCTCTGTATCGACTTGAAGTGGCTCCGCTTTTGATTCTCCCTCTCAGGAAATCACCTTTTTTTAGTTATGCTTCAGAGAAACCTCTTCCTATCGGTTCTCTTATTGCTATTTCATTTGGTAAACGATCTCTCGAAGGCGTTGTGTTTGCGTGTGAGACGCTCCCAGGAACAAAACCTCTTTGGATGAAATCATATTCCAAAATGATCATTCCTGCTTTTCTTACTCCTCATCAGCTCGCACTCGCACAGTACATCAGTGAGGAATATTTCACATCACTCGGCAAAGTGTTGAAACATTTTCTCCCAAAAAAGACAACCGCTCTTACGGTACATCTGTCTACAGAAATGCTCCCTCCTCTCCCAAAGCTTTCATCTACAGACAAGGGCATTCTTCAAGACTGCTGTATATTGAAAGACGTATCGTATGCATACCTCGATATGTTCTCTTTGCACCATTTCGAACATTGGCTTGCTCATTTTATGAAGAAGATGACACGGAGAAAAGGGCAAGTGCTCATTGTTGTCCCAGAAATTGTGCTTCTTCCTGCCTTACAGAAAATTGCAAAGACGTATTTTCCTTCAGAGAAAATAGTATCGCTTCATAGTAAGCTTACCGATCGAGAATATTTTCACGCTTGGGAACATATCAGATCTGGTGAAGCCATACTCATATTCGCCACAAGACAAGGCTTATTTGCACCATTTAATAATCTCAAAAGTATCGTCATATTCGAAGAACAAGATGATGGTTATAAACAATGGAATATGAGTCCAAGATACGATGCTCGGAAAGTAGCCAAGGAATTAGCTATTTGCTCTTCGAGTAAACTTCTTTTTGTTTCTGGTATGCCAGGAGTAGACAGTCGTTTCTCTGCGAAAGCGGAAGAGCAAAGCTATCAGATGATGAATACCATGCAAGTACTTCCGCCACTTTTTGGAACGATGCACATCATCAATCTTCGTCTTGAACGCTTTCGGAAAAACTACTCTCCACTTTCACAAGAGCTTATCACTGCCTTGACTGAATCGTATATGCACAAGACACAGTCGCTCCTCTATATTCATCGCCAAGGTATGAACGCTTTCTCGGTATGTGAACATTGTAAAAATATTTTTCGTTGTCCGAAATCAGCGCATATTCTTTCTTTACAAAATGATGGGATTTTCCGGTGTACTGGATGTGCTTACAAGACAGACGCTTTTCCGAGCTGTCCACACTGCGGACACCTCACTTTTCGTCATGTCGGATTTGGCACAGAGCGTATCGAGAGAGAAGTACGAAAACTTTTCCCTGGAGCACGCATCTTCCGTGCTGATGCGAAGACTCTCCGAACGATGAAAGACATAGAAAAATTCTATGAAGAATCCTCGCAAGGAAACATCGATATCCTCATCGGAACCCAGATGGTCTTGAAAAGCCACCACTTGCCGAAACTGGCACTTATTGGTATGATTGACGCAGATAGTTTGCTTTCTTTCGCTGATTTTCGTTCCGATGAGAAGCTGTTCCAGATACTGACACGCTTCCAAGAAGAGGGTCAGAGAAAGACAGTGCCTCTGAAAGTCTGTGTGCAAACCTTCCATCCGGAGAGTACTTTTTTTCAGAGAGTGCAGTCGTTTGACTCTACGGCATTTTTAGAGAAAATAATGACTGAGAGAGAAGATTTGTTCTACCCTCCATACTCCAGACTCTTCGCGATTACGTGTTCTGAGAAAACAGAGCAGGCTGTTTCGAAAAAGATGCAGAAGATATATGAAGACATCGTACTTCTTTTCTCAGAGACGAAACAAAAACACCGTATCAGCATCTCCGAGAAAGTGAAATATCTGACAACAAAAAAACTTTTTGAAACATCAATGATTATTCGTATTGCTTCACAGGACACCCTGCCAGATGATGTCCGCTCATATCTTCAAAAGATTGATATGACAACCACTATAGATGTTGATCCACTTTCTTTTCTTTAAACTATGCTCAAACTCATTACTGGTGATACTACCGAAATACTCCTCACAAAAACAGCTCTGGTAAAGGATCCCTTATCACCAGAGATTCAGGCTTTGCTTCCTCAAATGATAGAAACGATGCACAAGGAAAACGGTGTTGGTCTTGCTGCTCCGCAAATTGATAAGTCTCTCCGTCTTGCTGTTGCAGAAGTAGATAACCAAGTGTACTATTTTATCAATCCAGAAATCACTTCTTATTCACAAGAGAAAATCGTCTTTGAAGAAGGATGCCTCAGTTTACCAGGTCAATTCTTTCCGATTATTCGTTCGGAAGAGATAACCTTGCGCTATCAGAACGAAAAAGGTCTGCCAAAAAAAATGCGAGCAACGGGATTCCTTGCCATTGTCATACAACACGAAGTGGATCATTTGGATGGTATACTTATTATCAATCGTTACAAAAAACAACAGAAAAAGTCCTCGATAATTCTTTAAACAAAAAATAATGGTTACTTTCTTCGATTTACTCACAGGGAAAAAACACAAAGACCAGAAAAGTTTCGTCCTCCCGAAACAAACTGCTACGCCAAAAAATTTTATCGGCGGTCCAAAGATTCGTACCATTTTTATGGGTACACCAGCATTTTCTGCAGAAATCCTTTCTGCTCTTGTTAAGGAGAAATACAATATCGTCAGTGTTGTGACAAAGCTTGATCAGAAAGTAGGACGCAAACAAGAAGTCGAGGAAAGTGCGATAAAAAAAGAAGCCATAAAAAATAACATCCCCGTGCTCCAAATAGCCAAATTTGATGAAGAAGCCATTCTTAAACTTCGGGATTTGAAACCTGATCTTATTGTCGTAGCGGCCTATGGCAAAATCCTCCCTGATGCGGTGCTCGCGCTTCCTGGATTCGGCTGTATCAATGTTCATGCTTCGCTTCTCCCAAAATTCAGGGGTGCTTCCCCTATTCAAAACGCGCTCCTTCTCGGTGAAACACAAACAGGCATCAGTATCATGCAGATGGACGCTGGTATGGATACAGGTGCTATCTTTTCTCAGACTTCTCTTGATATAGAACCAGAAGATACGAAAGATATTTTGTACACGAAACTGACTGAGCTCGGAAAACAACTCTTAATTGAAACATTACCAAAAATTATCGAACAGACTATTACTCCTGTCCCTCAGAAGAATGAAGAGGCAACACTGTGTCAACTCATTGAAAGAGAAGATGGTCACGTGATGTGGACTGAAGGAGCGCCTAATATCTACAACCGTTATCGAGCACTCTATCCATGGCCAGGACTTTTCTCACTTTGGAAGACGGAAGATGGACTGGTGAGGCTCAAACTTATGGAAATATCGTATCAGAAACAATCACCAAAATCACCTCATATGCTTGGAGAAGTTTTTGAAATGGGTGAGAAAATAGCGGTACAAACGAGTGAAGGCATCATATTCCTAGAAGAAGTCCAGCTCGAAGGAAAATCAAGGGTTTCCATAGAAGATTTCCTCCGAGGGAATAAAACACTGCTTGGAAGTTTCTTACAATAAAAAAGTATGGCTTCACCAACCCAGCAAAATACGCGCGATAGAAAAGCTCTTCTTATTGGACTCCTGTTTATTCTTTTGATTGGAGTGTATTTTATTGGTAAAAGATTTTTTTATACCAACACTACTGATCGAAACGATGTTCTTGAGGCTGCAATTTCCGATAGCACCAAAGGGAATATTCCTTCTATAGAACCTGCAATACTGATGAAGAAAATTCAGTTAGGTGAGAAAATTACCATGCTTGATATCCGTACCAGAAATGCCTTTGATAATGAGCATATTGCACATTCTCGGAACATTTCTATAAACAATCTGGAGAATATTACCCCTGATTCATCAACAACATTCATTATTATTTCCGATGAATCTGACAATACAACTTTTGAGACTGCGAAAAATATACTCGCTAGAAAATCATTTCCGTATTTCTTTCTAAAAGGGGGTATAAACGGTTGGAAGAATATATATGCACCAATGATTTCTCAAGCGAACACTGAGTCTTTTGTTGATCAATCCAAGGTAACCTATATCGATCTCGAAGCATTCAAAAAAATGCAGAAGGAGTTAGCATCATTTTTTCTGCTTGATGTCCAGACGGAAAAAAATTATGCAAAAAAACACATACAAGGATCAATCAATATTCCTCTCTCTGAACTCGAAAAACGTGCTACAGAACTTCCTGTTGCCACTTTGATTATCGTCTATGGAGAAAACGATACACGTTCTTTTGAAGGAGGTGTACTCCTTTCCGATCTCGGTATTTTTACTGCAAAAACTCTGAGTGGTAGTAATAAACACCTTCTTCCTGAATCTGGACTCACTCTTGAGCCATAATAAGATAAATCCTCTCCTCTTAGGCAATCACGGCCAAGACGTCTTTATAGTTTGAAAGAAGGTATTCGGTACCATCTATTTTCACTTCTTCACCTCCATAACGTTTGAAGACAACCTTCTCTCCTGATTTCACTTTTATCTTATCACTTTCTCCTATTGCAATCACTTTGCCAATCTGTGGACGATCAGGATTGGCGGTCTCAGGAAGATAGATACCTGCCGAAGTTTTCTCTTCTGGTTTTTCTACCTGAATAAGTATGTTTTCGCCCAGTGGCCTTATAGTCAGTTTTTCTTTCATAGATGTATTCTCAACATATTAATTCATATATAAGTATAGAAATTCTTCGTGCGCAAGTCAAGTGTTTCGTAAGATGTTTTGTTATGCTTCCTTACTTTAATATTTCGAGAGCTTTATCGAGCTGTGGATCGCGTTTGCTTTCGATATCTTCTCTCGTAATTTCCACTTCGATATCAGGTGTTATGCCGACTGTATTGATCTGATGTCCTGCAGGAGTGAGCCAGCGTGCTACAGTCACCTTCATCGCTGTCGTCTTACTCAGTGGTATCAGTTCTTGTACAGATCCTTTTCCAAAAGATTTCTCGCCAATGAGTGTAACATCATCACGGTTATCCTTCAGTGCTCCTGCGAGAATCTCTGAAGCACTCGCACTTCCTTCGTTGATCAGCACTACGGTAGGCAAGTGACTAAGGAAGTCTCTTCCTTGAGTCTTGAGTTCCTTACGATCGCCTTTGGCATTTTCTTCCATCACCACTACCTTACCGAAAGGAAGCATCGTGCTACTCATCGACACTGCTGTTTCGAGAAATCCTCCTGGGTTATTCCGTACATCAATGATAAGTTTCTTGGCATTGGCAGAAAGTGCTTGTTTGACTGCCATATTGAACTCCTTCTCTGTATCATCACCAAAACGATTGACTCTGATGTATGCAATTGCATTATCTTTCATCTCAAAACGAACACTTTTCACCAGAATCTGATCACGTTTCACAGTTATTGTTAGGTAATCATCTTCACCAACACGGAAAATAGTGAGTTTTACTTCCGTACCCTTTGGTCCACGAATTTTTTTCACCGCTTCTTCCAAAGAAAGATTCGTTGTAGATTCATCCTCAATCTTGATAATTTTATCGCCAGACATCAGACCCGCTTTCTCAGCTGGCATACCTTCAAGCGGAGCTATAATGGTCAGAATATTGTCTTTCATACCCATTTCTGCACCGATACCTTCAAAGGTACCAGAAATATCTTCTTGAAAGGCTTGATTTTCCTTTGGATCAAAAAAAGTAGTATAAGGATCACCAGTAGCCGCAAGCATCCCCTTAATAGCACCATAGAAGAGCGTATGCGCATCAAGATTGCCTCGATCCACGTATTTCTCTTGAAGCAGATTCCACGCTTGCCAGAAAAGAGAAAAATCAATCGTTCTATCGTTGTCCTCTTTATTGATAATCAGCGCATCTTTTGGCGATAAAGCACTCTCACTACCACCCTTTTCTTTCTCTCTTCCTCTTTCGTAACCCAATGTAAATACTCCAAAGAAGAGAATAATAATGGAAAAAATGAAAATTGATTTCTTGAAAATATGCCTGCCTTTGTCATATTTTTCCTGCTGTGTAATATTTGTTTCTTCCATATTTTTTTACTGATGTTTAGGGGTTTCTTTATTCCAATATTTTACGAAATAGATGTAGGCACTTTGTATATGATACCAAGTTAATCGATTAAAGAGAAGAGAACCAAAAAATCCCCCACGAGCACTACCTTTCGCATGGTAGTGATAGACGATTGCCTCAGGATAATATACCACTTCTAAACCTTGTTCCCAGAATCTTCGGCACCAATCCACATCTTCCATATACATAAAAAATCGACTGTCCATCGGTCCAACTTTCTTAGCATTTTCCTTTGAGACAAGCATCGATGAACCGATTACCCAATCAACTGTTTTGGGTGTTTTGTGGTCGTAGTCACTCATAAGAAACCAGTGCAAATGTTTCTTGGCAAAAGGCAATTTCCCTATCCATGTACGCCGGTAGAGAATAGTCTGTAACTTATAAAATCGATAACAACTTTTCTGAAGAGTACCATTGAAATTAAGTTGTTTGGGGGCAATGATACCAATGCTTGGATGTGACTTCAAATATTCTAGCATTGAAGGGAATGTATCTTTGGTCAGTACGATATCGCTATTGATAAGGAATATATATTTTCCTCTCGCTTCATGAAGAGAAGTATTGATGAGTGTTTTGAACCCGACATTTTCTTTGAAAGGAAAAAAACGTGCGGACGAGAATTCTTCACGCATCAGTATCTCAGTATCTTCTTCGGTAGCACTATCGGTGACTATCACTTCGAAATCAACGCCAGAATGCGAAAGATGCTCTTCGACAGATCGAAGACAAAGCCTGAGTAATTCAGGACTCCTGTATCCATTAATGGCAATTGTAAGTTCTTTGGTATCCATAGGAACCACTATTTTTATTGAAGTGAGTTCTGAAAGAGCTCGTGGATACGATTGTAATTATCACCGCGTGGAAGAAGAATATAGCCAGATTCTGGTTTCACTGGCGGATTGTACAGAAGTCCTTCCTCAGAATCTTCTAGTACTTTTTGATTGATCTTGACTTCACCTACTTTCTGGTAGAGATCAAAAAGTCTTTTCATCTCCCATGCTTCCATATTGGTACTCACATTTTTTCCGAGACTATCCAGAATCATATTCACTTTGGAGAAATCAGTCAGTGTACCCAGCGAAAGCGCCTTTGATCGTATCAGACCAATCACTTCCTGTTGTCTTCTTGCGCGAGCAAAATCACTTGTCATATCACGAGAACGGACATAGCAGAGAGCCTTGTCGCCATCGAGAAGATTCTCACCTTTTGGTAATTTGAAATCACCGCCACATTCGAGGTCTGCGATGGCTGTTGTAGTCATTTTTTCAAAGCACATATCGTAGTGCCTATAGTACACCGAGCCATTACGTCTGACACCTTTCTTTACTTCTACCTCACCAGAAGGCACCGTATAACGTATACCATCACAGCGAGCCGTCAGCCCTCTAAACTGGACACCTTCTTCAAATGATTGATCAAGTGTGACAGTAACACCACCAACAGCGTTCACAAGATCTTTGAATCCCTGAAAATTGATAGTCACGGCATAAGGAATATCAAGACCGGTAATTTCACCAACAATCGTTCGCATATCTTCGATACCACCCTTATGAAGAGCACGTTCTTCTCCCAAAGCATATACTGCATTTATTTTTCTTTGTTCGTTTCGGCCTGGAACAGTGACATAAGTATCACGGGGTATTGAGATCAGTGATACCTTGCTCGTATCAGTATCATCTTGCTTTGGATGAATAGAAAGCACCATAATCGTGTCAGCGAGGAGCCCTCCTCCTTCGACACCTTCTCCTCTCATCCCCAGGAAGAGAATATTCAAACGACCTTCTTCTTCACCTTTGAGCTTGCTCTCTACTCCAGGTAAAGAACTCAGCAAGCTTGTAAAAATATGAGCATTTCCTTGCGAAATTTTATTGAGTACAAATCCAGTTTTCCAAGCAAAAACACCTCCTGCGATAAGCAAAAGGATGAGGAAAAACCCTCCTATACGCCATGCACGATGTTTCTTCGGCATAGTTACTTCTTCTTGCATATTCTTTATTCCATCTTTAAAAAATGCCATAGAGATACATAATTACTAATGATAAAATGCTGTAAAAAACGTTATTTTTTATATTCTTCTAAAAGCAGAACCGCGCTCTTCTCCCATGAAAAGAGTTTCATTCGCTCTCTTCCTGCCTCCTTTATACTCTCTCTTAAGGCTTCATTAGTACAAAGATTATACAACGATTCTTCACACGAAGCAAGTTTTGTTGGATCAAAATAGAGAACCACTTCCCCTCCTATTTCCCGTAAACTTGGAATGTCGGAAGCACACACAGGAACAGTTTGACTCATCGCCTCGAGAAGCGGAATCCCAAAGCCTTCGTAGAGTGAAGGAAAAACAAAAACGTGTGTCATACTGATAAAATTCGGCAAATCTTCTGCATCAATGAACCCAGGAAAGATAACGTCACTCGTAAGATTGTACGTCAGAATTGTCTGATCGATACGAGGATCAATATGATGAGCCTTCCTATTCCCGACAATGACAAGTTTTATTTCTGGAAGGCGTTTTTTCAAAAGTGCAAATGCTTCAATGAGAAAAGGAAGATTTTTTCTCGGCTGAAGCGTCCCCACAGAAAGTATGAAATGTTCCGGCAAACGATATTTTTCTTTGAGAAGTACTCCATTTTCGGAAGAGAATATGTGTGGCTTCGTAAACTCTTCACCGATGCCATTGTAAATCACCACTATTTTCTCTTCTGATACGTTATAATATTTCACTATCTCATCTTTGGTGAATTGTGAAGGAGTAATAATAGTATCCGCTCTCCTTAGGGCATACGGTATAAGTATTGCCAAGAAAAAACGGTCTCCCTTGCCAATCATATCTGGATATGCACAGAAAGACACGTCGTGAATGTGCGTCACGAGCTTCGTACGCCGAGGCACGAAAAATGGCACGATGTACTGTGTATGAAAAACATCAATGGTATTTTGGAACAGGTATTTCGGTACGGTAAGAAGATTCCATATAAACCGATTCCGTGCTCGAAGTGAGACAATCTTTACATTGGAGTTATGTGCAATATCAAGACGCTCCGTTATGTCTGCAAGAACATCCTCATTCATCTCATCAGTCAGAAGATGATATTCGTTTTCGGAATCAAGACGTATCAATTCTTTGGTCAAATGAAAAAACACCGTCTCATCACCCGTACGTTTCTTCCCAATAAGTCGTATATCAATAGCAAATATTTTTTTATTCATGGTCATAAAATGTCAGCATAAGACAAGCAAGAAAAACAAAGAAGAAGCCAAGAAAAAGTCCAGAATTGAAAAAATTGAATATGGTAATGGTCACCCAGAGCGAAAGAAGGATAGAATCTTCCAAGGAACGCTTCCTGATTATACGAACCAGTATATGAAGTGCGGTGCCAAGCCAGAAAAAGAGAAAAGCACAAAGTCCGACAATACCTGATCCCAGCCATATCTCAAGAAAAATATTACTGGCATTGAGTCCTGCCCCTCTCCCATCATTACCCAAGAAAGAAGCAATATTTCCGAAACCGATACCAAAAAATGGATGCTCTTTCAGAATGTTCTTTACCTGAATATAGATGTCTTTTCGGATATGTACATTCGGATCATTCCGATAGACCGTAGACACAAATCTGCCTAATACTCTTTCTGTATCGATTTCTTCGAGCAGAATATGCTTACAGTGAAATGAAGAGAGCTCATCTATAGTCTGTATTCTTTCAGGAAGTAAAGAGAGAGTACTTTCTTCTTCACAGGACACTGTTATTTTTTGTTCTCCTGTGGCAGTGCTTTTAGTACGATCCAGCAAATCAAATGGACTCAGTGAAAAAAGTGAGACACCAATAATGGCGATAAAGAATGGTACTACGAGAGAGGCTTTGAGAGAGAAGGATCTGATAAGTGCGGTCGTGTTCTTTTCTTTGAGCGCCTGCCATATATTTTCTCGAAAAAAAAGCGTCAGAAAAAGCGTCATCATACCTCCAACAGTAGCCAGCCAAGCACTGCGACTGACCGTTATAAGAAGTACACTGTAGCCCAAAATGAGGGATCCAGAAATAAACATACGAAAAACTCTATTCTCTTTGCAGTACAAAAGCAGAGACGAAAACAATACAATAATGCAAGCAATATAGAAACCGATCCAATCAGCTTCTGCAAAAACAGCATTCGGTCGCCCTGCCATCACCTCATAACTTTCCTTACCACTGATAAATAGAATATTTTGGATAAGAGCAAAAAAGGCAACCACAATGAAAGAAGAAAAAAGAAATGGAAGAATCATCTTCACATCTTCTATCGAACGAACAAACAAGCGTGTCACAAAATAAAGGAGAAGAAACGAGAAGAGAATAAGGGAGAGCTTCAGAGCAACTATCTTCCCATCACTCAGTATTGCTGAAAGTAGAGAAGCAAGAGTGAAGACAATCAGACTGGCATCAAACCAAGTGAGGGAGAGTTTCTCTAATGGAAAACGCCTAAGCACAAATCTGATACCAAGCGAAATAAGAAGAAAAACCAGAAGCCACTGATACGGACGCAGAACGAAAGAAATGCCTTGCGGAGCGATATTGATAATTTCATAGGGCAACATCCCTATCAGAAGAAGAAATGTCCAGCCTGGTCTATACAGCGAAAAAAGTAATCCAAGAAAAGAGAAAAAAAAGAAATTCACTGGTTCAATTGGAAGCACCCCTGTATGGGAAAGAACAATAAAAAGAATACCTGCCACTATATTGGCAAGGATGAGAGACCATTTATTGTTACTCCATCCAAATGGGAGCGTACTTGTCTGCAACATAGATTATTTTCTTAGAAGGACGCTCATAATACGATTGGTGGCTTTTCCCCAACTGAATAATAACGCCTGGGCATCACTTTGCGCAATCATAGTTTCTCTGAGGGACGTATCCGTAATAAGACGTTTCATTTGATGTACCATTGCATCTGTATCCCGCGGATTCGTATAGAGCGCAGCGTGACCACCGACTTCTGGCAGAGAAGAATTTGCAGAGCAGAGTACGGGTAATCGCATACGGAGTGCCTCAAGAACTGGCAGTCCAAATCCTTCATAAAGAGACGGATACACAAAGAAAAGAGCTTCTTTATACAGCACAGGAATATCAGAAGCGGGTACAAACCCAAGTAAACGTACGCTTTTTTCGATATGTAACTCTGAGATAATCTTTCGCACATCAGTTGCTAGGATATTTCCTGCATCAAATATTTTTCCTGAAATGACGAGCACTGGTATACGACCTTTCAGTTCTGCATCATTAAGAAGTATTTTGTATGCACGAAGGAGTGTTTCGGTATTTTTTCGTATCTCGAGTCCTCCTCCGTGATATATGTACCCCGCCTGCAGATCATATTTCTTCAAAACCTCTGCTGATTTTTCAGAAGAAATCGGCATAAGAAAACGTGGATCCGTATCGATAAGCGCGACTGTTATTTTCTTCGCTTCGAGACGGAGCTCGCGCATCATATCGTTCTTCGTAGACTCAGACACTGCAATGATATGATCTGCTTTCCGTATTCCTTGCTCGACACGATGCCAGAAGAATTTCTGCCTCAGTGTTTGCCTATACAGAGGAAAAAATCGCGGGATAATATCGTGCACAATCATACTATGCTGTATCGAGTGCGGAAAAGCGGAGGTACTTTGATACACACTAAGGAATGCTTCACAGTCATCTTGCAAAGCCTGATTAACAACTCTTCTCTCCCACAACATTTTCCGTATCAAATCATCGCGTTTCCAAAACGGCAAAAAAACTCGGATATGAAAATTTTCCGGTAATAAAAAATCAATTTCCGGCACTTCTTCGCAGTACAAGAAAAACTCATGACGAATATCGTTGATTGATGTTTGCTTGGCCATACGAGCGAGTTCTCGTATCACATTCAGTGTGACCTGTCCGATACCCGTTCCAGGTTTTCTCAGAAATGAAGCATTGATACCGATGCGCATATCTCTTTTTTCTTCAAAAATAAAAGATCATTTTTTATTCTTCGCTATCGTTACTTTCTCCAGTTCCGTAAGAATTCTATTCATTTCATCAACAAGCGGGTGAGTGAGTTTTGCGCTGATAATCCTGGCAGTCTCACTATAAAACCATAGCATATGTTCGACATTCCTCTGAAATTTCTCCCATACAGCATCACCGTGAAGAAAATATTCATCCACAGCATTCCGCATATTATGAATTTTGTCAGCCGTCGCAATAAGAAGTGCCTCCTCACTATCATTCTCAAGGTTTTTAAGATACTTCTCTTTCCGCGCTCGCCAATGATGCGCTCGAATGCTATGATCTTCTTTCTCTGCCTGCGTGAAATCTTCTGTCACTTCCTTCACAATATCACCCACACGATCTCCGAATTCTGAGCGTAACTTTTCTTCGGTATACGTTGGCACATCTTCAAGCGTATCATGAAGGAGTCCCGCGATAATCACATCTTCATCATCACTGTAGTGTGCCAACAAAAAAGCCACCGAATAAGGATGGATGATATAGGGAACATTACTTATCTTACGTTTCTGACCCTGATGAAGAATGGTCGCTCGTACAATAGCCTGTTCAATTCTTTTCGTGAGAAACATATCATATAAAGTAAAAAGAATACTGCATATGTATCATTATAGCCTTTTTAGAGAAAAAATGATACTAGAGTATTCTATAAGCACTCTTTTTATATAATAGCACATTTTCGATAAAAAGTCAATGATAAAAAAGACAGGAAAGCGTCACTTTTTCTTGATGCTCATTTGCCAATACAAGGTTTTTTTCGTACAATGAGGGAGTAATCATTTTATCTCTTAAGGATATTTTATGGCTCAATACGATTTGAAGACAGTGGCGGTAATCGGACTCGGATATGTCGGACTCCCTTTGGCTGTGCGTGCCAGCGAAAAACAGTATACAGTTATCGGTTTTGATTTGGACGAGAAAAAAATCAAAACGCTTCAAGAAGGAAAACGTATTTGGAAAGATGCCTACCTCGAAGAAAATTTCTCTGCTTATCCATTCAAAGCGACAACCAAAAAGAAATATATCGCTTCTGCTGATGTTCATATCATCTGTGTCCCAACACCCGTAGATGCAGCCCATCATCCAGATCTTGGCCCCGTTATTGGTGCCTGTGAAATCGTGGCTACAGAGACGAAGAAAGGTGCGCTCGTCATT
>PFHN01000087.1 GCA_002782305.1 Candidatus Moranbacteria bacterium CG_4_8_14_3_um_filter_41_13 | reverse complement strand
AAGACCAATCTTATCAATGCGAGGAATGGTGGGACAGAAACAGAACGTGACCGCAATCTTTTACGAGAAAAAATTTCTGTAGCAGAAAAAAATTTGACGGTTGCTAAGCTCAATTACAAAAACGCCCTGACTGATTCTGCAAAGCGGAAAGTAACCTCGCCTATCGATGGCACGGTGAATGCTATCAATATCAAAAATGGTGATGACTTGAGTCGTCTTTCGAAGAGTAACACGAGTCAAGCTCCGATTATCATCGGTGATTTGAAGACGCTCAAAGCACAGGTACAAGTGAATGAGGTAGATATTGCCAATGTGTCTCTTGGTCAGAGGGCGACGATGACGCTCAGTGCCTTTGATGGACTCTCTCTTTCTGGCATAGTAGAAAAGATGGATGCTCTAGGGACTATCACACAGGGAGTAGTGAACTATACCGTGACTCTTGGTTTTGATACAACAGATGAGAGATTGAAACCAGGGATGAGTGTTTCTGCAAAGATTATTACTGATGTCAAAGAAGATGTAATTACGGTTCCAAATGGCGCTCTCAAGGTACAAGGCAAGAAAACATATATTGAAGTTTTGAATACAAAAAATGTTCCAGAACGACGCACTATAGAAATTGGATCAGCAAATAATACAGATACAGAAATTGTGAGTGGTATCAACGTTGGTGATAATGTTATCACGCAAACGATCGATCCGAATGCGAAAGCAGTAACGCCTGGGACAGGAGGAGGCATCCGTATACCTGGGCTCGGTGGCCGAGGATAGAATGAAACCATAAGAGAAAATTGAAAGTATCTATGATCGAATGTAAAAATCTCACCAAAATATATGTGAATGGCGATGTAGAGACCAAGGCTCTCAATGCGGTTTCTTTCCGTATTGAAAAAGGAGAATTTGTTTCTATTATCGGTCCTTCTGGATCGGGAAAATCGACACTGATGCATATCTTGGGAGCGCTCGAAGTGCCGACAAGTGGAACATATTTTTTGGATGGAAAAGAAATATCGAAATACGATGATGACGAACTTTCGATGTTGAGACAACAGAAAATAGGTTTTGTTTTTCAAGCTTTCAATCTTCTCCCAAGAACGACTGTTCTGCGGAACGTGATGTTGCCACTGCTCTACACTGATACAACCAAAGAAGAGCGAGAAGAAAGAGCTCGGGAATGTCTCAAATACGCTGGTCTCGAAGAAAGTAAATTTCAAAATCTTTCTAATCAGCTTTCGGGCGGACAAATACAGAGAGTAGCGATAGCCAGAGCGCTTATCAATAATCCTGCCATCATTCTTGCTGATGAACCAACGGGGAATCTTGATACGAAGACGAGTCATATCGTGATGCAGGCATTCCAAGCACTCCATAAGCAGGGACACACGATTATTCTCATCACTCACGAACCAGAAATTGCAGAATATGCTGAGCGGATTATCTCTGTTCGTGATGGTATGATCGAAAGTGATCACAAAAAAGAAACACGTTAATATAATAAGGGTAATTTTGAGATGATGATTATAGAAGATATTCTCAAGGAAACATTCTGGTCGTTATCGGCCAACAAAGTGAGATCAGGACTCACTATTTTAGGTATTGTGATTGGTATTGCTTCTGTGATTACGATGGTATCTATTGGACAAGGTGCGCAGAACTCTATTGCGAGTAGCATTCAGTCAATCGGTTCCAATCTCATCTTGGTATCGCCAGGAGCACAAAGAGGCAGTAATGTCAGTGCAGGAAGAGGCAGTTCTCAAACGCTGACAGTAGCTGATGCGGACGCCCTCAAGAGTGAAATGACAACAGTGAAGGCTGTTGCACCAGACGTATCACGTCGGTATCAAATGACAGCCAAAGGGACCAATACGAATACGCAGGTGGTGGGTACAGTACCTGATTATCTTATTGTACGAAATGTAGCAATAGATACTGGAACATTTATTACTGACAATCAAGTGAAGAGCTCTGCAAAAGTAGTAGTACTCGGTCCTACTGTGAGAGATGATCTCTTCGGTATGGATATCAATCCTATTGGACAAACTATTCGCATCAAAAATGTGGATTTCGAGGTGATTGGAGTGACACTCGCCAAGGGCGGAAGTGGATTTTCCAATCCGGATGATTCAGTGTATGTTCCACTTACGAGTGCCCAGCATTTCTTGTCTGGTGATATCTTTGTTTCCTCGATCAGTATCGCAGCGAGTGATGCCACGGCTGTTGCCTCAGTCCAAGAACAGGTGAAAAATATTCTTTTGCGACGGCACAATATTTCTGATCCTACGTTGGCAGATTTTAACTTGATGAATCAGGCTGATATTATCGCTACCGCTTCGAGTATCACAGGAACATTTACTATTCTTCTGGCATCTATTGCAGGAATATCACTACTCGTCGGTGGTATTGGCATTATGAATATGATGCTGACCACTGTCACGGAACGGACGCGCGAAATAGGATTGCGCAAAGCCGTTGGCATCAAGAAAGAATATATCTTATGGCAGTTTCTTTCTGAAGCAGTGGTACTTACTTTTTTTGGAGGGATGATGGGTATTCTCCTCGGCTGGATTGCATCGCTCTTGGTATCGCAGTTTGCAGGACTCACCACGGTGATCGCCCCGTCTTCCGTATTCCTTGCATTCGGAGTATCGGGGGGAGTAGGGATTTTATTTGGCTTTTACCCAGCGAAGAGAGCCGCTAATCTTGTCCCGATGGATGCTCTTCGGTATGAATAGCACGCTACCTCTGTAAGATTTCTTTTCTTTGAGCGTTATAATATATGTATTCCCCTCCTCGAAGGGACAAAAGGGGAAAAAGTATGTATAATTACATTAAACGAGATAAAAAGAAAAATCTCAGTCACATAATTTATGAATAAAATATCCCTCCGTATTATTTTAGTATCTTTTTTTCTCCTTTTATTCGGAGGATCTTTTTTTGCGGTTCTCGCTGCCGAAGAAGACAAACGCATTGCAAAGATACGAGCTGAACGAGAACAGTTTCTCGCGAGTGCCAAGGAAACTGCTGATGCTCGCACGGCGTACCTCGAAGGTTTGACGCAAAGTCGTGAAGCAGCGAGGCAAGAGATGCAAAAAGCAAAAGGTCAGTATGAAACTTTGTTAAAAAATCAACCTGCTTTGGTTAAACAAAATGAGAAGACAACGACGACAACCGTGAAACAGCTTGTTCCAGTAGCGAGTTCAAGTAATGTAGCGAGCTCACAAACGACTAAATCAGTAGTTTCTAAGCCAAAAGCAACCACGAAATCAAAAGCTTCTTAAAATATACTTATGAAGAAAAATATCTTTCCCATTTTCATTCTCTTCTTTTTTCTTGGATCTTTCTCCTTTGGATTTCTTTCTGTGAAGCAGTCGTCACTTCATACCCTGATACCGATAGCCTATGCCGATGATGATGAAGATGATGATGATGATGAAGATGATGATGAAGATGATGATGATCGTTATGAAACAAAGAGTATCAGGGTAGAAAAAGCCCAGCCTATATACAAAACCGTGCTGGTGCCTATTGTAAAAATAACCATTGATCCTATTTTCACGATTGATTCTGATAGAGACGGATTGTTCGATGGTATTGACCCGCATCCGAAGGTACACGAAAGAGAATACTTCACAGATGACGATGATGATGGGGTCGCCAACGCTTTTGATCTCTACAAAGGAGAAGATGATTTTTCTTATTATAGTGAGGACACCGATATAAATGAAAACGGAATCATCGACTCTTATGAAACCATGGGTAGCCGCTAGATACGAAGAGAAGGGGAAGATTATGAAAACCGATATTTTCGTAGAACTCCTTTCCCAAACTCTTTCGCAGGAAGAAATGTCTTCTGATATTGCTACTGCCTTTCAGATGTTTCGTGATTTTGAGGCGAAGTTCAGTCGCTTCAGAGAAGAGAGTGAACTTTCCGTTTTCAATGCCGGAGAAGGAGGGAAAATTTCAGAAGAGCTTTTCCTTCTTCTTCAGAAATGTGCTTTTTTCCACCAAGAAACACAGGGTATATTTGATCCGAGTATTTTACCTGTACTCGAGAAGGTAGGGTATAGTGGGAGCACACTTCCAAAGACAGAGAAGCTGAGTCATGTTTTTTCTGAACTGATATTTGATAAGGAAAACCAGACTGTTACGAAACCAAAAGATGTTTTTATTGATTTCGGAGGCATTGGTAAAGGCTATATCGTCGACCAAGTCGCGTGTTTCCTTTCAAAAAAATATACAAATGGTATAGTAGATGCAGGTGGAGATATTATGACTTTTGGTGGAGATAAGATGCAGGGGCTCGATGCTTTTGCTATTGATATTGAAAATCCGTTTGATCCAGGGCAGACTCTCTCAATGGTACTGCTTTCAGAAATGGCTATTGCTACTTCGGGTTTGAGTCGGAGGCACTGGATACATGAAGGGAAGAAAGAACACCATATCATCGACCCAACGACAGAAGAGAGTGTTCATTCTGGATTGATGCAAGTTTCTGTCATCTTGCCCAACGCGACTATGGCAGATGTGCTTGCGAAGACACTCCTTATTCTTGGACTCGATCAAGGACTTTCTTTCGCAGAAGAGAGAAAAATACCAGCACTGTTCGTCAGTGAAAATAAAACAATAACTCGTAACTCTTTTTTCGAACACTATGAATGGAAAGCATAAAATAAATATATTCTCTCTTATTATTTTCTCTTTGTTCTTCTTTCAAAACATCGTTGCTTTTGGTGCTCTCAAAGATACTGATGTTGATGGACTTACCGATGAGGCAGAAATAACGGTGTATCAAACGGATCCAGCTCTGCCAGATACTGATGGCGATGGTACGGATGATGGTCAAGAGGTGCTCGACGGTACTGATCCTCTCGATAGTGGCAGTTCGAGTTTACAAGCACTGAGCAAAGAAGATCCAGGACTTCTCGGAAGCTCAGAAAAATTTGCCTGGTATTTGGGTCGCGCTAGTGGTATCCTTGCCTTCATCCTCCTTACTGGTGTAGTTGTCTTTGGACTCATCATTAGTTCCCGGGCTTTTACAAAGTTTATTCCTGGTGCGACAGCGTATGAGACGCATCGCTTCATATCGTTTCTTGCTCTCGGAACGGTAGTACTTCATTTCTCGAGCTTTTTCTTTGATGCCTTTATGAAAATGAAGGTTGTGGAAGCGCTCGTCCCATTTGTACTCACTCGTTCTTTCCCGACAACGCTGGGCTTTAATATGGGAATTTCTGTGGCTTTGGGTATTATCGCCTTTTACTGTATCTTGATTCTTGTGTTCACATCGGAGTTTCGTTCGAAGATTCCTCCAAAGGTGTGGAGAGCTATTCATTATATTTCTGCGGGCGCATATTTTCTTTTTGTCTTGCATGGTTTTATGTCTGGTACAGATTCTGAAACATGGTGGATGCGTATGCTCTATATCACCTCGCTCACGCTCGTTTTTGTTCTCGTACTCGTACGTATTCTTTCTCGCAATTTCATCCCTGCCGTCCGCGCCTGGTACAAGGAGAAAACAG
>PFHN01000048.1 GCA_002782305.1 Candidatus Moranbacteria bacterium CG_4_8_14_3_um_filter_41_13 | reverse complement strand
CAACGTAATGTGTCCCTCCATACACCAAGATCTCGGATTGTGAATTTACTTGAGCTGCCAATCTACTGATAACGGGGGGGGAATTAGCCGCGACTCTAAAGCCTGCACCGATCTTCTATTCCTCTTTCACTCCCATGTCAGTACACGAGTTGGGAGTTCAACTAAGGAGCATCAGTCAAAGTGAGGGTGAGTTGGGGCTAGTCGTAGTCGACTGCTTGTCGGAGGTAAAGCAATTGGCTGACAAAACACATCGTGCCCCCACGTTACATATTGCTCAAATTTCGCGAGACCTTAAATCCTTGGCTGAGGATTTGAATGTTCCAATAATCGTGTTGGCGCCGGTTGATCGTGATTTGGAAGAGCGCGAAAACAAGTATCCAAGAATTGAGGATTTGCCAGGAATGGGAGCCATCGCTAATGCGGCTGATTTGGTTTTGTTTCTATATCGCGACGAGGTCTACGATCCGGAATCTGAAAAACGTGGTCTAGCTGAGGTCATTATTTCAAGAAATCGTGGGGGCTCAATCGGCGGTTTCCAATTGAAGTACGATGCGCAGATTCAGAGGTTTATGGAGATGCAATGCAGTTAAGCAATCTGCAACCTCGTGATTAAAATCAAGGACGTTAACATTGGCTGCGACGCATCCTGTTGTGTAATACGATTGTTGTGATATCCTCAAAATAATCACATTGATGGAGACGTTATGTACCTGTATAGAATTCACATCAGGCCGCAAGGAGGTTCCGCAAATATGGATACCACTTTCGAGTATTGCTTGAAAAATAGCCTTCTAGGTGTTGGCTGGCGAGTCCCTTCTCTGCGAAATACAAACAACTGGGACGAATATTTTGCAGCAGCCTCTAAAGTTCACGACAATTTGCAGCAGTGTAAGTACATCAAAAGGTGGGTGAGAGAAGGTGACTTGGTGTGGACACGCGATGTTGCAGGTCAATATTACCTAGCACGTGTTAAGTCCGATTGGGAATATTGGATATCTCCCGAATCTGTCGAGATGGATATTGATGTGGCCAACATTTTTCGGTGTGAAATTTTGCCGGTAGATATCGATGCCGTACCGGGGAAAGTAGTTGCTTGTTTTCGTGCAACTAGAACGATGCAAGAAATTGCAGATC
>PFHN01000020.1 GCA_002782305.1 Candidatus Moranbacteria bacterium CG_4_8_14_3_um_filter_41_13 | reverse complement strand
GTCCTTTTCGTAAGGTCTCTAGTTTTATTATGTTTCATTGCTAGAAATGCTCTCGTCGAAACGTCGGCACTTAATTATACAATGAACGACCATAATGGTTGTGAACCTGATTTTGAGTCAGAATTCGTACACCTTTATCTCCCTAGAAAGGAGGTGATTCATCCACAGCTTCCGCTACGGATGCCTTGTTACGACTTCACCCTTATTACCAACCCTACCGTAGTTCCCGATTTGACACAGGACCTTCTGGTATTGCCGGCTCTCTTGGTGTGACGGGCGGTGAGTACAAGATCCGAGAACGCATTCACCGTTGCGTGGCTGATCAACGATTACTAGTGATTCCAGCTTCATGCAGGCGAGTTGCAGCCTGCAATCCGAACTGAGACCGAATTTTTGGGATTAGCTCCATCTCGCGATTTGGCAACCCTTTATTCCGGCCATTGTAGCACGTGTGTCGCCCAAGGTGTCAAAGGGCCATGCTGATTTGACGTCATCCCCGCCTTCCTCCCTCTCATCTATTCGCGAACGAACAGATGAATTTTTAATTCAGAATTTAAAATTTTGAATCAAATACGGAATCTTAATTTTGAAACATTCGAAATTCAATCAATAGGAATTCATTCGAAATTCGAAATTAATAATTCGATACTCATCTGCGTTCACACGCAGATGAGAGGGCAGTCTGAAGTGACATATATAACACTTCACAGGGGTTGCGCTCGTTTCCCGACTGAACGGAACATCTTACGACACGAGCTGACGACAACCATGCAGCACCTGGTCTAGCACCCTCGAAGGACATCCCATTTCTGGGCTCTGCAGCTAGATTTCAAACCTTGGTGAGGTGCCTCGCTTACTGTCGAATTAAACCACATGCTCCACCACTTGTGCGGATCCCCGTCTATTCCTTTGAGTTTTAATCTTGCGATCGTACTTCCCAGGCGGCATACTTAACGCGTTAGCTCCGGCACAGAAAGGGTCGATTCTCCCTGCACCTAGTATGCATCGTTTAGGGCGTGGACTACTAGGGTATCTAATCCTATTCGCTCCCCACGCTTTCGCAGCTCAGTGTCAGATATGTGCCAATCAGTTGCCTTCGCCTTGGGTGTTCTTTATGATATCAACGCATTTCACTACTACACCATAAATTCCACTGATCTCTCACATCCTCTAGACATGCCGTTTCGAATGCTCGTTCGGGGTTGAGCCCCGAGATTTAACATCCGACTAACATATCCACCTACCTGCCCTTTACGCCCAATAAATCCGGATAACGCTTGAGGTCTCTGTATTACCGCTACTGCTGGCACAGAGTTAGTAACCTCTTATTCTTCAGGTACTCTCATCGAAATTGCTCCCTGAAAAAAGCGGTTTACAACCCGAAGGCCTTCATCCCGCACGCGGCGTCGCTCCATCAGACTTTCGTCCATTGTGGAATATTCTCGACTGCAGCCACCCGTAGGTGTTTGGACAGTGTCTCAGTTCCAATGTTGGGGGCCGTGCTCTCACACCCCCTACCCGTCATAGCCTTGGTGAGCTATTACCTCACCAACAAGCTGATAGGACATAGGCTTCTCCTAAAGCGATAAATCTTTACTCCGTAGAGCATATCATGTATTGTTCCAAATTTCTCTGGATTATCCATGACTTTAGGGAAAATTCCTATGTTATCCGAACCCGTTTGCCGAGGGTCTAAACCCTCTCGACTTGCATGCCTTATCCACGCCGCCAGCGTTCATCCTGAGCCAGGATCAAACTCTCAATAAGAAAATTCAATCCAATTCTACACGAATGTAGAAAAAAAATTCAATTTAGTTGATAGCATCACTGCTATCGAATAGAGATTCTTCCGTGTAACTTGCGTTACAATTATTTTCTTCCGTCCTAGAAATGAATCTGGGGACAAAAGAAAACAAGGACTAACCACAAAAAATTGTGACTATATTGTTTATTGTTTTGTCTTATCAATTACACGAGGGTATATTTGATAAAACGTTTTGGCTCAATTGTTAAAGAAATTCTTACTCTTTACTTTTTTGAGAGAACAAAAAAAGTCCAAAGACTTTTTATGATTTCGCTCGTAAAAGAAACAAGAGAAATAAAAGCAAACTGTGAACCTAAGTTCATAAGATTGCTTACCTAGTATAGCAACTATTCAGAGCCTGTCAAGCCCCTTCTATAAGACAAGAAAGAAATACAAGGGATTTTTCACTCTATTCTATTAAATGGCTAATATAAGGCAAATTATTCACTACTTGAGGCGATTGTTAATAAAAAGAAGAGTGAGAAGTGGGACCACCATCCAGAAGATGAGAGCAATTGGTGATGCGAAATATCCATAGGCTGAAAGAGAAATAAAACTCAGAGCGATTTTATACGTAAGAAATGAAAGGATGACACTGATAATAATACCAGTAACCAAAATACTCATTACAAACAGTCTCCAGAAAAAATCGGTTCCAACATTGGACACATGAAGGTCAAAGAGACGCTTATCGACAGCGGTAAGAAACACAAGAAGAAGAATGAATATACCAGCCTTTGTATACGGTGATGTCGTAAAAACACTCGAAGGAATAACACCGACGAAGGCTAATGCAATATATACGTTGATAAGAATATTGATCATCTTGAAACGTCCAAACACAAAGCCGAGTATCAGACTTATTCCGATAAAAAGAAAAAAGAGAGACATATCTCCGGCGATATTTTTCGGTACATCAAAAGAAGTAAGGAAGTTCAGGAATGATGTCATATGATAATATATAACTCTTTATAGTGAAACTCGTCTTCAGTGTACCTCTGATACATTCACTCTGTCAAAATGGAAAAATGCTTCTATCTTCACAAAAAGCTTCTTTTCGGGGTATACTGAATATATCTTTAAATACCCGCTCCTATGAATCGTATTCGTCCATTTTTGTTTTGGCTTTTCGTAGTCATATTTCTCTCAACCACCAGCAGTGTCCTCTTCTATACCTTCGGGTATCGATTCAATTTCGAACGTGGAATCTTCGTTTATACAGGCTCTATTTCCATAAAATCTACCCCGGAAAAAGTTGATATTTCTGTTGATGGCGAACTCATTCCGCAAAAAAAACTTGGAATATTGAACCAGTCTATTCATATTGGAGGACTCACTCCCGGTGAACATATGATTGAGGTAACAGCCCCTGGATACACAACTTGGTCGAAGAAAACAACGATCCAAAGCGGTCTATCAACAGAATTTTGGAATGTCCTTCTCGTCAAAACGGAAAATACCAAGGAAGATGTTGAGCATACCGAAAATGCCAAAAGAATTTTTCAATCACGTGATAAATGGATCCTGGCAGTTGCCAAAGAAAAAGATAATCTGTTTATGGTAGACATAGTAAACACGGATACCCACACATCAAACACTGTGTTCTCTTTTCCTGCCGTCTCACTTCCAGAAGATACCAAAGAAAATATCGAGTGGTCCCCTGATAACAAGAAACTCCTCATACCTGTCACGAAGAATAACGAACGCGAATATTTTATCGTGGATATTGCAACGAAAGCGATGTTCTCACTTGGTGAAAAAGTAAATACTACAGAAGTAGGTATTATACAAACCCCAAGATGGGATCCCTCAAACAAAAATGGTCTCCTCTATATGAAGAATCATATACTGTATCGTATGAACACGGCATCACCAGAACAAGAACCTGTCATACTTAAAGAAAACGTCAAGAGTTATAACTTCTCTGGTGAAGACATCTATTATTTACAAAGTGACAACGGAGTGATATATCGTTTTTTTGGTAATAACCCAAATGAGAAGCCAACACAGATATCTACGACTACTATCCCTCTCATTGATCAGAGCGAATACACTCTTATATTATATGATGCTACAAGGCTTACACTGAGAGAAGAAAAAACCGGTAAACTTTGGCTCTATAATGATACTCATCAGGATTCTGAACGTACCCCTCTGAAAGAAATTGCCGAAAAAGATATCGACGGAGTACAGTTCTCAGACGATGGAAAGAAACTCCTGTTTTTCTCAAAAAATGAAATCTTCGTATATTTCCTCCGCGACTGGGAAGCACAGCCAATACGTATGAAAGATACTTCGCTACAAATTGCTCGCTTCTCAAATATCTGTAAAAATATTATTTGGGATGAAGATTATGAACACGTCTTACTCTCCATCGATGATACAGTGAAAATAATTGAAATTGACCATCGTGATAAACGCAACATTATGGATCTTGTAAAACTTCCTGGCCATATCCTTCAGATATTGCCACGTACTGAAGAAAATTTCCTCTACTTCACTGTAAAAGGCAATACCGTCAGTCGCATGGTACTTTCCGAAAAAACAAATATATTCGGCCTCTAATCCGCTCTCTACAAAAATAAAATGTCATTTTACGAAAAAATATTCTCTGCGCCGAATACAAAAAAAGAGTTTCGTATCATCAATGAAAATGAAACACTTCTTGGAAGAGGCGATAATAAACAAGAAAGCGAGAAAAACAAACAACTGAGGTCGGGCTTTGAGGCTATTCTGCAAACATTACAGAAAGATCCGGAGGTACTCAAGCAGAAAATTGAAAGATTAAAATCACTTCCTGATTACGACGGGATTTTAGGAAAACTCTCTCCATTTCTTTCAGAGGTGCATTGGGAAATGCTTACGGTACTTGAATCATATGATACAACCACTTTTAATCACTCTCTCCGTGTCACAAATTTCGTACATACTATCGCCACTGGTAGCGGTGCAACAGAAGCATATCTAGAAAGCCGTATTGCAACAGAAAAAAGTTCTTTTGAAAAACTCTATACCGCTTCTCTCTTTCACGATATCGGAAAAACAGCGATTCCTAAACATATTCTTCATGATGATCATTCGAGGCGTGAATGGGGAAAAAGAGCCAATATATGGGCAGAAACACACGGTAATGCTCATCATTTTAATCAGCAAAAACTCGAAACATTAGATGAGGTAGAACTCGATAACTATTTTATGCAGATTCATACTATCAGCAAATCTGATCCACTCAATATCGTCCCTATTGAAACATTTTTTGATGAATCAGATCTTTTACTTCTCAGAGAGCATGGTATCTCTCCACATGATACTTTCCGTAAAGTCCTTGAATGTCACGAAAAGGCAACGAATGCTATTTTGCTCTCACGAAAAATAATGTACATCGCTGCTGATATTGCGTCGCATCATCACGATTATGAAAGAAAACCTATTCAATTGGAACATTACAAAACAGAAACATCAGCCCTTCGTCTTGGATTTGAACTCTCTCTCCTACGATCAATGGATGTGTTCGATGCACTCACTTCGAGTGACCGTTCGTACAAAACGCCTTACCATCCCCTCCTCGCTCTTGAGATTCTTATCAAAGAAGCAGAGGCAGAATTTACCGAACAAGAACTCACGAAACATGTTGTGTCAGATCTCTATGCAATGCTCAAAACAGAGGGCCAAGATATCCCAACCACCGAATCCGAAAAACAGGCACGAATAAAAATACTGCGATTCATTGATTAGAGTATTTTTTTCTTCTTTTTTCCTTTCCTCCAAAAAAAATACCGCTCTCAAAAGAGGCGGTATTTTGAATTTTTTATGAAAATTAGCACTCTAATCACTGCTTCAGAAAACTCTTTTGCAAACTCCGATCCATTGTCAGTGAGAACAAATGCTATGGAAAGGGAAAAACACCTTAAGACAGAGCTCAAAGAATTCTTAGTGGCCTGTGAGGCGTGAGATTTGGCGCTCCAGGCAAATGTGAAGCGCGTGTAGATGTCTTCGAATGTGATGATGTATCTTTTGTTGCCCTCAATGCGTTTTTCAATACTTATCAAGCGCAACCATATGTCCAGGATAAAGAGCTTTAAAATCCTTTGGTTTCCTCAGTTTTTTCGCTCTTTTGATTTTTCTCACCTTGCCAAAGTGAGATACTTTTTGTGGAAACATTCTCAGGCCTCCTCAGTCTTTGATAATCCTGCCAATGGTTGTAATCTCTGGGCATTCTAAATTGTTTTCCTTACAGAATATTTTGAGTTCGTGATAAATCCGCCCGCTTCAGCCTGCCCGCCCCATTCCGATTTGTCGCGGAGCGACGCCACCTTTTTCCTTCTTCCGCGCCTGTGGCGCACCGATCCTTTTCTCTTTCGGATTCGGAAGTTTCAATTTGCGGTTCCTTTTGGACAAAATTCGAACTTTTTTTGCAGAAAATCCGGATTCCGATTTTTAGTTTTAGCCTCCGCTCATTCGCGGACAGCATAAAGGAAGTAATTTCATTAGTTATAACAACGAGTCAAAACTTGAAACATTTACCACTGGTTCATCATGTTTTCCTGAAATATCAGAGTGTCCTGCTCCCAAAAGTTCTCCAGCGGTTTTTAGCCCCTCCTGTACAACTTTAAAAGTTTCTCCATTAAAAACAGTTTCGGTATTTTTTGCTAAAAACAAAGCAACGGCACCGCTGACATGTGGCGTTGCCATGCTTGTACCACTTATTGTATTGTATCCACCACCCTTCCACGTGGAACGAATGTTAAGTCCGGGTGCTCCCAGGTCAACAGCTGCACCATAGTTACTAAATGAGGCAAATACATCATCATCGCCAGGGAGACCATCAGAATCTGCTAAAGCTGAGACGGTTATTACTGCATCATCATATGATGCTGGTATTGAATTCAGAGTATCTGCGCCTTCATTCCCTGCAGCCACTACATATGTAACACCTGCATCACGTGATTTGCAAATAGCAGCGTGCATTGCATCATTATTATCAATACCACAATTGTTATCACTGCTTCCTCCACCACCCAAACTCATATTAGCAACTTTAATATTAGATGTTACAGCATTAGCCGTTATCCAATCAATACCACAAATTACACTAGACAATGAGCCAGAACCTCTTTTATCCAATACTTTTACTGGAATAAGTTTCGCCAATGAAGCGACACCAACTACACCAATTGCATTATCGCTAGCTGCAATCGTTCCAGCCACATGAGTTCCATGCCCATTATCATCATTAGTTGTTGTTCTACTGATGCAAGATTTTCCGCTGCCAGATATAATATTACCAATCAAGTCTGGGTGAGTTAGGTCAATGCCTGTATCTAAAACCGCAACTACCACATTTTCTCCTTTATTTGAAATTTCACTTGCCCCAATTCGTGAAATGCCTGTCGGAAAAATTTCTACAGGTTGTGTAATTTTTCCGCTTGGCTTGCCATCAGCGGTAACAATTCTGTCTTCACTTATATATGCCACTCGTGAATCATTTTTGATTTTATCCAACTTATTTTGTGGAATAGTTGCAGCAAAACCCTTTAGTGCATTTTTATACGTAAACAAGTGCCCAAGACCCTGATTTTTAACAATATCGTCAGTTGCCACATCTGGATTAACACCATCCTTAAAAACTACAATATATTGGTCAGGTATTTTTCCATTATTATCTTGTCCTTCAGCTTTCACATTTGAAATTGCCGTCACTCCAAAAGCAGTCACAACAGCCATAATCCATGCAAGATATGTTCTTTTCATTGTTTTTTTATTAACTATTTACTGCTGTGAGTATAGCATTTTTCCAACAATTTTGACAACCTAAAACGGAGAACGGAGCAGACCGAGAAAAAACGCTATTTCAAATACTGCTCGACATTTGCCTTGTGTTCTTCAAACGTCTTAGCATAGTGAATTTGCCTGTCGCTATCGTGGAGATAATATAGGCAATCAGTTTCTGTAGGATTGAGAACTGCTTCAATTGCATCGAGTCCTGGATTACCTATTGGAAATGGAGGTAATCCTTTGTATTTATAAGTATTATATGGAGAATCAATGTTGGTTATGTCTGATGCTTTGATAGGTGCCCACCAACCAGTGTCGGTTTTGCCTCGTGCATATTGGACAGTTGCGTCAATTTCCAAATTCATATCCTGATTAAGCCTATTCCAAAGTATTCCAGCGATAATTGGCATGTCATCTCTTCCTCCTGCTTCCCTTTGCACAATTGATGCTAATTTAAGTCCTGTTGTCCATTTGATATTTTGTTGGGAAAACTGACCAACATAGGGAGCAAATTGTTCGTCAAAACGTCTTGTCATACGATTAGCCATATCGAATCCCTTTTCACTAACTGGAATAAGATACGTATCAGGAAAATACGTCCCTTCGATATAATCTATCCTCATTTTGGTATATTCCGTATTCCATTTATCGAGTTCTTCATCACTCCAATTGAATGTTTCCGTCAATTTCTCCCCAATCTGTTCTTTTCTTAAGCCTTCAGGAATTACCACCCATTTCATATCAGGAGCAGAACCAAGTTTATTGACGATTTGCCAAGCACTCATATTCTTTGACACATTATAACCGCCAGACTCAATCTCGCTATGTTTGAGAAACAAAACTATTCTGAAAGCTGTTTTGTTTTTTATCAAACCTTGGGTTTTCAACTTATCCAATGTTTGGGGGTCAGTTTGATTCCGATTAACGATAAAAACTTTCTGCTCTTCCTGAGATTGAGGTGCTGAAAACAATAAACGATTAGTCACAAATAAAACTGCCATAACAGCAACGGCTAGTCCGATAATAATTCCAAGTCTTTTCTTATTGTCCATATTCTCAGTTTAATCTGATTGGCTGGTACAGTCAAAAGAGCGGAGCGGTGGATACATACAAAAAACAGGGTTTCCCCTGTCTTTGCAAAATTTCACATTATTCCAAATCCTTCTTCTTCATCTCAAATTCTTCTTTGTTTATTTCTCCTTTGGCATAGCGTTCTTTGAGAATATCCAAAGGTGTTTTTTCTCCTTGCTTATGTTCTCCGTGATGACTGCAACAACCGTGCCCCATTCCGCCACGCCACAAGGCAATGACTCCCCAAAAGACCAGCATAAAAATCCAGCCAAAGCCGAAACTACCACCCCACATATTGCCCCAAGAGTTCCACATCATAAAAATTTCTGCTTACTATTTACGCTATCAAATAATATGTTTAAACCAGCCATATATTTCAAGCATCAACTTCTGCTTGCCACAAAATCAACTCCCTGAGTCTGCTATCCATAGATTCATCAATTTGCAAATGTTTGAGGAAAACGCTGTCACTTTCAACATCATTACTTCCAAAAGGTAAAATAAAAACATTGCCACTTTCAGGGTCATTTCCAAAAACTACTTTTATGCCTTCTTTTTCAAACCTTTGAATTAAATCATCTATGGGCGTGCAAAGACCTTCCAACTCCACATCATTGGCTTTCAATTTTTGATAACTTTCAGGGTCAATTTCAGAAAAAGGAATGCCCTCCTGCATCTCACTAAGTTCTTTCGTCAAAGCGATAATCTTTTTCTTTCTCTCTCTTCTCCAGTTGCCTCTTCTGATTTTTCTGCTTCAATTTTTCTCAACTTATCAGGACTGATTCTGTAGGCAGGACTGCGAGTTCCAGCTTCGTCCAAATTCATTACCGCATAAAGACCTTCCGATTTTTGATAATTCAAAATAACCACTTTTCTTCCTTCATCGGTTAACATAACGCTTTTATTATCATACTCAGCTTCCTTTCCTGCATATTCCGATTTTCTGCTTGTGTCCTCAGGCATTTCAAATCTTGGCATAAATTTATAGTTCAAAAACGCTGAAAATTTCAACCTTTCGGCGCGAAGCGCCGAGGTCACAATCGCCTCAAATCTTAATTTTGAAAAATGGAATAATGATAGTTTCCAGATGTTTTCTGTTGGCTACTTCAAAGCGATAACAATTTTGATGATTGAGGCGGGTATCTTTTTGAAAATACACGTTCCCGCAACCGAAGAATTGTTTGAGTTCATCGAGAATTTTTTTATGAAAATTAGCGCTTCGCCCACTGAAGGAAAATCAATTGCGTTTCAGGGTAGGATGTAGGAAACCCTACCCGATAACTGGCAAATATGTGCATCGACAATAGCCCATTTCATGACTGCAACCCTTACATGGCAGAGGTCTAATTTTGATCGCCTCTTCAACTGTGTAAATTTTGCCCTGCTAACTTTTGCAGTGATCACAAGAATTCGGACTGGCCAAAATTTCAACTTTCGAAACAACACCTGATTGCTTATATTGCAAAAGGTTGTCTATATTTGCCGTATTCAGATTATTTGATATTTTTTTGATTTCCTCTTCGTTCATATTTTAACTTTATGCTTATTTTGAATCTGTACCAAATTATACTACAAGGTAATCAATTATTGTTACCTTCTGGTCAAATTTTATACAAAAAAATTATTTCAATTTATAATATGTTGACCTCCCTTTGGCAACCTTAACAATAATCCCAAGATCAATCAGTTTTCGAAAATCCAAATTTCTTGTCGGCTTAGCACGATCTGTAATCTCGGCATATTCCTTATCAGTAATAAAACCTTTTTCCTTGATAAGATCAATTAATTTTTGATGATAGTCTTTCAGTATATTATCAGGACTGATAGTTTCCTTTTCCAATTCCTTTTCCACACGAAGCAGTTCATCGATAATTCCATCCGTAAAATATTCAAGCCAGCTCGTGAAATCGATTTGATCCTTAATATCATAGTAATTTCCCCTCAAACCAACTTCTTCAAAATACTTGGTAACATTGCTGTTGTAGTAATTTTCAAAGCTAAACAAGTTGAAAGTATCCAAGCCCATTTTTGCCAATAAGACTTTGGTGGCCAATCTAGCTGTGCGACCATTTCCATCAACAAAAGGATGGACAACCACAAATTGCTTGTGAAAAATTCCTGCCAAGATAAGCGGATCAACCGAGTTAGTATTTTTCTCCAAAAAATCAAATAATTCCTTAAGCATAGGTACCACATCCTGATGATCTGGTGGCCAATATATAGTTTTTCTAGCTATTGGATCATTAACAAAAACTGGCTCTTGCCTTATGTGTCCGCATCGATGCCTTGCGATAAGACCATCAGTAACCATTTTCTGAATCTTTTCCAGCCACTTGATATCTAAAGAAATCTTTTCAGCTTTTATAAGACCATCAAGTTCAACTAAGGCTTTATTGTAATTCAAGACTTCTTTCTCAGAATCACGAACATATTCAGGCTTATTCTTGAGAATTCTTTTAACATCTGTCAGTGGCAAAGGATTACCCTCAATACTGGTCGAGGAATAGACTGATATTTCTCTGGCTCGCCTTTCCATTTCCAGAAGCACAACCCTTGAAAAACTGCGACTATTAAGATCCGTAACAATTTCAGCTATGCGCTTTATATTGCCTAAAAGCCTATTTGTTATTGCATATTTTTGGCTAAACATAGAGTTTTCAGCTAATGCTTATAGACTAATAATAGACGATTATTAGACGATTGTCAAGTTCTAATCCAAAAATAACGATTTTTATCATATTTCAAAAATCAATTAACCACATAGGGAAACGCATCAATAAGTTCTCCTGAGTAATAGAATTCGTAAGCCAAGGATCCAAAGGTATATTTTATGCCCTCAACATCAATATTACTTCCTCCAACTTTAGGGTTGGGATTAGGTTTTGATTGCGGAAAACCAACATTAAAAAGAGTGCCTGCAATTTCCGGGCGATATTTGATATCATAGCCTGCCTTTTCCCATTGAGTCATCATCTGCTTCAAATAGATTGCGCCGTAGAGATAAGAATAATAATGTGTGTTTTCGGTTAGTCGATCATATCTATTATTGCCACCACTTCCATTTTCAAAATCTAAAACATTCTGCAAATTAGCACCCAAATAATATGGAGAGTTAGAGTCTTTCAAATGACCTTCCGTTTTAATTGCAGTATTTTCCTTAATTCCCATAATGCCGAGCGAAATTTTATTCGCATTACCAAGAATCTTCAATGGCTCAAAAAATTTCTTGAAAAGCTCGCGATCACTATTGAATAATCGCACCTGCTCCACTATCGCACAAGATACGAGCAGGCGCGGTTCTATTCCCGCTATTAATGACGCTTTTTCAATCACATCCTTGTCTTTGACGATTGCCTGTCTGATAGTGTTCCATTGTTCATTGTCCATCCAAGGAAAAATTGTTTTGCTCTCGGCTCCCAGATATTTTTTACCAATTAAATCATCATCAGTCTGAATATTGCCTGCATCACACTTGGCAAAAACACTATTTCCATTTTTTTCTTCAACTCTAATTCTTGCCGCCAAAATCATTTTTGAAGCAAGAATATCAGCATCTGTCTGCTGATATATTTTGATTATTTTCGATGCTGTCCCAGGAGAATATTGTCCTATTACATCAATCATGCAATAATTTTTTGCTTTCAATGCTTTCTTTTCAGAAAGTTGTTTTATTTGGAAATCCAAGTCATCAAGCGAATTTACGTCTGTATAATTTTTCTCATTTTCAACACCCAAAACCTTGCTTTGAGCTTGAGCTTCCTTACCTAGCAGTGCCTGAGAAAAACGCTCACTGTTTGCATCTATTGAACCCTGCACATCTGTCCAGTGCCAACGCACTGCGAAAAATCCAACCACCAATACAAAACCGACCACAGCAAAAAGGTATAGACTAATTTTGTATGCCTAATGAAAAAATATTCGTCCACGCTCATTCAAGGGCACATTTTAGCAAGGATGCAGATTTGACTTATTGCATATTGCCATTTTTGTATGCCGACCAAAGGAAATCGGCTTTACGTTGTTGCTGTTCATCGGGAGATTTGTAGTTCTTCTCAATAACATGAAATACAGCGGTGATCCACAGAATGGATCCTCGTACTCCAGTTTCGAGCTTGGAACAAGATTTACCGAAGATTTTGTCCAGCCTTGCGCTGTAACGCGGATAGTCAGGAATCGAGATCTCTTTGTTTTTCCTGTAACCTTGCTCCAAGCGCTTCACTTCTTCCTGAATGAGCTTGCTATATTCCTGCCCACCGATCTTTTCTGCAAGTTCGGCTTCAAGACTGTAGGCGTAGAGCTCATCCATAGTCCTCCTCTTGAGAGAATCTTCGATATCATTGAAAACATTGGCTGCGAAAGCAAGAGCATGACTTCCCTCGTGAATGAGGATTAAACCCTGCCAGGTTCCAGAAAACTGCGATCTCTCCTTGAGTACCAGCAATGGCTGTCTAGGATCAGGAATGTGAAATGCTGCGAGGTTTTCGTCGTATGCTTCTCTCCATTCTTTGCTAGCACCTCTGTCTTTTTTGAGCAAAGGCACTATGCAAAGATAGTAATCCTTTTTGCCACCAACTTCAACGAATTTCACGGTACGTCCATTCTTGTTGTAGATGGGCTGACCGATGAAAGCAGATTCGTGAAGAAACTTCATGATAGCCACGGCGTTCTCATTCTTGGTGAGCTTGGCAATCTTGTCTCCTTCGGCAAATTCCTGTTTGATAATTTCCTTGCGCTGAGCCAAGTCACTGGAAGCAGTTGCCGTCTGAACGAAAACAAGCAGAAACATCAACACCACAAGTAACAATCTTTTCATTTTTGATCTCCTTTTTCCTTTGAATTAGGGTTTTTTACCCAGTATGAACCTGAAAGGTTCGAGTTGTTTGTTTATGAACTATGGTTGATAAGTATACATCATTTTAGAACTGCTGTCAAGGTCACCGAATGTACCACTCTTTCTTATAAAGAAGAACAGAAAATTACTTCTCTGTCCCATTTTCCTCTCTTTATTTTTCATTCAATTGATCTTCTATGAGCATCAATCGATTATATTTACAGATGCGCTCGGTTCTCGAGAGTGAACCTGATTTAATAAGAGGACAGCCGGAGAGGTACTCAAGATTTTGAACTTTTTCCCTCTCACAATTAGTCAAATAAATGACTGTGGTTGCTGTTCGAAAATGAAGCGTATGCCACAGGAAGAACCCAGAACATCGACATCTGATTCCCAAAAATAAAAGCACCCATACATTATGGATGCTTTTACCTTATCTAAGCCTTTTTTGAAAGTCGGCTGTGGCGCACTTCTAGCGCTTCGCCCACTGTGGTGAACGACGAGCCTTCTTGAGTCCTGGCTTCTTCCGTTCAACAGCACGAGCATCACGAGTGAGCATTCCTGCTGATTTGAGTACGGCACGAAGGAGAACATCGTGTTTGATAAGAGAACGTGCAATACCGAGCTTGATAGCATCTGCCTGACCATGAAGACCACCTCCACGAACAACAACAGATACTTCAAAAGCAGATTCCAGTCCAACGAGTTTCAAGGGAGAGAATGCCATCGCTTCAAGAGCTTCAGTACCAAAATATTCACGAATGGCTTTTTTGTTGACCAAAGCTACTGCATTTCCTGCTTCTTCATTTGGGTACAATCGAACCTGAGCAACAGCAGTTTTGCGACGTCCTACAGCATATACATACGTTTTTGAAGCGCTTTTAACAGGAGTAGCTGAAGCAGATTGAGAAACCTTCTTTATTACTGGTTTCTTCACTACCTTCTTTACTGTTTTTACTTCTTCTTTTGTCGTTGTTGCTTTCGTTACCATAGTCGTTTATTCGTGAGTCACATGAATGATTGTTTCTTCGTGAGTATTTCCTTTATTGAGGCGCAGTCTTGGAAGCATCTTACCTCGCAGAGCATTCTTCGGTAACATATTGTAAACTGATTGCCAGAGTACCTTTCGAGAATCTTTCTTCAGTTGATCTTCAAAATTGATAGAAGTAATACCTCCTGGGTATCCACTGAAGCGATGATACATTTTCTTACTGGCCTTATTACCAGTAACAGTAATTTCATCAGTATTGATCACGACTACGAAATCCCCTCCATCGATATGAGGAGCATAGCCTACCTTATTCTTTCCCATCAGGATACAAGCGATTTCAGTCGACAGGCGACCCAAAACCTTACCCTTTGCATCAAAGAGGTGATATTTTCGATCGATCATTGTTCTTTTATTCTGTGCCATAGTTTCGTTTATACAAACTCAATAATTGCCATTTTTGCAGCATCACTCTTGCGTGGATCCAATTTCACAATTCGGATATAGCCACTCACGCGTTCTTCAAAACGAACACTAAAGTCACTCATCAGTTTCTTGGATGCCATTTCTGGAATCATACCTTGAAATTCACGAATGATAGCTACGCGACGAACAGGATCTTTTCTCCCTACTTTCGCTTTGTTGATGATCTGATCGATGAAATTTTTCATTTCTTTTGCTTTGGCTTCTGTTGTTGTGATGCGTTCATGCATAATAAGACTCCCTAAAAGGGTCTTCATAAGTGCTCTGCGCTGATCACGTCCTCTACTGAGAACTCGTCCTGAGTGTCTATGTTTCATATACTCGCTTTATTCAGTAGTATTATGCTTCTTCTTTTACTTCCTTTTTCTTCGTCACTTTCTTTGCTTTTTTCTCTTTCACTTCTTTTTTCTCTTCTCCTATTACGACAGCTTCTTTCTTTGGTACATCACCTTCGATTTCAGTCAGTGAAGAAAATTGAGAAACAAGAATAGCGACACTCTTCTCGAAAGCCTCTGCAGGAGACATACTACCATCGGTAATAATTTCAATCGTTACTTTATCATAGTCAGTACGCTTGCCGACACGCATATTTTCGATTTCATAGTTCACGCGCTTTACTGGAGTATAGATAGAATCAATAATCATGACACCAATTTCTCGGTCTTCGTTTTCACGACTTTCAGATGGGATATAACCAACACCTTTATCGACTTCCACTTCCATTTCAAACTCCACTTTCTTATCAGTCAGAGTAGCGATGACCTGATCACCATTGACTACCTCGACATTGGAAGAGGTGGTAAACTGTGATGCAGTAATCACTCCTTCTCCTTTACCTTTGAGTGTAATCTTGACTGGCTCATCTCCGAATAATCGAAAACGTACTTGTTTCAGGTTGAGAATAATTTGCACGATGTCTTCCATCACGCCCGGCAAAGTAGAAAATTCATGAGAAACACCTTTAATCTTTACTGATTTTGCGGCAGCACCGTCCAAAGAGGAAAGAAGAACACGCCTGAGGGCATTGCCAAGCGTCGTACCATATCCAGGATAACATCCCAGGATTTCGATTTTGCCATGATTTTCCGCGATGGCGGTATACTTTGGCTTTTGTGGAGAAGTGATGATCTGCATACTGTGTGCGAGTTTCGGATGGACTGTCGGACCTGTTTGACAATGGACCGTTCACCGGAAACATTTATTATTTAAAAATTTAATCGCTTATTTAGAATAATATTCAACTACCATTTGTGCATCGACACGTACGCCGACATCTTCATGGGTTGGCATCGAAACGACTTTCCCTGTTTGATTTTCAGCATCGAGTGAAAGCCAGTGTGGTACATCTTTTTTTGCTTTGAGGCTTTCTTCCTGATTCTTGAAAAATACTTTTGCTTTCTTATTGGTCTTCAAAGTAATCAAATCTCCAACATGGATTTCATACGAAGAGATGTTCATACGTACACCATTGACTGAAAACATTTTGTGACTGACTAATTGTTTGGCTTGAGCACGAGAAGCAGCAAAACCGAGACGATATACGACGTTATCCAAACGACGTTCCAAACGAGAGAGAAGCTGATCACCGGTAATTCCAGGAATATTTCGGACCTCGTCAAAGTGGTGACGGAATTGCCTCTCCATAACTCCGTACAGACGTTTGATTTTCTGTTTCATAGCTAATTGTCTTCCGAATTCACTTCCTCCACGAGAAGGATTGTGCCCATGAACACCAGGGGCGTACGGACGGCGTACCATAGCACATTTTGGTGACATACAACGATCTCCTTTGAGAAAGAGTTTTTCACCAGCACGGCGACAGAGTTTACATTTGGAATCGATATTGTTTGGCATAGTATTTCTTAGCTTTATAACGAAGCGTACTTAGATACGACGTGGACGACGTGGACGACAACCGTTGTGAGGAATAGCAGTCAAATCTTTGATACTCACGAGATTGAAACCATTGTTGGCGAGAGCACGAATAGAACCTTCTCTTCCTGATCCAACACCTTTAACAAACACTTCCAATTCTGCAATACCATACTTCTTCACCTTTTCTGTGAGGTCAGCTACTACTTGAGTGGCAGCGTATGGAGTTGATTTCTTCGCACCTTTGAATCCGAGATGTCCCGAACTAGACCAGCCTAAGACAGCACCATTCAGATCAGCAATCGTAATAATAGTATTGTTGTAGGTACACTGAATACTGGCGCGACCTTTCAAGATCTGACGCTTTGACTTCTTGATTTTCTTCGCAACGGTAACATCAGCAGATTCTTCTGTTGTTATCTTTTCTACTTCTCCACCCATGGCGGATCCGCCTTGGGCGGAAGTTTTTTTCACTTCTTCCATAATTCATTTTACTCACTTAGTATAGATTGCACGTCATTTCCTTTTATGTCTTGTCAGATGACTTCTTACGACCGCTTCCCATAGTCTTTCTTGTGTTGCCTCGTACTGTACGGGTATTGGTTTTCGTTCGTTGACCACGAGAAGGAAGTCCTTTTATGTGACGAGTACCTCTGTAGCAACCTATTTCCTTCAAACGCTTGATATTTGATTTAACCACGTGACGGAGTTCTCCTTCAACACGGAATTTTTTCTCGATTACTTCACGAAGACGGTTTGCATCTTCAGTCGCAATATCTTTCGTTCGAGTGTTTACATCAATAGCAAGCTCTTTCAGAATTTTCTGACTTGTTGTAAGACCGATCCCATAAACATAGGTCAGTGCGATTTCTATTCTTTTGTTATCTGGAAGGTTAATTCCGGCGATTCTTAACATAGAGTAATTGAAACAGGGTATTTATTAGCCTTGGCGTTGTTTGTGCTTTGGAGTAATGCAAATAACAAACAGCTTCCCTCGGCGTTTGACGATTTTACAATGGGCACAAATTTTCTTTACAGAAGCTCTCACTTTCATAGATTCTCTTCAATATTTCTTATTTATTGCGCAGGATAATTCTTCCTTTACTCAAATCATAGGGGCTCATCTCGAGAGTGACTCGATCACCTGGCAAAAGACGGATGTAATGAACGCGCATACGACCTGAAATATGAGCAAGGACTTCATGACCATTGTCGAGACGCACGCGAAATGTCGTGCTTGGCAAAGTTTCCAAAACTTCCCCTTCGACTTTAACCAACTCCTTGTTGTTTCCCATATATTACTCTTTGTATATATAAATGTAAAAAATCCAAAACATCTTCTTCATCTTCATTACGAAAAAAGAGGTGTTTATTTCGGACAAGAGCCTCTCACTCATAAAATATGACTGAGGGCAACCTACTCTTCTGAATCTTTACAATTTTTTTCAAAATGTAGTCTTATTGTAGCAGGTATTTAGATCTTGTCAACACTGCCATCCTAAAAGAACTTTATCCCTCTCTTTTTTGTATAAATAACCATCGGTACCTCCTTTATTTACCAAAACGTCTGCCTCGTGAAACATAATCAGAAATGGCTTCCTGTAAGCATAATTCATCAAAATCTGGATAATACTTCTCGGAAAAAAAGAACTGAACATTGGCGATATCCCACATCATAAAGCCTGCAGACAAATGAGGTTCACCACCGGTTCGGATGAGGAGGTCAACCGATGAGGTTTCTTTGGTCATCAAGTTATCCTTGATCACCTGATTGGTGATAGTGGTTCCAGGCTGTGTATTTACTATCTTCTGAATAGCCTGACGCATATCATCATCACCACTATAGGCTAAGAAAAAATTGAGAAAACGTTTATTATAATGCTTTGTCGCTTCAAGACATTCGTGCATAATTTTCTTCAAAGAAGCGGGGAATTGTTCTTCCCATCTTCCAATAAAACGAATATGCACTTCATCATCATGAATATCCTTACTCTCAAGGAGCTCCTTAAAATAGGTTTCATAAATACGAAGAAGCGCCCGACTCTCGAGTACAGGTCTTTTCACCAGATTCTCGAGCGATGATCCCCAAAAAGAGATTTCTTTGATACCGAGACGTTTTGCTTCACGAATCAATTTCTCGGTGTTGCGAGCACCCTCTTCGTGTCCTTCCCATGGTTCCAATTGACGGTCCGTAGCCCATCTTCGGTTGCCATCAGGAATAATCACAACATGATAAGGAAGACCATCATTTTCTTTTTCCGTTTTTTGTACCTGCATACATTCACAGTAAATTGCTTATTAAAAAAATCCTTGTCCAGCACTAATATTCCCGATGGGTCATATAATCTGCTACAGAAAGAAGAAAATTATACGTCCTTGTATCAATTCTCCCTTGCATCTTCACAAGAGATTGCTTGCCCTCCTCTATATATCTATCAGCAAGCTCCTTCGTACTCACAAACGCCCCCGATTCATGTATAATAGTACGAAATTCTCGTATATCATCCTCGCGTAAGTTCTCTCCTAACGAAAGAATCTCTCGCATGCGTTTCTTTTGACCAACTGTACCATCACGCAAGACACGAGAAACAAGAAGTGTAAT
>PFHN01000115.1 GCA_002782305.1 Candidatus Moranbacteria bacterium CG_4_8_14_3_um_filter_41_13 | reverse complement strand
AGTGGCCTTCTGCTTAAGCAGGGCGGCACGACTTGTGTATTTTGATACCCCAGCCGCCGCCGACAGCTCGGATGCGTTAAAGCAACCGTGCCGCGCCTTTAGCCACCCGGCACTTCCCTGAATCTCGTTTATAACGATCATTGCAAGTCCCCCCTTTCCCATGATTGAATCTCTTTAATAACCGCTTCCGGCAAAATATACTTGGCGGCAAGGAAGTCGATTAGATTCTTCGCCGACTCTTCCTGCTTCTCAATCAAACTCTTTGCGCTTAACTTAATCACAACTCCGTCAGCATCCACTTTGTCTGTGGTATACCGCTTCAGGTCGGCGAGTGTTATGGTTTTACGTTCTGGCTTTTCGGGGACTACTTTCGTGGTTCCTTCAATTACGTCACCCTTTACCTCAATAATGCGCTCTGCCTCGTCCTGGTCGAATATGCCACCAAAACCAAATGCAAGGCGCGCGGCCTGTATCATGGCCTTATGTCTAAGCATCCTGCGCGGATGAGACTTCCATGCTGGCGAGTTATCGCGGCGGCATTCACCCAGATATTCGGTTGCGCTGGTGGGGTGAGAGCGGTCTTTACGATAGATCGTGCAGGTGCATGAATCTTCCTCAAACTTAAAGTCCATGCCATCAAATTGCGGATGATCGTTCATGATGCGCGACCAGCCATCAACGCCGACGACAGGGACTATTCCCCCCTTGTCTGGGAAGGCGTAGATTTCACGCGTCCACGGATTGAGGCTGTATTGCTGCGCGACCAGCATCAGCGCGGTCATTTGCGCGTCTGTTACATTCCCACCCTTAAATGCTGTGGCTTTGAGTGTTTCGACCAGCTCGTTCTGGTTTGACTCAATACCGAAACGTGCGGCGAAATTTTTAGTTAGTGTTACAAGTGCTGTTGTCATTTCATTTTTCCTTTTAAGAACAAATCACCATTTTAATCCCACGACCGTAGCGCCCAGATGATGGACTCAACCCAATTCGCCCCAATGCTCCGGTAATACCTGACTTTGCACAGAATGCGTTTCATTAGATTTTGCTCCTAGAAGCCTCAGCCTTCAGTCCAGGTGGAATGTCACCTGCACCCAAAGGGTGTAGTTCCGTGAAGTGCCAATCGATGTAGTTGGCAAGTCCTAGATAGCCTTTTTCGTGCAACGTGCCGCCGTGTTTTTTTATTACCG
>PFHN01000004.1 GCA_002782305.1 Candidatus Moranbacteria bacterium CG_4_8_14_3_um_filter_41_13 | reverse complement strand
ATACGGTGGTATTCCAGAATCCCTCAGACTTTCATTGGTGTGCCCACGCAGACAACATTTCCCATTCTCATGGCTGTATTCAACCTTAAGAATTCTGCTACTGAACTCCCTAAAGCTTCGAGCTTTCTCTTTTGGTTGAACTGACTGGACTTTCCTGAGTTTGGCGAAGAAGGCTAGGTCTTCCCTAGAAAGATCTGGGCGACATCCGACAACTCGAAGTAGCTCTTCCTTGTTTTGCATGTGCTCATCTCCTGAATTACTCATTGCTCTCGATCCGCAGCCCGACTTGAAGTTACTCCTAATACGACTAACGCAATCACGGCCGAAAGAAACCCGCCAATGTAAAACGCATCACGCCCTCCACCAAAGAGCATGACCGAAACAACTCCTCCTACAAAGAAAGAACCGATGGCGACGACGGCCACCATCCAGAAAATAACTGCCATGAGAATCAAGACCAAGAAGACTAAGAAACCCAAGATGGCAAAGATGGCTCCCACGCTAGCTCACCAACGATCTCAGGGATTAGCCTGCGAATCGCTTCCCTTCAGTTCTAAAAAGAACTTCTGCGGTAGCCAGTAGAGCAAATACATCTGCACCCCAACGCTCAGCAATGCTGTTGGAGCGAACCAAACGAAGGTTTGATACACAAGATTATTAGCAGTATCGCCAGCTCCGAACATTTTTTTCGTCTCGGCATTGATGGCACTTCCCCATCCATTAATACCTGGCATAACATGCATTAAGAGTAGAGTCGCCATCAAGAGAAAGAAAAATCCTCTCAGCAACTTTGACGAGTGTCTGTGTCCAACCCCCAGATATAGCATTGAAAAGAGAATAGCCGTAGATGCCCAATAAGACGAAACTTTCAACTCATCCGAATAGATAAAAGGCACAAATGCCATTACGACAGGAAGCATGCCGAACAGAATCAGCATTCCCCATGGCGAAGACTTCAATGCGCTACGCTCGTAACATGAAAAGGCAAGGAAGATCAGAAAATAGAACATCGTGTAACGCAGCGCCCGATCCATGCTCAGTCCCGCAATCTCCTGAATATCATCCCATGTAGAGGAGAGTGGCATGCTAAGCGAAGCTAAGGCCAAGACTTCGAATAGATTCCCCATGATGAAGGCTGAAACAACAAACGTAGCCATTGCGATTAGGGCGTACTTGATGGGCTTTTCGAGCATTTGAACATCGGCTGACATAAGAACGTCTCCTTGGTTAGTTATA
>PFHN01000113.1 GCA_002782305.1 Candidatus Moranbacteria bacterium CG_4_8_14_3_um_filter_41_13 | reverse complement strand
AAGAAACTCGAAAAGCCTCCGGTCATCATAGATGCGGACACCCCATTCTTCATCGTGATATTTTTCGTAGAGTGTATCGCCTTTCGGCACCCACTGACATCGTTTCTTCATAGGTTTTGTTCTTTACTGTGTGTTCTATCAGTATACATTCTTCTTCCTCTCTTGGGTATTCTGTGTTAGTATAGAGATATGGCTGAACAGTCGAATTCTAAAAGAGTCATATTCCCAAACGGGAAACAAAAAGAGTTTCTTTTACAATCGAAAGAAAAATTTTTTGGTACGTGGGAAAAGTTGGCGGAAGCTGCCGGTACAGGTGTGCGTAATTTGAATGATTGGCGAAACGAAAAAATATCGATGTCACTTTTTGCTGTCGAACAAATTTGCAAGAAAAGAAAGATAAAAATGCCAGAAAATATCGTACTCAAAGATACTTATTGGTATACGAAGAAAGGTGCAAGGGCGGGAGGGAAAGCAACGATGAAGAAATATGGTGTCATCGGCGGTGAGCTGGAGTATCGCAAGAAGAAATGGCATGAATGGTGGGAAAAGGAAGGAAAATTCAAACCATCAAAAGTTACAGAGGCACTACCATTCAAGGAGCCAATATTTTCAAATGATCTTGCTGAATTTGTTGGTATTATGCTTGGTGATGGAGGGATGAGTGATTATCAGCTTACCGTCACTTTGCACCGAGTTACTGATAAGAAATATTCTTTGTTTGTTCATAGACTTATCAAAGAGCTTTTTGATGTGCAAGCGGGAGAATACTGCGATAAACAATTTCTCGCCGATTCGGTTGTTGTCTCTCGAATCGGAATAGTCAAGTATTGCGAAAAGCTCGGGCTGAAAAAGGGGAGTAAGGTGAGACAACAAGTCGATATCCCACCATGGGTAAAGAAAAATCAGTGCTATTCCATCGCTTGTCTGCGTGGCTTGATTGATACTGACGGTTGTATTATACTGCATAAGTACCTTTCAAAAGAGAAGAAATATTGCTACAAGAAGATTGGGTTTACGAGTAGGTCATATCCGCTTCTCCAGTCAGCGAGCGAGATCCTCTTGATTTTAGGTATAAAGCATCGCATAATGAAAAATGGTTGGGACATACGAATAGAAGCGAGGAAAGATGTCGAAAAGTATTTTCAGGTAGTCGGAACACATAATCCGAAGCACTTGGAAAGGTATAAAA
>PFHN01000058.1 GCA_002782305.1 Candidatus Moranbacteria bacterium CG_4_8_14_3_um_filter_41_13 | reverse complement strand
CGAGGAACTATTCAGGAGCGCCCAGTTAGCCCACATACGGGCGCTGGCAGGCATTGAAATCAAACCGTCGAGGGTATGCCTCAACTGCGGTGAGAAAACCCGCAAAGGGGCTAGATTCTGCGACACGGATTGCCAGTCTGACCACGAGCGGAGAAATAAAGGTTGACATGCTATCCCAATTTGATATAGAATTCATGCTGAACACTAGCAATGGGCTGGTGTGATTTTTGAGGAAATGAAATGGAATTTTTATCGCTTTATAGTATCGCTGCTGCCTGTTCAAAAACCGGAAGAGTCGGGAGGCAACACAGATCCGAAGCTGATGAAGTTTTGTTATCTATTGTAAAAAGTGGTCATAACTCCGGCGGTAAAGAGCGTATTGCTTTATCTGTAAAAATAAACAAACACCTTGCACAAAAAGCGCGTTTTATCTTTGGCGACCGCCTTGATATTTTAATCTCAAGCGATGGTTCAACAGGACTTATTAAGCGCGTAAAAGAAGGCGGTTTTGCCGCAACGTCATCTGGTAGCAAAACATCCGATATTTATATCAAAGTGACATGGTACGAAGGGATGCCAAAGCCCGAACAGAAAACATACTGTCCAGCAACACTTACAGATGACGGGATTACATTCAAGCTAAAATGACCGGATTTGAACTAAAAACCTTACGCAAACAACTCGGCTTGTCGCTGGCGGTAGCGTCGCGGCAGGTCGAGACTAGCGTATCGACTTGGTGCAGGTGGGAGTCTGGAAAGCAAAAAATACCACTTGGCGCTATCAAGTTGTTCAAGCTACTGAACAAAACAGCCATAACGAAGATTGATTCTCCGAAAAACAATGTATAATGCAAATGCTGGCAGGGTAATCGATACCCGCCTAACCAAGTTAGCGGAGGCTTCCACTCTTTAAGGAATCCGTTGGTCGGGATTCAAACAGGCACAGCTCGTAAATGCAGGGGGCCGCTCAATCATTACCCTGCGCTAACGCAACATGGGGGGAGCCACAAAATGAATCCCATGAAGCTGTGCAATAGACTACTTGACTCAGTGGCTCACTACTGATATAAAATCGTCATCAAACCAAAGGCAAAGGCAAAAAACTGCCAAAGAGATCATAAATGGCTGCACGATTAAATCGTAGGCATTCTCAAGAGGTGCGGGATAAAATCCAGGCATCCGTCATCATTGACAGGCTGCAAAAGCACGTTAATGGCAAATTAGAGATGACTTCAACACAGGTAAACGCTGCTAACTCATTGTTAGATAGGTCAGTT
>PFHN01000066.1 GCA_002782305.1 Candidatus Moranbacteria bacterium CG_4_8_14_3_um_filter_41_13 | reverse complement strand
ACCAAATTGCTCAAATATTTTTTCACGAGAGATTTCTTCCCAATTTTGTACACCGTATTTCATATCCGTTTCAGTGAAAAGGTGAATATTTCACCCTCGATGGATACAGTTTCAGTATACTCTGCATCAGAAATTGTTCCATTCTCTGTTTTCTGTGCGAGAACTTCCTTGGCAATCATATCGCTGAATTTCTCAAACACATTTTCCTTACCCGTATATCCAAGATCAATACGATCTTCAACATTAAAGAGAGCTTTCTTGCGACCCTCCTGAAGAGCCCGGATAATTTCTCGTGCCTCCCCTTCAAGCTTCAGTTCAGGAGTGATATTAGTATCTAGGATAATATTCCCATCCATCTTCAAGCTGTCTTCAACAGTAGCGATTACTTCTTTTACATTCAATTCTTCACAAATTATTTCAAAGAAAATATCTGGCAAAGAAGCTACTATAATTGTTACATTCGCAAGCGGTTGGCGGACTTTGATACCTGCCTTTGCTCTTAATTCTAATCCTTGTGTTATCAGCGATCGCGTAACCATCATATCCTCCATCAATTTCTTATCAATCAATTTTTCGTCTACAGTTGGAAAATCAGCGAGATGCACTGACTCTTCGCCCGTCAGGTTTCGATAAATTTCTTCCGAGAGAAACGGTGTAAACGGTGCCATTACTTTCGAAAGCGTCACCAAAACATCGTAGAGAGTCTGATAGGCCTGTTCTTTATCATTATCGTTCTCATTCTTCCAAAAACGCTTGCGGTTGCGACGAATATACCAATTGGACAGGTTATCAATAAATGGCGCGAAAGCCCGCGTTGCCCGGTTGAGTTCGTATACCCCCATCGCGTTATCTACTTCTTGAATAAGAAGCTGAAGCTCCGAAAGAATCCATCTATCCAGGAGATTTCTTGAAGGTTGAGTATTTTCTTTTGGTTCCCAATCATCGATAGACGCATACGTCGTGAAAAATGAATACGAATTCCACAGCATTCGGAAAACATTACGGACAATATCTGTCAAATCTCGTTCAGAAAAATTTAAGTTTTCTGCAGACACAACTGGCGAAGACAAAAGATAATATCGTAAAGCATCTGCTCCATATTTATTCAAAATTTCCATTGGATCAGGGTAATTTTTGAGACGCTTCGACATCTTTTTTCCATCTTCGGCAAGGACAATACCATTCACGATCACGTTCTGAAACGTATTGCTTTCTTTAATAGCTGTTCCGATAACGTGCTGGTAATAGAACCAAGCACGGGTCTGATCGATACCTTCAGCAATAAAGTTAGCAGGGAAAGTGTGCTCAAATTTCTCTTTATTTTCGAAAGGATAATGAACCTCGGCATACGGCATTGAACCACTATCAAACCACGTATCGAGCACATCAGGAACACGATGCATTATTTTTCCACACTTCTCACAAGGAATAGTTATTTCATCGACACTATGCTTATGGAGATCAGTTATTTTCTGACCAGATAATTTTTCAAGCTCAGCTACTGAACCGAATACTTTTAGCTCGCCACATTCACACTTCCAAATCGGCATTACGGATGCCCAATACCGCTGACGGCTAATAGACCAATCACGTGCTCCTTCGAGCCATTTCCCCCATCGTCCCTCTTTGATATGAGCCGGTGACCAATTGATATTTTTCGCTAACTCAAGCATCTTTGGTTTGAATTCCGTCACTCGTACGAACCATGAAGACGTCGCATAATTAAGGAGAGGTGTATCACAACGCCAACAATGCGGGTAGCTGTGTTCATACTTTTCTTTCGCAAAAAGAGTCCCTTGCTTGGCAAGATATTTGATAATCTCGATATCCATCGCTTGTGGATTTTCTTTGTCTTTGACAGGCGATCCGGAAAAATCTATCACCTCATTTTTCATCGTTCCGTCCATATTGTCATCGTTCCGTCCATATTG
>PFHN01000089.1 GCA_002782305.1 Candidatus Moranbacteria bacterium CG_4_8_14_3_um_filter_41_13 | reverse complement strand
CTGACGCAGGAGCGGCTGGCGCTGGCGAAAAGTGATGCCATTGTGATGCATCCGGGGCCGATGAATCGTGGCGTGGAGATAGATTCCGCCGTAGCCGACGGACCACAAGCGGTGATCCTGCCGCAAGTCACCTTCGGCATCGCGGTGCGCATGGCCGTGATGAGCACCTTGGCAGGGAGTCCGAGTTGAGGCGGCAACTGATCACGATTTGCACTGGATGGCAGCAAATATGAAGCAAATATCGGTGAGTCATGCCGCAAAGATGGTCGGTGTTTCAACGGCCACGATGAGAAACTGGGCAAGAGCCGGGCATATCGCTCCGGCGAGGGCAAGGCCGCTTGCTTTCACGGAAATGGCGGTGTTGAGCCTGAAAACTCAACTGGGTTCAGGATCGTTGCAAAAGCTAAAGACAAGAGCCAACAAGGTGCGCTCCGAGGAAAATATCCTGCCAGGCGAATATGCTTCAAACAGCGATCTGATTGAAAATATCAAATCCCTCATCAAGTTCGTTAAGCAGAATCAACTTCGTATGGATGCTGTGCTTTATGTTGCCGCGCTACGTTTGTTGGTGATTGACGGAGAGATGATTCGAACGTCAGAGACGGATCTTTTCGATGCCGACTCATACGCGGCATGGCGACGAGATTCAACCAGAGTCGAAATTGAGCAATGGCGTAACTGTCTGGGTGAAATTAAAAATAATAATTTATATTCAAAATGTTATGAGTTTATTACTTTAACCGATGGCGATGATTATCTGGGGCTTCTGTACCAGTGCCTGTCTGTAGAGGGGGGAAAATCGGAAGGGGGGGCGTACTATACGCCGTCAAAAATCGTTGAAGACTCGTTGCGCCACTGCATAAACCCAGCGTACAAATCCTTCCTTGACCCCTGTTGCGGAACAGGTAAGTATCTGATTTATGCAGCCAAATTGCTCCAGATTAAGCCGGAAAACATTTATGGTTTTGATATTGATGCGTTGGCGGTAAAACTTGCACGCATCAACCTGTTAAGAGCGTTCAAGCACCATGATTTTTCACCTCATATTCATTGCCTGAATGCGCTTGAAAATCTGGCAACAGGAGAAATATTTTGTGTAACCAATGAGTTATTGGGCGCAATAGACATTGTTGCGACCAATCCGCCTTGGGGTGCCTATAAAAATGGAGGGGTTTTGCCGCAATTTTCGCCTCAGATAAAATCGGGCGAAACATTTTCCATGTTCCTG
>PFHN01000003.1 GCA_002782305.1 Candidatus Moranbacteria bacterium CG_4_8_14_3_um_filter_41_13 | reverse complement strand
CCAAGAGTCAAATGAGCTTATAGAAAAGCAAAAAGAACGCGCAGAAAGTATCCTTCGTTATCTTCAATCAATCGGAGAAGGCGTGTTTGCCACTGATTTACAAGGAAATATTATTTTCATTAATGAAACAGCGAAAAAACTCGTTGGTGAAGATTCCTCCGAAGACAGTAAAAAGCGATATAGTGAAGTTTTTTTGTTTCTGAAGAAAAGAAAAAGTCTGAATATGAGCATTTCTTTTGTGGAAGAGGTACTCAAGGAAGAGAATGTTGTAGTTTTTCCACAAAACGTCTCTTTGGTGAGGAAAGATGGTATATTACTCGCAGTGAGTGGAACCATTTCAGTGATTCGAGATGAGAATGGGGAAGTTACTGGTACGATTACTGTTTTTCAGGATGCTACAAAACAGCGTGAATTAGAGGATATGAAAAATAGTTTCCTTTCAGTGGCTGCACATCAGCTGAGAACGCCCCTTGGAAGTATGCGCTGGAGTATGGAGATGCTTCTTGCGGAGGATCTTGGGAAATTACCAAAATTAGCCAAGGAGGTCGTGTCTCAGATTTATGAGAATAGTGGACGGATGGTGGTACTCGTCAATGATCTCCTCAATGTGTCGCGCATCGATGGAGAAACCAGTCGTGAGGAAAAAGAATCAGTCAATATAGTTTCTTTTATGAAGAAAGTTATAGACACTATGCGCCCCGAGGCTGAGAAACGGGGAGTAGAGATTATTTTTTCAGAACCCGAAGAAACTGCTCCAGAGATTATCGCCTCGTCGAAACACCTTTATGAAGCACTTGAAAACCTCATTTCTAACGGCATAAAATACAATAGAGAAAATGGAACACTTACCATCACCCTTGAAGTGACTGAGGAAATACTGGTTTTGAAGGTGTCTGATACAGGTATTGGTATTCCGGAAGCTGATCAATCGCGTATTTTTTCTAAGTTCTTTCGTGCTCCTAATGCAGTACTCAAAGAAACGGAGGGTAGTGGACTGGGGCTTTCTGTGGTAAAATCGTACCTAGAGGAAAATGATGCAAAAATTTCTTTTGAAAGTAAGGAAAACAGAGGAACAACATTCTTTGTGGAATTTCCTCTTCGCAGTACAAAGAAGCGTGTTTAATTTACTTTGAATATAAACTTATGTCAGCAAAACCATTTGTTTTGGTTGTGGAAGATGATCCATTCTATGCAAATATTTATCGGACGAAGCTTGCGAAAGAAAATATTGATGCAGAAGTAGTAATGAACGGAGACGCTGCTCTCATATCTGCAAGGAAGCGCAAACCAGACCTCATCTTATCTGATCTGATTATGCCAGAGAAAGATGGTTTTCAGACACTTCAAGAATTGAAAGGAGATCCATCTTTGAAGGATATAAAGGTAATTATACTTTCTAATTTGAGCCAAGGAGAAGACATGCAACGCGTGAAAGATTTGGGCGCAGAAGAATATCTCGTAAAAGCAAACACTTCCCTTCAAACAGTGATTGAAAAAGTGAAAAATCATCTCGGAATAGCCTAATTTTCATCCATACACCAAGACCGTTTTTTATGAAGAATGAAATATTTACATCCATTCAGGTTAAAACTCTTCTCCTGGATGCAGGTGTCATCACCGAAGATCAGAGTATTCAAGCCGAAGAACGATCTAAAAGCACAGGAGAAACCTTTGAGCAATCTGTTCTTTGGTATAGTTTCATTAGCGATGAGGAACTTGGTCGGTTATTAGCAGATGCGCTCGGAGTTCCTTTTGTTGTTGTTTCAGCTAAGAGTATCCTTCCTGAGGTGCTTCATATAATTCCTGAAGTGGTAGCGCGCACCCACTCTGTTATTGCCTTTGATCTTGATAAAGAAGGACTCCATATCGCAATGACCGATGTGAATATCTCGAAATGCGAGATTTCCTTGAGAAAAAATCAGGTCTGCCACTCATTGTTTCTTTCGCTACAGAAAGAGATATAAAAAACGCTCTTACTTTTTATCGTAAAGAAGTCTCAGAGGCGTTTGATGATATCCTCAGTACGAGTATACAGGAAGCTTCGAAAAATAAGAGTGGCGAATCTGACCCACCGATTATCCGTATTGTAGACACACTTATCTCGTATGCCTATGAGAATCGCGCTTCTGATATTCATTTGGAACCTCGCGACAAGGATATGCTCGTACGATTTCGTATTGACGGAGAACTCCACGATATCATCAATTTGCCTCCAGAACTCCATCCACAGATTATTTCGCGTATCAAAATACTCGGGAAACTTCGCACTGATGAGCATCAGACACCACAGGATGGAAAATTAGAGAGTATTGTCGAGAATGATCACCTTGATATTCGTATTTCGATTATTCCGACCACAGAAGGAGAGAAGGTAGTGATGCGTCTTCTTTCAGAACGTTCTAGGCAGTTTTCTCTTGCGAATCTTGGACTTTCAGCTGAAAACCTACAGACGCTAAAAGAGGCTTATGAGAAGCCATACGGAATGGTACTGGTTACGGGTCCTACGGGTTCTGGTAAGACGACTACGCTTTATGCTGTTCTCAAACTTCTCAATCGAAGATCAGTTAACGTTGTCACTATTGAAGATCCAGTAGAATATGATATGGAAGGCGTCAATCAAATCCAAGTGAACACTGATGCTAATCTCACTTTTGCCACGGGGCTTCGGAGTATCTTGCGTCAAGATCCAAATATTATTCTCGTAGGAGAAATTCGTGATGATGAGACGGCCTCTATTGCTATCAATCTCGCTCTGACAGGGCATTTAGTTTTGTCTACCCTCCATACCAATAATGCTGCCACATCGATACCTCGACTTATTGATATGAATATTGAACCATTTCTCATTGCTTCAACAATGAATGTGATTGTCGCACAGCGTCTGGTACGGAAAATCCACGGAGCGTGCCGTATCAGTGAAGAACAATTAGCAGAAGATATCGTGAAGCATATTGGCAAAGTCGCTTTCGAAAAAGTGTTTGGAACGATGGAAGAAGGCAAAAAGATTCGCCTCTACAAAGGCAAAGGGTGCAAGGTTTGTCATAATACTGGCTACGAAGGACGTATTGGTATCTTTGAGCTTTTGGTGCTTGATGATGATATACGGGAGGCTATTATAGGAAGACAAGATACTGATACGATAGAAAAAATAGCCATCGCTTCAGGAATGCGTACGATGCTTGAGGAGGGACTCACAAAGGTCCATGAAGGCATTACTACGCTTGAAGAGATTCTTCGTGTGACGAAAGAATAAAGACTTCATAAGAAGAGAAGCGCATCCACATAATACATAGTACATTGAGATATGATGAGTCATCTCGAAAAACTGCTTTTTACACGCGAGCTTTCTGTTCTGCTTCATAGTGGAGTGCCTCTTGGAGAAACGCTTGAATCTTTACATAATAAAACGAAAAGAGGAGATCTCCGTACTCTCACAGAAACACTGCTTGCTGATGTAGAAAACGGTCAATCTTTTGCTCATTCACTTGAGCGTTTCCCGAAAGTTTTTGATCCGCTCTATGTCAATCTTGTGAAGCTCGGTGAAGCATCTGGGACACTACGGGAGAATCTCGATTTTCTCACACGTCAACTTGAAGGATCATATGCTTTGAGAAAAAAAATACAAAGCATTATGCTCTATCCGATGATTGTGCTTTCGATGGCACTCCTCCTTGGAGCACTCATCAGTGTGTTTATTCTGCCGAGACTTATCAAACTTTTTGATTCATTTGATGTCGTTTTGCCCTTATCAACACAGATACTGCTTGCTTTGGCTACCTTTATGCAACAGTATGGTTTTTTCTTTTTCTTAGGAATATTTGCTTTTATTCTTTTGTTTCGTTTTACAGTTGGTCTTACTTTTGTGAAGCCATACTGGCACCGCATTCTTCTTCATCTTCCTCTTTTTGGCGGACTGGTGCGAGATGTGGCCGTCGCGCATTTCTGTCGTGATATGGGAATTATGCTACAGAGCGGACTGCCGATTATTGAAGCACTTTCTGTCGAGGAGAAAGTGATGACCAATAGAGCTTTTGCTCGTCTCGTGGCAGGATTGTCGCAGGCCGTATCTCAGGGGAAAACCCTTTCCGATGAACTTTCTCGTTCACGGTATGAAAGTGTCTCGCCACTGGCTATCAAAATGATTTCAGCGGGAGAACGGACAGGAAAACTGAGTGAGACATTTCTCTATCTAGAGAATTTTTTCGAACAAGAAACAGATAGAAAAATAAAGAATATGACAGTGCTTTTTGAACCAATTCTTCTCATTTTTATTGGAATGATTGTGACTTTCTTGGCAGTAGCCATACTCACTCCTATTTATTCTTTGACAGGATCAGTGAAAAGGTAGCAAACAAAATCACGTGTCATATTTCACATCGAACGCACAACCAAAATGTCAAAAAAGAATACTGGAGAAATGATACAATATCAATATGGTTCTCAATATGGCTTTACTCTCATAGAAGTGATGCTCACAATGTCGATTGTTGCCATTATCGCAGGATTCTCATCACTCTTCTATGGGCGATTCGTTTTTTCTCAAGAAGTTTCTGTGGTGCAAGATGAATTACAAGGAAGCTTTGCAAAGGCCCAGATGTATAGTATGACTGGCAAAGATGACGCTCTTTGGGGAGTGACTTTCCGTGTCAGTGACAATAGTATTGTTCTTTTTCGTGGCGATACTTTTGCAACTCGAGACGAAACAAGAGATGAAATATATAACGTAGGATCAAAGATCACTGTTTCTGGACTTGATGAAATATTGTTTGCACGTATCACGGGGAGACCAGATAATACGCCAACCATCACGATTTCTGGAAACGGAACCACCGATGTTCTTTCTGTGAATGCAGAGGGAGTTCTCTCTCTAGAATGAATTCATTTTTTATGAAGTATGAAAAAAAATCAACCGGGATTTTCTCTTATTGAACTTATTTTCGCGGGAGCGATATTTACTGTCTTTGCAACTGGCGTTGTGGGAGTACTGCTCTTTGGTTTGGATATGGATCGTCTGAGTGAAGAAACGTTTCTCGCAACAGAATATGCCAAGCAAGGAGAAGAAAGTGTTCGTTTTATGGGAGCGAATAATTTCGACGAAGTAACACTTACATCTGCTACGGGTATAGAAGATACGAATGGATCATTGTCATTCGTTGGTACTGAGAATGTGAATGAGAAATATACGAGAGTTATTGCTGTGGAAGAAGTGAAACGTGACGCGAGCGGAAGTATCGACGAGAATAACGGAACCATCGACCCAGATACCAAAAAAATCAGAACAACGGTTTTCTTTCATGTTGCTCCTTCTCGCTCGAACTCGGTTGTTTTAGAAACATATCTCACTCGCTTCAAATAATTTCTATGAAAAAGACGCTTCGCGGATTTAGTTTTTTTGAGGTCATCTTGTATCTAGGATTATTCTCTCTTCTGGCGACAGCGCTTCTGCATTTTTCGTGGAATGTTCTTGACTTAGGAGTGAAAGAGAGAACATCGAGGCAGGTACTTTCGGATGCGCGGTTTTTATCGGAGCGTATGACTTTTTTTATTCGTAACGCTGAGAGTCTGGATGAAAGTGCCTCGGCATTCGATACGGCTTCTGGAAAATTAGTTTTGAAGAAGATGAATTCAAGCGACACCCAGAGCATAGATATTCAAAATGGCATGCTTATGCTCACTGAAACAGGGAGTTCGAGCCTCGCTCTCCATTCGAATGATTCAAAAGTAGAGAGTCTCGTGTTTTCTCACTATGGATCACAGAGTGATCACTCAGAATATGTTTCTTTTGTTCTGACTCTCGCGTCAGCGAGGAATAGTGAAATCTCTCCCTCACAATATCAGGGAACCATCGTGGTACATGGAGGAGCGTTTATTCGTAATAGTAGAAACGGATTATGATCATACAGAGAAAACGAGGATTCATAGCTATTCTTACCGTCATCCTTCTTTTGACGTTTTGTTTTTCTTTGACAGTAGGAGTGACGTATCTCTCGATTGGTGAGTCACAGTCATCTCTTGCGGTTTCAAATGGGGCAGAGGCGCTTTCCCTTGCGGAAGCTTGCATCGAAGATGCTCTTCTTCTTTCACTGCGTGATGAAAACTACGCGGGAGGAGATTTGTCGTACCTTGGGGGTACTTGCGTGGTGGCGGTAGCAAAAAACGGAACGACGTGGACACTCAATGTTTCTGGTACGAAGAATACATTCACTCGATCAATAGAGGTTGTATATGAATATACGGTGGGTGTACCTAATACCATTATACTTACCAGCTGGCTGGAACGCTAAAAAAACGATACAATAGGGAAAAGAGAGATTAG
>PFHN01000078.1 GCA_002782305.1 Candidatus Moranbacteria bacterium CG_4_8_14_3_um_filter_41_13 | reverse complement strand
TGTTGGGAGCAGAAGCAGAGAGTTTGATCGATAAAATAGTACTGGTAGCAGTACCACAAGTCGGGACACCACAAACCATTGGTGCTATCCTCCACGGTTATGATCAGGGTCTGCCTGCAGATTGGATGCCATGGATTCTTTCGTCGAGGACTGCACGCATACTGGCACAGAATATGCCGAGTGCCTACAATCTTCTCCCATCGAAAACATATTTTAATGGAAACGGTAGTACCGTAAACAGTCCTGTTATTTCATTTGAAGATGGAACACTTACAAAACATTTTATCGATACCTATGGAAATGATATAGACACATCAGATGAGCTTCACGATTTTCTGCTCGATCCTGATGGCAAGGTCGCTTCGGATTCAGATGATGTTGTGCGTCCGAGTACGGTGAATGCGAAATTGCTTGGCTCTGCACAAGATGTGCACACATCGCTTGACGATACCTGGACGATCCCGCCATCTATTGCTGTGTACCAAATCGCTGGTTTCGGTGAAGAGACACTCGGAACAATCAGATATTGGACAGGGGATGAATGTACAAAAAGTTTCCGTGGCTGGTGTTTCAAATCGGAACCGAAGCTCCAATATTCTCCAGAGATGGTGATCGATGGTGACGGAACGGTCGTGACGCCGAGCGCCTTGGCTTTGAGTACCAATGAAAATATGAAAAGATATTGGGTGGATTTGGCGAGTTATGACCGACCGCTTACTTTTGGAAGAAAACATGCAGATATTTTGGAAGTTCCCGATTTGCGTAATTTTATTAAGAATAATATCATCATTCAATCATCAGTAAATCTTCCGGAGTATCTCTCTGATTCTGAGCCTTCGATAAATTCAGAAAAACGTCTGCATTATATTCTCCATTCACCATTGATGCTCTCCGCTCGTGATACTCTCGGCAATGAAGTGAGCGCAACACATTCAGATATCCCAGGTGCGCGATACCTGCGTTTTGGTGAAGTACAATACATCTCGATTCCTGCCGAAGTGCATCCGACTCTTGTGCTTGATGGTATGGCAGACGGATCATTCACGCTTGAGGTGGAAGAAAGAGAGAATACAGATATGAGAGCGAAGACACTTTTTTCCGCTATTCCGAGTACTGCTCATTCGCACGTGATGATGGATTTCCCAGATGGTACGATTGAGGGTGCGAGACCACTTATTATCGATTATGATGGTGATGGTACAGATGATCATAGTATAATACCCGTCCTTGGTGGCACGGCACATTTGGAAGACACTCTCCCTCCTATCACCACCCTCGCGAGCGCAGGTACGAGAGGGACAGGTGATTGGTATACGAGTGATGTTGCAATAACACTCTCTGCAAAGGATGATGAGAATGGTAGTGGAATAGAGAAAACAAAATATTCTCTCGACAATGGTGTGATATGGAATACTTATACGAGCTCGATTATCCTTTCCAACGAAGGTACAACAAGAGTGAAATATTTCTCGACCGATAACGTAGGGAACAAAGAAGAAATGAAGACACAAGAGATCAAGATAGATAAAACTGCCCCCGAAGCCAAGATCATTTTCAATCCTGATACACAGAAGATAGATATTATCGGTATCGACAACCTCGGAAGACTCATATCGGTAGTGAGTACAGAATCTGCGCTGAAGGAGGA
>PFHN01000014.1:20471-27196 GCA_002782305.1 Candidatus Moranbacteria bacterium CG_4_8_14_3_um_filter_41_13 | reverse complement strand
TTCTTCTTCCGTTTTTTGTACCTGCATACATTCAGAGTAAATTGCTTATTAGACCACGCTTCCACTTCCACTATTAATATTCCCTATTGGTCATATAATCTGCTACAGAAAGAAGAAAATCATACGTCCTTGCATCAATTTTCCCCTGCATCTTCACGAGAGATTGCTTACCCTCTTCTATATATCTATCAGCAAGCTCCTTCGTACTCACAAATGCCCCTGACTCGTGTATAATAGCACGAAATTCTCGTATATCTTCCTCACGCAAGCTCTCCTCTAACGAAAGAATCTCTCGTATGCGTTTCTTCTGACCGACTGTACCATCACGCAAGACACGAGAAACAAGAAGTGTAATTTTCCCTTCAGCAATATCAGAGCCTATTGGTTTGCCTAAGCGTTTCTCATCTCCAAAAATCCCCAGGATATCATCCTGAATCTGAAATGCAATACCCAAAGGAATAGCATAGTCTGAGAAACCAATCAGAATATCATCAGGTGCCCCTCCAAGCAGAGCGCCCAGATGGAGTGGTCCCTCAATGGTATATTTCGCTGTCTTATTTTTATACATCGAGAGAATTTCTTCTTCACTCGCGTTGCTCATATATTCTATATAAACATCCCGCACTTGACCGATGACGGTATAAGATACGATACTCTGTAATTTTGACAGGGCTCGGAATTTTTGTTCCAACGGAAACTTTGAAGAAAAGATAATATCATTACCAAAAGCACCAAGCATATCCCCGATGACGAGTGCGATAGAGTCACCGAAATGTTTCGTATCTCTCTTCGAAAAAAGAACTTGCCCAATATCCCTATAATGCTTATGGAGCGTTTCGACACCGTGGCGCGTATCATCCTGATCAATAATGTCATCGTGCACCAAAAGAAACGAGTGAATGAGCTCAATACTCATCGAAGCATCAAGAATCGCCAATTCGTCCTTGCCTCCTACACCGATATACCCATAATACATAAAAGCAGCCCGGAGGCGTTTGCCTCCAGCCAGAATAATAGACCGAGAATAACGTAAGGCATCCGTTACAAAAGCATCTTCTTTCTCCGCTTCTGCTATGACACGATCAAAATAGGCTGAAATCTTTGGATCGAGCTTGTCTTTGAAGGCTTTGAGTTCGATTTCGATATTCATTTGATGCTCATTAAAACATAACTGAAAGTATATCAAGAAAAAAAACCGAAGACAAGAGAACCTCGTATCAGTCTTCCTTGGCCATCCTGCTCTCAAAACCGCAGGAACTGTGCGTATTTCATATACAGTGCATACGTCGCTTTCACATCTCTTGCATTATAACGCGCAATCTCTTTACTTTTACCCTGAGCGAAAAGAGTGCCTACATCTTCTCCACCAATCCCCTCTTCTTTCGGACTCTCAATACCAAATGCCCGACACCAAAGATGCAAACTTCCTTTCCTTCGTAATGCACCGTAGAAAGTGAGTTGATCAAAGAGATCAATATGTTTCGCATTTTCCGATTGATAATTCATATATCTGTTGGACAAAAGATTTTTTGATGGCTTGATACCATGCACAGCCGAACGAACCATGAGAAACGGCACATCAAACGATCTCCCATTAAACGTCACAAACGTATCATATTTTTTTGCTACTTCCCAAAATTTCTCCAGCATTTTTTCCTCTGTCATGCACTCGAACCTGTATTCGTCTTCTTCAAAATTTGCCTTTTCTTTTTCTGGCAGAGAATCAAAATACACTGCCCCTTTGGTACGTTCTCCATCATACATACCGATAGCAACAATGTGCCCTGTGAGCGGTGAAAGTCCGGTGCTTTTTTTCACGTCTTCCAGAGAAGCTTCATATGTCTTACTTCCTTCTTCTGATTCTTGCCTGATCCACTTCGTCAGAACATTTTGGCTCATCTCATCGAACGTATCGAAATCTTCCCCTACTGTTTCAATATCAAAAATAAGAGTAGCCATAGAGATTACAATAACTGACGATTACGAAAGACAAAAAATGATTGCACCAGTTCATCCATATCTTTTTCTGCTATGATGTCTGTCCCAGAATGTTTTTCTGCATATTTGAGAAGTGCTCTTTTACCTGTTTGGCTTTTATACCACATTTCAAACTCCTCACCATATACTTTGAGGATATCAGCCTCCTCTTCTTCTGGTACTTCCTCCTCATTGGGATGGCAGTTGCGATAATCAAGTTTAGCAAAATAATCTTGCACGAGATTCTTTGCGAGGAACATTTTTTCTTTGAGAGTATCATCTTCTTTTATGACAGGTACCTGTTCAGCAATATTCATAATCATATTTTTACAGATTATAATTCCATTGTAACATAAAAAATTCTAGACCTCTTTTTCGTTCAACTCCCGAATAATAACAAAAAAAACGAAACGGAAACAATGTTCTTCCTTTTACTTTTCATTTTTTAGTTTTTGCAATACTAAAAATGTACTGTCAAATAAAAAACTACACTCATTCCAGTAAACACCATAAACTATAATAACCAAAACTCTTTTTGTTTTTGCGTTTCCGTTTATTTGTATTAGAAGTTTAGAAAATCACCAGCTCCCACTTGAGCCTCCCCCACCAGAACTTCCGCCACCAAATCCTCCAAAGCCCCCTCTACTTCCACCAGAACCGTCACTAAGCCACCTGTCCCTCCCTTTCCCGATCTTTATTGCTCTTGAAAAAATGTAATCGAATATCAATCCTAATATCCCGAGAATACTGACAAACCATAATCCTGCATTAAATGATTTCAAAAAGAATCCAATAGTAACTCCAATAATCGCTCCAATCAAACCACCTACCCAATAAGATCTACTCCGTCCCAGTTTTATCCCCAAAAGATAGAGGAAAGCAAAAAGACCAAAGACAATACCCTTTAGAATCCCATCATCATTTGAAGCATCTTTTATGGTCGTTTCGGCAATATTATCCGACGGAATATATCCTCCATCTGTTGCAGAAATTATTCTACTAACTGCCCCATCAATTCCTTGATAATAATTATCTGCTCTAAACGCTGGCTTCATTATATCGTTAATAATCCAACTTGATTGAGCATCCGTAAGTGCACCTTCCAAACCATATCCAACTTCTATTCTCATTTGTTTGTCTTGAAGTGCAACTAAAATTAAAACGCCATTATCTTTTACTTCTTCGCCAATGCCCCATTGCTTGAAAAGCTCGACTGCAAAATTTTCAATCGTGTCGCCTTGTAGATTTGGAATGGTTACAAGAGAAATTTCATTATTAGAACTCTCTTTAAATTGTGAAAGCTTATTTTCGAGTACTTGTTTTTGTTCCACGCTCAATATGCCTGCGTAATCATTAACGAATCCAGTTGAATTTCCTGGGTTGTAATAAGCGCTTACTGAAAGAGTAAGTGTAAAAAACAAAAACAATAAAAGTTCTATGGTTCGAAAAATTCTATTCATTAGTTTTGCAGATTAACTTTTGGAGCGTTTTCCGATCCCTTCATTGCTTCGAAATAATCCTTTTCCGAGAATCCAAGAGAGGAAGCAATCCATTTCGCAGGAATCCTCTTAATCATCACATTAAAATCTTTAACTGAGTCATTATATCTTTTCCTTTCAACACTAATTCTATTTTCCGTACCCTCCAATTGTGCCATGAGAGTTTGTACATTTTCATATGATTTTAATTGTGGATAATTTTCCATAATTGCCAAAAGCCTTGCAAATGAACCTTCTACCTGCGTAGCGGCTTCTGCTTTTTGATTGGAACTTCCTGCCCCTGCATAATGAGCTCTGGCCTCCGCCAACTCACCGAATATTTTCTGTTCTTGAATCATGACTCCCTTGACTGACTCCACGAGACTGGGAATCAAATCAAAACGGCGTTGATATTGGGTTTCCACTTGTGCCCATTGACTACTAATGGTTTCGTTCGTGGTTATTAGTCTATTATAAGTTAGCCAAACATAGCCTCCTACAATAACAACTACAGTTACTAAGACTACTAACGTTTTTTGCATAATTTTATCATTAATTATTAATCTAATTTGTTAGATTCCAGAGCGTTATTTATAATTATTCCTTTCGATTTTCTTTTCGGAGCACACTCGCTCACCGAAGCCCGTTTTACTCATTCCTGTTTTCCATTCGCTCTTTTTGCTTCTCAGAAGCAAAAACCCTGCCTACTGGCAGGCAGGCATGCCTGCTTCAGGAAAACAAGTCTCCGAAAAGAAAACTGAAAGGAAGAAAGGAGTATATAAATAACGCTGTCTATTCTTACGTATAATTGTAGTATGAAATTGGCGAGAATACAAATGTAATCAAATGAATGGGCGAATGTTTTGCACACGAATGAGCAGGAGCGTCAGGCACAAATTTCAAAAGTGGCACTTTTTGTAAAATGGAAAACGAAATCTTACGGTGATAGGAAGAATCAGGAAAGCAAGGGTGGGCGGAAATTAGAAGCTTTCTTCAAAAATTTCCCTGAAAGAAGCTCAATTTCCGGAGTATTAAAGATACGGACAAGAGATCTTCCTTTTAAGTATACATGTCCTTTGGTTCAGATCTGTAGCCCTAAGGGGAGTCGAACCCCTCTTACCAGGATGAGAACCTGGTGTCCTACCGATAGACGATAGGGCCTGAAAAAACTATTGTACACTCATTTCCACCATTTTAGCAACCCTTTCATCTTTTCCATTACTTTCCCCATAGCCTCTTCTGAAGCCATAATCATTGGATTCATAAATGGCCAGGGCGTCATACTTGGATGTGAAATATAATTAAACTTCATTAGAGATAAAATACTCAGTCTCAGTCCAATAACAAAACTTGCGAGTTCTGTTGAGGCTATGACACCATTCCCAAAGGCTTCGTATCCGACCAAACGCATCTTCGGTCCTGCAAAGATAAGTTTCACTTGCAAACTCTTTGCTCTTATAAGATCCTTGTATACATCTGTTGTGGAAGCTGTCCCTGTAACAACCCATCGAAACTTTTTGCGTGCCTCTATCTCTGTGAGACCAACCCCAGCATATTCTTTACCCAGTGTTTGAAAAGCAAAAGCTCTGGTGGAACCATTATATTTGATTGGGAAACCAGCGATTTGAAACCCAACAATTTTCGCCTGCTGAATAGCACTACTGGCAAGTGCACTTGGTTCAAACTCTCCTGTCACTGCAGACAGAGGCACGGCGCAATCACCACATGCATACACATGAGGAATATTTGTCCTCATTTTATTATCGACTACGATACCCTGTTTCGTAGATTCTATATCAGTGCCTGCGATGATATCCAGATTCGGTTTTATTCCAACTGCCACAATGACAATATCAGCAAAAAGACTCCGTACTTCGGTGTCATGTCTAATTAAAACTTCTTTCTTCCCTGATGCATCTTCTTTTATTTCTGTAACACCGTACTCAAAAAAGGTAGCAACACTACTCTCATGAAAAAGCTCCATGATTTTTTCTGCGAATTCCGTATCAGCGATTGCTGAAGAAATAGATGATTGATATTCTACCAAACTCACATCCAAACCATGATTCCTCAGTGCTCCAGCCATTTCCATTCCAATCACCCCTGCACCAATGACCACAGCGCTTTTAGCGGTGGCGATATATTTCTGTATATCTTCTGTATTTTTACTCGTACGTACGGTAAAAATATGTTCACCATCAATACCTGGAATCGGTAATTTCACAGGCGAAGCTCCAGTAGCAATTACAAGGTCATCATAAGAAAAAACATTGCCCTGATCGGTATATACCTCCTGCGTATCTGTATTTATTTTCACAGCTTTTTCGTGTACCACTTTCACACCATAATCGCTCGCCATACTATCAGGTTGAATAGCATCAGCGAGGTGCGCCTCACCAGTCAGCACATACGGAGTGGTACAACGACAATAGATATCAGGTTCATCAGCAAAAGCAATCGCCTCAAATTTCCCTTTCCGTAATTGAGAGGCAACAATACCACTAAACATCCCTGCTCCACCACAACCTATAGAAATTATTTTTTTCATTTTTTTTTATTTATAAAAATACAATGATTTTCTTAGCAGGGGTGGTAGGAATCCTCCACTCTCCGACGTGGAGCCGGGGCGCTACACACAGAAAGCTGTACTCGCTCGCTTTCTACTCACGCCCTTCGATCCCTACGAACCACAAAGAAATTTCATAATAACTATGAAAAAATTTCTTAGCAGGGGTGGTAGGAATCGAACCCACGCAAACGGTTTTGGAGACCGTTGTACTACCATTATACGACACCCCCGTACTTTCTCACTATACAATATGTTTCTCAATAAAACAAAACCGCCACCCGCCAGTCAACGGCGGAGGCGGAAAGAAGAGTCAGAAGAATCTATTTGCTTTCAGCATGAGGAGAATTCTTCTTGCAAAAACGACAATATTTCGAGAGTGCAAGCTTTTCTTTCACTTTTTTCTTGTTGCGCTTGGTGTAGTGCGTGATACGACCACACAAAGAGCACTTCAGCTTTACCATGGTATCTTTTATCTGTCCCATATTCCTGTCGATTACTAGATGTTTACAAAGCTTTTATACTCTACTAGAAAATATCATATTCGTCAACACTGAGCCGTTGATCGGGATATCACATCTCCGCCAGCTGGCGGATTTCTATAGAGCTTCCGCCCTCTAGCCCCAGAACAAGTCTGGGTCACTACAATCGGGCAACTCCCGTTTCTCGACCCCTTCCTGTTCAATTGTGGTTCTCTATTATTC
>PFHN01000014.1:20191-20291 GCA_002782305.1 Candidatus Moranbacteria bacterium CG_4_8_14_3_um_filter_41_13 | reverse complement strand
TCTCCTGCCAAAATAAAAAACTTCCTTTCGGAAGTTATTTCATTTGTGGGCAGGGAGATTCATAGATTCGGTCACAGATAATTTACTCGCCGACGCTCAT
>PFHN01000014.1:0-20122 GCA_002782305.1 Candidatus Moranbacteria bacterium CG_4_8_14_3_um_filter_41_13 | reverse complement strand
TGCTTTCTCCTGCCAAAATAAAAAACTTCCTTTCGGAAGTTATTTCATTTGTGGGCAGGGAGGGATTCGAACCCCCGAAGGCCGAAGCCGACAGATTTACAGTCTGTTGTAATAGACCACTCTACCACCTACCCATAATTTACAAAGTACTCACGAATATATATTCGCTTGAGCCACCTGTCAGACTTGAACTGACGACCCACGGTTTACAAAACCGTCGCTCTACCAACTGAGCTAAGGTGGCATCTTTTCGCTAAATCCTACTCTATTCTATAATCATATCTTTATCATTCATCTACCAACTGCCAGCCCAAGGCTGGTCCGCCTCGGGCGGAAGCTAAGGTGGCATTTTTCTATTCTACTTTTTTTCTCACGAAGAAGCAAGTACTACCCCTTCTCTGCAATAATTTTCTCCAAACGACGGATTTTTATCTTCACCAAACGCGCAGCGGGACTGAGTTTGAGAACTTGCTTGTAACATTCCTTTGCATCCTTGATGTTCCCTACTGCAAGATAATAATCCCCTAGTTTCTCATACGAACTAAAATCTTTCGGATTAGTTGCAATACGGGCAATCAAGCTTTCTTCATGAATCACGTTAGCAGTCACTTTTCGATATGGCGCTTCAGGACGCACTATTTTCTCACTCACCATAGGACGCTCTACTACTGACTCTTCTGTTTCGGGAGAACGATGAGTTCTTCTTCTAAATGCAGAAAATCTTTCAGAATCAGACGAGGGAGTATCCTGAGACAATTCTTTCTCTTGGGACGATACTGGAGTTGATTCAGATAACAAGGAAACATCATCAGATGATGTCGATACGCTTATTGCATCAGAACTTGTATTTGAGGGTAGAGGTTCATCTGTTTTCTTTACCTGAAAAGCTCTCCCTTTTTCTTTCAGGGATTGTGTCGTACTATTTAAGACATTATGAAGCTGAAGTGACTTGACTTTGAAGCGATAGACTATTTTCTCCAGGATATGCAGGAAAAATTTTTTCGTACGGAAAAAAGACACTTCTTCGTGGGCGGTAGCATCGAGATGTGACACTTTCTCTACAATGGATGGATCAGATCCTTTCTCTGAAAGATACCAAAGGAGAAAAAGAACACTCACGATAATAATAATTGGTGGGACAATAAGATACCACATGAACATTACACCAGAAAAAAATTACATTTCATAACGCACAAAACCACCGATTTGAATATTTTCACCGATCTTCTGAATCTTTTCTGTCAGCAGTTCTCCGATAGTTTTCGAAGGGTCTTTCACAAAGACTTGCGTTAGGAGAGATTGTTCGTTTCTGAATTTTTCTTCTTTGCCAACAAGAATCTTGTCCATAATCTCTTTTGGTTTCTTTTCTTTTGCTAATTGTTCCATCCAAATTTCTTTTTCTTTGGTAACGGATTCCATAGGCACTTCTTCTGGTTTCACATAGCGTGGTGCCGAGGCAGCAATATGCAAAGCAATATCACGACCAAATTCACAAAATTCTTCGTTACGGGCAACAAAGTCTGTTTCACAAAAGAGTTTCACGAGGACACCGATGTGACTATTTGAGTGCACATACGATACGATAATACCTTCGTGAGCTTCCCTGTCGCTTTTCTTCTGTGCCTTGTCTTGCCCTCGTTTACGAAGCAAGAGAAGAGCCTGTTCTTCATCACCTTTTGCCTCATCAAGAGCCTTTTTGACATCAACAACGCCTGCTCCTGTTTTCTCTCGTAACATTTTGATCTGTTCCATTGAACTCATATATTTGTCTTGACCTATCCGAAGAAAGGTACTGTTAGAAATTTGTTATCGCAAAATATTTCATCTTGAAAAGAAATGCATATCTTACACAAAAAAGTGTGTCTTAGGCAGTTTTTCCAGTTTTGACAACCTCTTTTTTTGTTGTAGCTACTTTCTCTTTTGCTTCCAAAATAACTTTACCTAAATAACCGAAAAGTAAGCGAAGGGATGAAAGAGCGTCATCATTTCCTGGGATAGGATAATCGACGAAGCTTGGATCGGTATTGGTATCTGTAATACCAACGAGTGGAATATTCATTTTACGAGCTTCGTAAATAACCAAACCAGCGTCTTTTACATCGGCAATCACAATAGCGCCAGGTAATTGATGCATATTCTTGATACCACCGACTTTACGTTCCAACTTTTCTACTTCTTCAGCTTTCTTAGCTTGTTCGAACTTCGTATATTGCTTGAAAGCTCCTTGCTCAATTTTATCATGAGTATCGTTCAGATACTTCGCACGTGAATTGATACAAGAGAAGTTTGTGAGCGTTCCCCCGAGCCAACGATCGATGACGTATGATTCATTCAAGCGAAGGGCGAGTGATTGTACTGTGTCCTGAGTTTGCTTCTTCATTCCGACAAACAAGATTGGCTTGCCACTTTTCACTACTTCTGCCAGAAATTTCCCAGCAATATGAAGTTTTTCATAGGTCTTCTCGAGATCAACGATATTAATGTTCTTCCGTGTGGTGTAGATGTATTGATCCATCTTCGGATGACGACGAGATTTGAGGTGTCCAAAGTGAACACCAGCCTTCAAAAGTTCTTCGAGATTGACCTGTAGCGCACCAAAATCGAACGAAGCAAAAAAATGCTCAGCTACTGCTTCTTCTGATGCCTTTTTCGTCGCAACATCTTCGGCGACTACCGTCGTTTCTTCTGCCATATACTTACTTCCTTATAAAATTAATAACCCTCTTACGATGGGTTTGTCCAAAGAAGGACCACCTATTTCCCCTTATAGAAGCCTTGAAAGCACTGTGAGTACAGGCCAGGAACAGGCTTATCGGAAAAATATGTCTGATTTTACACTTTTACCTCGTTTCAAAAAACAAGATAAAAGAAAAATACATCGGTAAGCGTAACAGGAAAAAACATATTTGGCAAGACTTCGCCCTTTTTGAGACATATCCTCAGCCGAAAAATGAGAGAAAATGATGATACATTCAATAAGCGAAGGCTATGATAAAGAGAATCGAAGATAAGGGGGTTGCCAATTTCTCTTCTCTATGATACACTCCCTCCTACATGAGTCTATATATAACATTTATTCTATGAAGCAAGGTATTCACCCAAATTATTTCAAAGAAGCAACCATCACTTGTTCTTGTGGCGCAGTCCTCGAAACAGGATCAACAGTAGAAACAATGCACACAGAAATCTGTTCACAGTGCCATCCATTCTATACTGGAAAGAAAAAATTTATTGATGCTACTGGTCGTGTTGATCGTTTCAAGAAACTTGCCCTCAAGTCCGAAGAAAAACAAGCTTCTCTCCTCAAGGAAAAGAAACCACGAGTCAAGAAAGAAGAAAAGAAAAGTGAGAAATAACTGAGGAGTCAGTTTTTTCCGCTTGTGTGAAGATACCTTGAGTTCCAGACTTTTACGAAAATACTCAAATCCCATATCGTTCTGCAATCGGCGGAAAGTAGATGGGATTTTTTTTATCAGAAATAAAATATATATCTTTTAATCATAGAACGCTATGGAACAACTCTTCTTAGATATCGAACGTGAACACGGCGAGGTGCTTGCTCTTTTGAGCGCGCCCGAAACAATGCATGATCAAAAGAAGCTCGCTCTCTTGGGAAAACGTAAAGCAGAACTCGATATCATACTGGAACGCATCACTCGTCTTCGTACCATAGAGAAAAATATGCGTGACAATGCAGAACTGACGCAGAGTACCGAAGAAGAAGAACTTCGCAGTATGGCTATGGAAGACAATCTTCTTCTCTCTGCCGAAAAAACGGTTCTGGAAGAAACGCTCAAGAAGCTTCTTCTGCCGAAGGATCTCGCTGATGATAAAGATGTTATTGTAGAAATACGTGGTGGCGCCGGTGGTGATGAGTCATCACTCTTCGCTGCCGAGCTCTTCCGTATGTATTCTCACTATGCTGAGAAACAAAACTGGAGAATTATTATGCTTCATTCTAATCAAACAGAAGTTGGAGGCTTCAAGGAAGTCGTCTTCGAACTCAACCAGGGGTCAGGAGTTCTTCCTGTGTATCAGAAAATGAAATATGAATCTGGGGTACATCGTGTACAACGTATCCCTGAAACAGAAAAATCTGGTCGTATCCACACCTCAACCGCCACTGTAGTTGTCTTGCCTCAAGTAGAAGAAGTAGAAATCACTATTCGTCCAGAAGATCTCCGCATCGATACATTCTGTTCATCTGGTCCTGGAGGACAGTCTGTAAACACTACCTATAGTGCTGTTCGCATTACTCATCTCCCTACCAATACCGTCGTTTCTTGCCAAGATGAGAAATCACAAATAAAGAATAAGGAAAAGGCTCTCAAGGTACTCCGCTCTCGCCTGTTCCAACTCGAAGAGGAGAAACAAAACAAAGAACAAGGCGATGCGAGAAAAAGCCAAATCGGAACAGGTGATCGAAGCGAGAAGATTCGTACCTATAACTTCCCTCAGGATCGTATCACTGATCATCGCATCAAAATGTCTTGGAGTAATATTCCAGAAGTACTCGGAGGAAATTTCGAACCTATCATCAGCGCTCTCGAAGAAGAAGATATGCGAAGAAAACTCGAAAAGCAATCAGAAAAAAATAAATAAATACTTCGTCTCCTATCCTAGAGGACACCTTTCTATTTCTTCTCCGGTCACATTATGACAATTCAAGAATTACAAAACCGATTCCTACTCACAAAGAAAATAACAGCGGTTGATTTTTTTGTGCTCCTTATGGCAGTCACAAAAAAGGAGAAGGCCTACCTCTTCGCACATCCTGAGTATAGACTGATGATGAAAGAGCAGAAGAACATAGTGTCTTTTTTTACGAGACGAATGAAACATGAACCCGTGGCCTATATCATTGGTCAAAAAGAATTTTATGGCTCTCTTTTCTTTGTCACACAAGATACACTGATACCTCGACCCGAAACAGAGCTCTTGGTCGAGCGGGTACTCGATTATATACATATCTTGCAGGAAGAAAAAAAATCGATAGATATATTTGATATCGGTACAGGGAGCGGAAATATCATCACTGCTTTGGCGAAAACACTCTCTACAGAAAAAGAAAATCTTGTATCTCTTTCATTTTTCGCAGGCGATATTTCTTCACGATCCATCACTATCGCAAAGAAGAATGCGAAGCGCAACAAAATGAGCACTACTATTCATTTCCGTACAGGTAATCTTCTCACACCTTTTATGAAGCGACTTCTCACGACAGAAAATGCAATAATCATTACCGCTAATCTTCCCTATCTTTCAGGGGCACTATATAACGATACTCCCTTGGACGTAAAAAAATTCGAACCAAAAACAGCTCTTTACAGCGCCCATAGTGGTCTTGCTCACTATTACGAACTTTTTACTCAAATACAAAACATGCATAAGAAAGTAACTCTCTTCCTCGAAATCAGCCCTGAACAAGGAAGAGTCCTGAAAAAAAATATACACCGTTTCTTCATCAATGCAAACATAGAGATTCACAAAGATCTCGCGAAGAAGAATCGTATCGTAATAATAACAGTGCAGTAGCAAATATAGTGCTTCTTCAAAAAACAAAAACCCCAATTTACGGAGTTTTTGTTTTTTGAACCAAAAGAACAGAAACTTTTGAAACTACTTTCGTTTCTTAGTTACTTTTTTTACAGCTTTCTTTACAACTTTTTTAGTTGCCTTCTTTGCTACTTTTTTTACAGCTTTCTTTACAACTTTTTTAGTTGCCTTCTTTGCTACTTTTTTTACAGCTTTCTTTACTGTTTTCTTTTTTGCTACTGCCATAATTGTTCACCTCCTCCTATACCACTCCTACTTTTTGTATTGTATATGTTTATACAACAGTATGTAGAAATATGGAATTATTTATTTTTGTTTCACATCACAAATTTTTTTGCGCGTGATACAGAAAATATTTTCTGTACATTTTTATTATACTCTTTTTTTAGAAATTGCATAGAGATAAAAATATTTGTCAAGAGTCTCTCTTCTATTTTTATACAAGAGAAATAAAAAAAATATGATGCAATATATTTTCTCTTCACAAGAAAAAGAAATGTACATACAAAATTATTTTTATTTTTCTTATCAAGAAAAAATTTCTCTTTTGTATTCTAAAGAAGAAAAAATATACTCCTCAATAAATCTGCGCACGTTCACTTCTGACCTCGATTCTTCCTTCTCTATTAATATTTGAAAAAGAAGCCTTATATTAAGCTGAAAATAGACCTTCTTGTCCAGTTGACAGTGCTTTTTCAAAGACGTAGTATAAGAAAACAGGGAGGTCGGCTCGTTTATAAGGAAACAAAAGATAGCCCTGATAAACTCGGTAGAGCTTCAACGTAAGCCAGTACTTTTAACATCTTTAATCAAAGCTAGAAAGAGAGGTGAACAAAATATGGAACAACAAGATCCTATGTTCGAAGAATCTTCTGCAAGCCAAGCAAAAGCTTGGGTACAAGATAATCTTCGCATTATCGTGAGTGTATTCATTGTCGCAGCGATTGCACTTGGTATTTACTCGTACTCACAACGTACAACAGAAAATACCAACGATCTCAATACGCTTCTTGAATTGAAGCAAAATGAAACAAGCGTCGAAGCAGACAAGAAACAATCACAAAGCGAAGTGAAAGCAGAAGTCAAAGGCGGTGTCGTCGTTACAGAAGAATTGAGCCAAGAAACAGAAACCTCTTTCATCGAAAAAGCTGAACCAGGAAACGGAACGACACATCTCGCTCGTCGTGCACTTGCTCATTATCTCGAAAAGAATACTGACTCAACACTCACTCCTGAACAAAAAGTATATATCGAAGATTATCTCCGAAAAAATATTGTTCATTCAGGTACTGTTACTACAAAAACTTCCATTGAATTCTCAAAAACTCTGATTAGTCAGGGAATCGAGAAATCAAAGACATTAAATGAGAGACAATTACAAAATTTGAAGAAATATTCTGCACGTGTGAGTGCTTATCGCTAATACCGTCTTACCGTTGTTCTTTCTTTTCTACAATAAATAAAACTCCGCAACTGCGGAGTTTTATTTATGTTGAAATAATTTTTTTCACTTCAAGATGGCCCGCTTCTGAACGATGCTCAATAAAGAGCAAAAGAAGAAATATGAAAAAAAAGACAAGAAAGAGAGCAATGAATTTCCCTTGTCCGTGAGTTACCAAAGAAAGAAAACTGATGAGCATCGTAAAGAAGAAGAAAAAAGAAGCAATCTGTCTTTCAGACCATCCTAAACGAAGTAACTTAAAATGAAGATGCCTCTTATCTGGATGAAAAGGTGAAGATCCTTCTCTTATACGTTGCCAAAGCACAAAGAGAGCATCCATAATAGGGAGAGAAAGTACAAGAAGAGCGGTAGCTATTTTGGTACCAGCAATCACTGCGAGCACTGCTATGAGAAAGCCCAAGAAAAGCGAACCGACAGTACCCGCCAGTATACGCGCTGGATACATATTGAAAAAAAGGAAACCCAGTGTGATGCCAGCTCCAATAATAGCAAGTAGCGCAATAGGAGGCTGGTACACTTCTGGTTTCAAACTGAGAAGGAAAATAGTCACAAAAGTGATAAAGGATACACCTCCACAGAGGCCATCAAGACCATCGAGCCAATTCATCGCATTGATGACAAGGAACACCCACAAGAAAAGAATGAAAAAAGAGAGAAGAATGGCATTCTCATACGGTATAATAATCATACCTCCCAAAGGATTGGTTATTGATACAATATGAATACCAAAGAAAAAAATAGTCATCGTAAGCACTACCTGAAAAAAGACTTGAATCTTCCAATTAAGCTCACTCAAATCATCCCAAAGTCCGAAAAGGAAAATGAGAATACTCCCACACAGTAGGCCATAAAATTCTCGCGTCAAGACAAGGTGCGTATCAAAAAATACAGCAAAGGAAAAGGAAGTAAGCATCGAAACACCTCCCAACCGGGAAAGAGCCTTCTTACATCCATGACGGTTTTCCATTCGCCATATCTCTCGTTTGAAAAGTGGCAGAAGAAGGAAAAGAAGAATGAGCCCTATAGTAAGAGCAAATGCTATCAGAAACGGAACTATGTACAACTCAGTGAACATAACATCAGTAGTTAATAAATACTACACCTGCGACTGCAATAATAAGCCCAAGCGAAAGGATATTACTAAAAAAAAGCAAAATATAAGTAGCAATCCGTTCTTGTTTTTCATAGAAAAAATACGCCAAGAGAGAATGTATCAGGAAAAAAAATAACCCAGCACTTGGCAAAAGATAGAGTTGCCACCATGCACCCTGTAAATCAACACCAAAATAGACATTATAATGAAAAACGAGGATATCTTCGGTTGGCCGGATAAAATAACCAAGAAGAAGAAAATTGGCCAGCACAAGAAAAAGAGCAATACTCAGGAGAAATTGTATTATTTCATTCTGAAAAAAGGTGATGTCTGTGTGCAGATTCACCTGAGAATGGAGAGGATTAGCTATTCTTCCTTGTTTTTGTAACACCATAGGTGGATCATTCTGAAGCAATCTTATTAGGAGATGACATCTCATGGTCTACTCCAAGACGGGCATGTTCTAACTGACCTGTCACTTTGAAAAGGCGTCTTTCGACTTCATCATATTTTTTGTGAGCGTTACCAATATGACTACCCAAAATATCAAATTCTTCCGAAAATTTTTCGTGCTCACGTGACAATTTCTCTAATTGACCCATAATTTCTTTCGCTCGCTTCTCAATCTGCAGTCCTTGTAATCCAAAAAGAATCGTACGCATATACGCATAAAAAGAGTTCGGCGATACCGGCATAATGCGTTTCTGTGTCAGATAATCTAAGAGCCCCTGTTCATCGTCATCTTTAATAATGATTTCATAATATACATTCTCAGCAGGGATATACATTAGTGCAAAATCAAGCGTCCCCTCTTCGGGTACAATATATTTGCTCGCAATCGCATCAACATGTTTCTTAACATCATTATAAAATTGTTTGCGTGCAATACGTTTTTCATCATCTGTATGAGCAATGAGTATCTTTTTGAAATTCTCCAAAGGAAACTTTGAATCAACGCTGACGAGGCCACCCTTAAGCTTGATAATGGCGTCTACAGCCTCTCCGCTTTTGAACATATACTGAAGAGCAAAGTTTTCCTTAGGTAACATTTGAGAAAGAAGGTCCTGAAGCATCAGTTCTCCAAATCCTCCACGGATTTTCGGAGCTTTCAAAATCTCTTGTAAAGAAGCCACTTCCTTCCCTACTTCGAATATCTTTTCACTCGAATGACGCATTTGTTCAAGTCCTTTTTGTACATCGGCATACGAACGCGCCGCTGTATCCAGGCGTTCATCAAGGCGCTTACTACTATCAGCCAAACGATTATCGAGTGTCTGCTGAAAACGAGCCAGTTGTTGATTGAGAGCATTGGCTACAGAATACAATTCCGTATTGAGCCTCTGACCCATATTCTCTATTTCTTGTTTTGTATTATCCGCTGACGATTCTTTCATACGTAAAGAAAAAACCAGCCATAAAATAAGGCTGGCGACCAACAATAACAAAAGTGGGGTAATCCAGGAGAGCATAGACAGAAAGATATAATTGATTATCTATTTTTTCAATCCCGAAATAAAACGCTTGAGTTCTGGGACTTTATTTGTCACTTCCTCATATGGAGATTCAAGAAATTCAATGAAGAATCGATCAAGCATATTAAGCCGATAGTGAAGTTCTTCACTATTCATCAGTACAAAACGAATTTCTTTGCCTACTTCAGCCTCCAAATGAGCGATAGCATGCTTAAGCTTCGTACGATTGATATTATTGACCACAAGAATCATATCAACCTTGCTCTTCGGATAATTAAGGAAGAGTCCGCTAATCAAAATGAGCTTCACTTCGCCGATGATTTTGAGCTTACGAAATACCTGTGACTGAGCGTGGACATTGAGTTTCGATACCAAACTCTTCAGTTCCATATAAAACGGAAAGTCTTCGTTGGCTATAAAATGTTTCTTGCCCTTACGCGAGTGTTCTATAACAAACTTCATTTTCTCTAAACGTGCCAGTTCTCTTGTTGTATCTGATTTGGCAATCATTGTTTTTTCAGAAATGACGGCTGAGGTAAATTCTACTCCTGGATTCAAAACAAAAAAACGAATAAGCCGTGCGCGAGCCTTCGAACCAAACAGCGTATCAAAAATACCGAGTGCCATAGAATTACATGCATTACGAAATAAACAGTTGAAAGAGAGCTTTTTTACTTAGTATATGGAGAAAAATGGAAAAAGTCAAAAGACAATTTTTCTCCTTACAAGAACGAAATGGAGTAAAAAACACTTTTGAAGAGAATTATGCTATAATATGCGTATATAATCTACTTCTTTTGAATTTCAAAGAACGTAGGGTTTGTGTATGTAGATTACGAAGGCAAAAGAACAAAAAATATGCTTGATAAAAAACGCGGGAACAAAACAAAAATCATACCAGATCTTCAGAAAGAAATAACTGAGATATGTGTCGGAAATGGGCGTGCATCAGAACCATTTATCAAGGTTTTTAAGTACAGTGAGGAAAACATTACCAAAAGCTCTCTCGGATCGCTGATTGGCATTTTTGAAGTAACGGAAAAGAGTGAAGACTCTACCTACATCGTCAACTTTCTTGCTTCAGTAGCGAAAAAAGAATATTTCAGTAATGGACGACGCGGATCCATTGAAAGCTTCGAAGCATCTCTCCACAAGATCAATCTCGCACTCGCAGAGCTCGTCAAAAACGGTAACATCGCTTGGCTCGGGAAGTTTCACGGAGCCATAGGCATACTCGAAAAAAATAACCTTCATTTTTCTGTTGCTGGGGATGCAAAAATATTTCTCATTCGTAGTGATAGTCTCTCGGAAATCAGCGAGGGTATCGCTTCTCCAGAATCTCGTGTGCATCCGATCAAAACATTCATCGAGATTTCAAGTGGCAGACTCCTAGCGGATGACAAAATTATTCTTACATCACCTGAGCTCTGTTCTCTTCTCACCAATGAAGACATTGAGAAAAATGCGAAACGTATGGATAATGAACACTTTTCGCAATTCCTCCGTACTGTCCTCGTCAACCAAGTCGATATAGGAGGATCACTCGTAGTAGATTTAAGTGAAGGAGCAGTGGCGATAGAAAAACCCAAAGAAACGAAAAAAGGAGTTCCAGACACCACCAACGTCTTCAGTCAAGATACTTTTATTCCAAAGAAGAATGACCAGGGTAACCAAGTGGAGGGTAACGATACATCCTCTACAACGAAGAAGGCTCCTGAGGAATATACAGATGAGAAAACAGGGCATATTTTCGTTCAAGGAGAAACTCATGTTGATACAACACATAATCCTTTCTTCGAAAAGACACAGAGCATTCTACAGGAAAGCTGGTATATCCTTCGAACATTCTCGCTGACACAATACAAGTCTTTCTCAAAAGGGAGAAGAAAACTCTTCGTGTTTCTTGGTTTTTTTACAGAAAAGATATATTTTATGATGAAACAGACATTCTTAGCTCTGTTCAGAAGTATCAGAAGAAATCTCAAGAGAAGATATTCGTCTCTTCCTTCTGCTTCTCCGAAAAGTATCTCAGAAAAGATCTCCGAAAATATTCCTACTCAAAGAGTATTCAGAAAAATAAATCTCACTTCAGTATTAAAGGAGAGAATCAGATCTCTTCACTTCTCTCTGTCTCCTAGGATACCGTTCCTTCTTGTCCGATTCAGAGATGCTATCTTCTCTCTTCTTCATACACTTTTCTCTCGTTATGAAAAACGGACTATCCTTCTCGGGGGTATCTTCTTCGCCTTTGTTCTTATTTCATGTGTTTCATTATTCGCTTTCTTTTTTATGAAAAAGGCGCCGGACACAGTAATAACAGTGAAGGAAATGCCTCTCATCGTACCATCCTTCCCTACGGCTACAGAAAAAAATTCAAGTGTCCTCCCTGATGCACTGACGGCAATTATCACCATTCCAGATCAGATACTTACTGCTCTTTCAGTGGGGAATGAAACATACCTCGCCACAGATACTTATCTTCTGAATATCAGCAACCAGAAGAAATTTCTCTTACCTGCTGGGAATGGAACCATAAAATTTGTATCTGTCATGGATGACTTGCGTCTCGTATTCCTGTACACCAGTGAAAATAAACTCTTCTCCTTTAGTCCAACCAACAATACATTTACCCAAAACACACTCACGTTACCTTCTCAAACGAATATAGGAGGTATAGGAACATATCTGACCTACCTCTATGTTCTCGATAAGACAAGCAATCAAATCTATCGCTTTCCAAGAGCTGATGGTGGTTTTGGAGCACCTGTGTCTTGGCTCAAGGACACTACCATTTTCTCCCGTGTGCCTCATATGACTATCAGTGAAAACGTGTTCGTTACACAGGAGAATACTCTCTCTCTTTTCCTCCGTGGTCGCTTCGTTAAAAATTGTGAATTAGGAACACTTCCTCTTTCCCCTACATCACTCTTTACAAAACCAGATTTTCGTTTCGTATATGCTCTGGATGCAGAGAACAAACGTGTACTCATATGGGATCAATCAGGAGCGCTACTCGCTCAATATTTCTCCGAACAATTCGCATCTGGGACAAGTATTATGGCCGATGAAGACTCTAAGACTATTTTTCTGACTACTGATACTTCTCTCTTGTCTTTCTTTCTCCCATAGAAATTACTGAGAAGATGAAGAATATAAAAAAGCTCATTCAGAGCTTTTTTATATATGAATAAGAAAGGGAAAAACACACATTTCTAGAGTGGCTTCTCAGCAAGTTTCATACGACTCATAATCTCTCGGTTGACGATACTCGCGTCACGACCATACCTGAGGCGCGAGAGTTCTTTCAGGGCATTGGCTACTTCTTGATTCCCCCGCGTCGGAGCATAGGTTTTCATATTGAATGGCTTGGTCAGTTCGTTATTTATAAGAAGCCTAGCGAAACAATTGCGGTTATCCACATTCATCAAATCACGAGCAGTAAACACCGGCAGAAATTGTTTCTCAAGAAACTCAGCGTCTTCTGATCCGATACGAAATGCTACCAGTGATCCTACGTTACCAAATACCGCTTTAGAGATTTCTTCTTTGAGCTGAGCGATGAATTGGTGTGCCATCGTCAGCACCAAACGGTATTTACGAGCTTCAGAAAGAATCTGAGCAATAGAATTTGTTGTCACATTCTGGAATTCATCCATATAGAGATAGAAGTCAACGCGTTCATCTTCTGGGGTATCCGTGCGAGAAAGTGCTGCCATTAAGATCTTTCCAACAATCACCATACCAAGTAAACGTGCATTGATCTCGCCAATCTTACCCTTCGAGAGATTTACAAGAAGGATTTTCTTGTTATCCATAATCTCACGGAAATTGAGCGTACTTTTTTGCTGAGCAATGATAGGACGCATCATATCGTTCGAGATAAATGTTGTTAGTTTGGATGTAATGTATGGCACCATATTGGCAAGAGCTGCTTCTCCGCCTGCTTTCTCTGCTTCCTTTGTCCAAAAATCATAAGCGATAGGATTATTACACTTCGAGAGTTTGTATTTACGGAAATCTTCATCTGCAAGTACCTTGGAAATTTCCATCAGTGTTGATCCACTTTCCGGATCTTCCATAATAAGAAGCATCGCATTGCGCATATACTGCTCGAACATTGGACCACCAGTGGCTTTCAAATCATAAAGCTGATCAAAAATACCAATCATTTCATTGATAACGAATGTCTTCTGCTCTGGGTGTTTCGGATCATATTCCAGCATATTGAGTCCAATCGGCCTTTCTGTATCCGATGGATCGAAGAGAATAACATCTTCTGCACGTTCTTTGGGAATAGATGCAAGAATATCTTCGATAGCATCGCCGTGTGGATCAATAAAACAGAAACCGTTACCGGCTAAAGCATCCTTCTTTGCCATTTCCTGAAGATACACCGATTTACCGACACCCGTCTGACCAATGACATACATATGACGACGACGATCACTCTCCGTAATGCGAATATCTGTTTTTGTCCCACGATAATCATTATATCCTAGAAGGAGTCCATCTGCAGGAATATTGACTGGTGGTGGAGCAGCACCTGCTTTGAGCCATTTGATTTTCGGTGTGGCTGTCGTCGAAATAGGAAAATGGAAAATACTTGCGAGTTCTTCAACGGTCAGAATCATTTCTATTTCATCATCAAAATTACGAAAGATAAAATCATAGACAATATTTCTTGCTTTGATACGCTTCTTTACGCGGAAGCTATTGACCTCTGGATTAGCAAACTGACCAAAAGCATTTTCCACCTGTCCCAAAATCTCTTCCACACGTTCCTGACTATTGGCTGATGCAATAAGACGAATATTGGCACGAAAGGCTCCTTTATTTGACTTCTCGTCAATAGACTTTACAAGTTCTTGCTCTTCTGGCGTCAAGTTAACAATTTTCTTTTCTTCAGTAAGGTTTTTTTTCTGATTGAAGGCGGTTTTCACTATGTCTTTTCTAAGAGCAGAAGACATTTCCCTGAATTGCGATTGATTGGCATCTTTTAGTCGTTTTCCCTCTTGCATTTTCTGCGCAATATGTTTACCATTGGTACGCCACTTTGTATTTGTACGAGAAAGCAGTATCTGGATAGCAGCACCTTCTTCGATACCATGAAGTTTACTAAGAGCATTAGAGATTTCATTGAGTGGATCAATATCTACAGTACGGTAGGTACGAAGTGGAAGAGAATGTCCGTGCGTCAGATCAAGAACAGAAACAGCTGTGTAGCTCTGAGGAGAAAATATGGTATAATCTGAAACTTTTTCAATAACAGCATGTGGGAAAAAGCTGTGTATCTGTTTCTCTGCATTCTCTCTAAAAACTTTTGGTACTGATAAATAGAAGAAGATTTCTTCGCTTGTTGAAGGGTTTGCAATCTCAAAGACAATGGTTGGCGTATCAAAAAAAAGTCTTTTCAAAAAGTTGCCTTTTGGCTTCAGCATCGTCAGCGAAGAAAGAAGCTGTTCCATAGGGAAAATTTCTTCTTTCCAACTTTCAGCGGACTGTTTATTTTCACCTTCTGGAATCTCTTTCCGTGTCACTCTGATCATTTCCAAGTCCATATTCACAGACTGATTGATCTGATAACGGAAACGGAAAAAACTCCGCATCACCAAATACAAGCCACTTATAAAGGCGAGTGATGCAGAGAAAAATGCAAGTGGAACAAGAATAACATTGAAATCAAATGCGGACATTATTTTTATTTATTGTATTTTTTATTTTTCTGTATAAAATACTACTCTTTTGTTATCAAACCCTTCGCAATCAATCCTTCATAAAATTTATCAACAAGTTCATCATGCATACGATCGAGCGCGTAGTAATCACTGAGTGAACGAGCCACTTTCACTGCATGCACCAATCCTTTCGTACCTGCAAGATCAAGAAGTTTCTGTATCTTACTTTCTTCATCAGTACTCTCACTGATACTCTTCGCATCGAGCGCATGCATCATACCATCATCTGCCGTCACCTGAGATGACGAAGGCGTAGCTTGCGAAAGAATTTCATTTAATTTTCCTTCTGATTGCTCTTTTCCTCCTTCGATGGTGTTTTCTGGTCCTGTAGCGACAGTGAATTCTCTGTTATTCTCTTCTCTGTTTTGTCCCCCATTACTCTGTTCTACTATACCATTTCCTTTCTCTCCTCTCAGAATTTTTTCGTCTACCATAATGCTCTAAAATAATGGATTATTTTGCTCCTTCTACCATTTCTTCTTTGAATTTCGTTACTACCCCTCGAATAAATATATTATACCCCGGAATTTTACTTTCGAGAAATACTTCTATTGTCTCTTGTGTTGGTTCTTTCTCTAATAACGCTTCGTATTCTTTGACTCCATCATCACCCATTTTCTCCATCGTTTCAAGAAAAATACGCTTCATGAGAGATTCTCCTATTTTTGCGAGGAGCATTTCTTGTTTATCTTCTGGAACATCCTCGAGATGAAATGCTTCGATAAGTTCTTTTTTTAATGCTTCTTGATCAAGTGCCATAAGAATATTGTTATTTTTTTATTTAATTACTCGTTGTATAGAGACCAAGTCTTTGCCCTTTAGGAATAAGCGGTGCTACTTCTTTCAAATAATCCATCACGGTAGCATGAGGATGACTATAGAAGAAAGCTTTCTTGTCAAAAGTGATGGCATATTTATCTACTTGCTGAGAAAAATCAGCAAAGTTCTTCAATTGTTCACCATTTAGACCTGTCGCGTACCCACTCAAAGATCCTTGATTATACAATCGAGCATCTTTCATCATATCCATAATCTCCACTTTCCCTATTTGTGTTTTATCAACAATCCAGTCTTGTCCCAATGTCGGATTCTCTACGCGGAATATCTGCATATACCAATCGTTCACGCGTGGTTGAAGTATTGAATCAAAAGTTGTTTCTGCCGATACTGAATGAACAGATTGATCTACGGATTCAGAAGTGATTTGGGAAGCATCCTCAGCAAAATCAACAGTATTTGATGAAGAAGGTATCTCATCACCCTGCACTGGCGCAGATATAGACTGAGAGCCTTCATTTCCATGGAGAAGAGTATCCGCACTTTCATTCGTCAGTGTAATAGTAGGGTTATTTCTAACAAATTCTGCTATTTTGGCATCATTCGAAGTAATCGAGGCTAGCTTTTCTGAAGAGAGTGCTTTCGTATCCATAAGTTTCTCAAAAACAAACTGACTATCTACACCTTGTTTTGAGAAATTAATAGTTTCTCCAGTCTTGAGCTGAACATCACCATACTTATCCTTGAGTGCATCAATGAAAGAGGTTCTCTCCGCACCTTTCAAATGAAGTTCATCCGCGACGTGACCAGCAATTTTCCATACTGAATCACCTTTTTGTACAATATAGTCTTTGTCTAAAATATCGGACACTTTTCCAGCCGAAAGGTCAACAACATCCTTATGTACATCGGGCAATACTACCTCTTTTGCAACACCAGGAACTGTATCGTGCGAAATAAACAGAGCATCTGTTTTATCTTTTATCCACTCACCGGCACCCGTTTCTTCCATCACTGTTTGTGCGAGCCAACCAGATCCGACCAGACCACCGATACCCAGAGCCCCCATTTTCCTCCATGTCTTCACTCTCTTTTCCTTCTCTAATTTTCCACCGAGTGACTGGATGTCTTTTTCAATAAGAAAATTCAGACGACTGAAGGTAGCTTCTGGTTTCGTATCACTCAGTATTCCTAATTGTTCTTGTATTTCTTTTTCTGCTTGTTTTTTCTGTCCTCTCGTTCCAAAACTCTCGAGGAGTGCTTCGACACCGACGGCAGTACCAGCACCACTTGCCACTTTGCGTAACAGCATTACAGAAGCCATTGCTCCGATAGCAGTCCCTCCAGAGAGCGCTGTTCCAATGGTAATGCCTGCGAGCGCTCCGGTAAGGAGTAATTTATGTTTCAGAGGGATACGATTATAAGCCCGACCCAAAGCACCAAGAGAATCCATCATCTTCTCTGAGAAGGTTTGATGTTCAGCCTTATATTGTGTACGGGTGTTGATAAGGTTAATTGCTTCATCAAGTTTATAATAACGAAGCATTCTCGTTATTTCCTCCTGCATCTTTTCCTCAGAAACTACCTGTCTTTCTTCATTTCCCCTTGCCTGTAAAGCATGTATTTCAGCGTCACGGAGATTATCCAAAGCGCGTTCATAAGCGATTTGTGTATCATCTTTCTTCGTATCTTTTTCGATACCAAAAAGGCTCTTAAATTTTTTCCAAGCTGTCGTATTTTTTACATCAGTCTCCACCCACTGCGTGCGAGCAAGTTCTACTTCATTTCTGAGAAGATCAATATTGCTGGGTGATTTCTCTTCCGTAGGCTCCTGAGGTGACTGTTCTAGCGATTGTTCCTTTCCTTCACCAAAGACCATATCTGTTCTTTCTTCAGATTGCTCTTGAGGTATTTCTGGTTCAATCTTTTCTCTTTCTGGTTCTTCCTTTCTACTAGGTTCTTGATTAGGAATATTTTTTTTCTCTTTACTAAAAACAAAATCCCTCTTTTTTTCGAGTGTCCTCACCATCTCTTCCGATACAACTTCAGCATCCTCTACTTTCTCTCCTTGTTTTGCTTTCAGCTCCAATGTATTTATTTCATCTTTCAAAAGAGATGATTTGAGTACTGTGTCACTTACTGATTGCTGAGAAGATTGTTCTTCTGTCTGCACCTTTCTGTTTCCTCGCCTGCGTTGTCTTATAATTGTTCCTAATACAGCACTATCTGAAGGAGGAGTAATACCTTCGGGCATATTAGTTGGTGTATCTTTCATATATTGATTGTTCCTTTTGTTACCCATATTTGATTGAGGCATGTCTGATAAATGAATCAAAGACGAATCTCCTCCTCTGTTATGCACACTAGTACTCGGGATAGGTTGATCAGAGACACTTTTTGAATTTTCATAGGATACTCCATCTTTGGAAGCACGTTTTGTTGATTTACCTTTCTTATCCCTTCTTTCTTTTCTGTTGTCTTCATCGGAATCGAAAAATTGTTGTCCTCTTTTATTTCTTGGTGTTGGCTGAAAACCACCTATCTCATATTCAAGATTATTTCTCATAAACATTTTTCTTTTGAATATATCTCTGCTATAATTGTAACATACAAAACAAAAAAAATATATGTCTTTATTCTTCAACCGTCGTCCTCACCACACTGTCACGTGGGTCATTTTTATTGCCATTTTGATTTTCGCTTTCGCGGTACGCATCTATCATATAGACACTCTTCCTCTCGGTATTTATCCCGACGAATCTGCCAACGGCGTCGATGCCCTGCAAGCTCTCGAAACACACGATTTCAAACTCTTCTACCCTGCAAATTATGGACGTGAGGGTCTCTTCATCAATCTCCAGGCGATTACTATTCACCTTTTGGGAAACACTATACTCGGACTGAAACTCTGGTCTATTCTTTTCGGTACACTCTCTGTTTTGGGTATGTATCTTCTCAGTGTCGAACTCTTCCGAAGGCGTATATCTGGGCTTATCTCAGCATTTATGCTAGCGACATCCTACTGGGCAATCAATTTCTCTCGCATCGGATTTCGCGCGATTATGATGACGTTTATACTTACTTTCTCTTTTTATTTTTTCTTTCGTGGTCTTCGCACGAGGCGGTTTCGGTATTTCCTTTTTTCTGGACTTATCTTTGGTCTTGGTCTCCACACGTATATTGCCTTTCGTGTTGCACCATTTATTCTCATCCTTCTCCTGCCTGCACTCATTCTTTCATATGAAAACTTTTTCAAGCGCTATTACAAGCATGCCCTTCTCTTCATTCTTGGAGCATTTATCTCTGCTCTCCCGATGTTGTATGATTTCTTCGTCGCTCATCCCGAAGACTTCGGCTCACGTTCAGAAGCGGTGTCTATTTTTTCTCCTTCAATAAATCATGGCAATCTTCTTGGTACATTCACCAGAGCTTTCTCTCTTTCACTTATCAAATATAATTTCTTTGGAGATCAGAACTGGCGACATAATTATGCTCCCTATCCAATCCTTGATCCTTTCGTTGGAACATTCTTTCTTGCGGGTTTTCTTTTTGTCTTTTTCCAAACACTCCATCTTATCTCTCTTCGTATTCGTTACCAGGACAGAGATCTAAGGCTCGTCGTCAATATCTTTCTTCTTGGTTCTTTCTTCATTATGCTGATACCTGAGTTTCTCTCAGGAGAAGGTCTTCCTCACGCTCTCCGTTCTATCGGGACACAGATGCCTGTATTTCTTATGGCAACACTCCCTGTAGTATGGCTCTACAAAAAAGCCAAAAATCGCAAAGAGGTCTACAAATAGCTCTTTTCTCGATCCTTTTATTTGCCTTAGGAAGTAGCGCCGTCTTTAATCTCACAAAATATTTTGTCTTCTTCGCTCACAACACTTCTGCTTCGGGATCTTTCAATGAAAATTACACCAATATGGCTCGCTATCTTCTCTCTCTCCCACCCGAAACCAAAAAATATGTTCTTTTCGACGAAAAGGGTAACGAGGACCTCACGAAACTTCCGGTGTATGCACATCCT
>PFHN01000069.1 GCA_002782305.1 Candidatus Moranbacteria bacterium CG_4_8_14_3_um_filter_41_13 | reverse complement strand
CTGATCGTAAATCCATAGCTGGTCTTTAACCGCTTCCAGCCACATATCCAGTAAATTCGCATCAGGGTATCTCTGCCCAATGCTTTGCACCATCAGCCTGTATAAAACTCTGTGCGCCGGGAACTCCGGGGATATGATAAACACTTTCTGCTCGCACTTATCCATCAAGTGTTCCAGCACTTGGCTGATTATCACTGACTTTCCGTGCCCTTTGAACCCGGCCCACAAAGTCATTTCTGATTTACGAAATTCCATCTTCCCACCAAACGCATCCCAAGGCATTGATTGCCCCACCTCGCCGCTACCCAAGATTAAATCACGCAACCTATCCCGATATTCCCATGCGTTACGGACGCGATGTTTCTGCTCATCCTCCATAAATGCGGTCAGGTCGATATTGTCGTTGACGTAGCCAGGGAAATTCATAATTGCCGCTTCCAATTGTTCTTTTCCGTTGAGTTTCATTGTTCACCACCAGTCAGTTCTATCGCCATCTGAATCCGCCCAATAGCCCTCGCTATCTCAAGCGTGTCCACGCCCGTTAAAGCCTCGCCGCGTTGAACCATCTTCGCCCATATCAGGAATGATTGCATGTCATCCCTCACAGAAAACAAAGCGTCTCGCGGGTTAACCCCCATCCGCAAAGGCTTCATCCGGTGGAATCCTAAATTTTCAGGCATTAGGTCTTTAACTTCGAGTCCAACCGCAGCGGTTATGTCGTCGATACCGCATTGTTGCGAGAAGCAATGCGCCAAGATGCGCCCATCCGTTCCTTCAGAAACCGTCATAGATGGATTTTTGTCCTGGTGACTTGGACAGCAAGCCATCCAGGATTTTGCGCCGGTCTTGCGCACTTTTTGGAGCCGTGAAAGAAAATCCTCGATTGGTATCATTCCCACGCCTTTTTCTGTTGTTGCGATTTTGTATGTTCATCTTCCCAGCCCCTGGCATTAAGCCAGCTTGATGGGTGGGGTATAAACTGGCCGTTATCCTTAAGCCACGCATCTGATTCTTTTGCAGCTATCAATCCCGACTTAATTACTGGGTATTCTGCCGGCCTGATCTTCTTGAATGACTTGAACGCCAATCCTTTATTTTTTTTCACGGGATACATTTCCCAAAAAGAGAGGAATGCTTTCGAGTATTCAACACCTGCATCGCCAGATGCAGAAGGTAGTTTTTCTTTAATGCTTAAATGCTTTAATTCTTGTTCTTGTGTTGATGGTGTGTTGGTGGTGTGTTGTTGGTTTGTTAGCTCGCGTGTTGATTGTTCTGAAACATCATTATATTTACTATAGTTTACAATGGTATATATACTAAATGAGTGTGTTGGTTTGAGTGTTAAAATTTCCAGTTTCTCTAACCTGACTAAAATAGTGCGGATTGTCTGAATTGACAGGTTCATATCCTTTGCCAGCACCCTGATTGCTAATATCCCTTGGCCGCGCTCAAGTTCTACGATACCGTATTTTGTGCCCCTCTTGGTAGCCTTGTGGGCGGCATGAAGGATTAAAAATAGCATTGTTGCTAGAGTTTCTGGCATTTGCAAAAGACCTGATTCCTCTAGCTTGCGCCAGATTTTTATATATCCACGGTGCATAAAATCAGCCGATAGCCAGTTTTAACTCTGCCAGCAATGCCAATATAACCTCGCGTTTGAACCTAGGTTGAACCATTGGGATTAGTTTTGAAATTCGTAGTGCGGTGGCAAATTTTGGATTAGGGGAGCGCATGAATCCTCCGCGCATAGTTAATTAGTTCATTGACTTTTTGGCGGCTGATCTTGTATAGCTTCGCAATCTCAATCTCTGTCATGCCGTTATTTCTCATCCGTAAATACATTTTTGCCCTGCGCGCTTTTGCTTCT
>PFHN01000021.1 GCA_002782305.1 Candidatus Moranbacteria bacterium CG_4_8_14_3_um_filter_41_13 | reverse complement strand
GTGCCACTCCTTCCAGTACAGATTTTACTTCTTGATCTTTTATCTGATTTCCCGATGGTAGCCATTGCCACTGATACCGTTGATGCAAGAGACTTGAAACAACCGAAGAATTATCGAGTACATTCGGTCATTCTTATGGCTACTTTATTCGGTGTTGTAAGCTCGGTTTTTGATTTTATCCTTTTTGGGAAGTTCTTCCATAGTGATCCAGCAGTGCTCCAAACAGCCTGGTTTCTTTTGAGCATTACTACTGAAGTGATTCTCATATTTTCTTTTCGGACGTATCTTCCATTCTTCCGTTCACGGAAGATGCCACTCTCTCTTGCTATACTCTCTTTCGGAGTGGTATGTTTTGCATTCATAGTACCATTTTCTGCTTTTGGCCAAGAAGCCTTTTCGTTTATTCATCCGACCAAAGATATGATACAAACGGTTGTCCTACTCCTTATCGGATATTTTATGATGACAGAGATAGTAAAATATTTTTATGAACAGCATTTTCATGAGTCTGAGAGAAAAACGATACGTTTCAATCACAAGAGGCACTTTGCACAATAAAGTATGATGACAAAAAAACAGAGCATTCTCGCTTTGGGTATATTTTTTATAGGCACCGTTCTGCTTGTACTACTTTTCTCATACATTGTTTCGAAAAGTGATGTGCGCATATCATTCCCCAAATGGAATATATTTTTTCCTGCATCAAAGAAAATCTCTTTGGAAGAAACAGGCACAGTGAAAAGGGTGGTAGATGGGGATACGATAGAAATGGAGAATGGAGAGAAAGTGCGATATATCGGTATCAATACACCTGAGAGTGTCGACCCAAGAAGGGCAATAGAATGTTTTGGTAAAGAGGCATCAGCCTATAATAAAAATCTTGTAGAAGGAAAAGAAGTAAGACTCGTGAAAGATGTTTCTGATCGGGATAAATACGGACGCTTGCTCAGGTTCGTCTATTTGGAAAACGGGACATTTGTGAATGAACTCCTTGTAAGAGAAGGATACGCTTTTGTTGCATCATATCCGCCTGATATTTCTAAACAGGATATTTTTCGTACAGCAGAAATAGTGGCAAAAAAAGAAGGGCGAGGATTGTGGAGTGAAACTACTTGTAATGGAAAGAAGGAGTAGAGAGAGAAAATAAAAATGCCCAGAGCCTCCTTGAGGAACTGGGCGTTTTTTGTGCGATGATACGCACCTATCCGAAGAAAACAGGCCCGTAATGTTGAGAGAGAATTATTTCGACCACATCTTCACTCTCTGCCACTGCTAAGGCTTCTTCTTTTTTGATGAGCCATTCGTCGATGCCAGGCATTGAGGGCGTGTCGAGAGGGATATACTGATCCCCTGTCGTCGTCAGGAACGCCGCTGCGTGTACTTTTCGTGTCATCTCATTTACTCCTAGTTTCTGTCATTGTTTTGCTCCTTAGTAAAAAGAAGCCCTCTTTAACGAAAAAAATCCACCCCATAGTGTATCTTGAGATCACAGTGGTGACGGATTATTTCCCGTTATTCTTTTTATAACATACCTTGTATATTCTTGCAATACTAAGCTTTATCCTGAATGATCGTTTCGAAAAGAGTTATGCATTCTTCCAAAGTTTTTGTCCCCAGTGAACCTTCGCTTCGATGTTCGAGAGTAATGTTTTCTCCCGCTACTTCTTTGTCACCAATAATGATGAGATAGGGGATCTTGGCCACTTTGGCATTCCTCACACGCTTGCCGAGTGATTCATTGTCGGTGTTGTATTCGACGCGGATATTTTTTGCTGTGAGAGCGTCAGCTACCTTCTTCGCATACGCTTGCTGATTTTCTCCGATAGGAAGAATAATGACCTGCACTGGCGCGAGCCAAAGAGGAAAGACTCCAGCGTAGTGCTCGATGAGTACGCTCATAAATCTCTCGATTGAACCCATAATAGCAGCGTGGATCATTACAATTCGTTCTTTCTCTCCTTTTTCATTGATACAGACGAGATCAAAACGTTCTGGCATATTCATATCAAGTTGTATGGTGGCTACTTGCCAAGAACGACCAATGGCATCTTTCACCATAAAATCGAGTTTTGGTCCATAGAAAGCAGCCTCACCAATACCTTCAAAAGCATCAGCCTTTTTTTCCACGGCTATTTCTTCGAGTATTTTCTCTGCTATTTCCCAGCGATCTTTTCCTCCAAGATATTTATCTGGCTCTGCTGGATTATATTTGGAAATGCGTACTTTCATCTCAAATCCAAATGCGCCGTAGAAGGTATGGATAATATCCCATACTTTCAGAAACTCTTCTTTCACCTGATCAAAACGGCAGAAGACGTGCGCATCGTCTTGGGTGAATGCACGTACTCTGGAGAGTCCTGCGAGTTCGCCCGTTTGTTCATCTCGGTAACACATCGTAGAATTCGCGTATCTTTGAGGGAGCTCACGATAACTCATCAGTTTTCGAGCATAAATCTGTGTATGATGAGGGCAATTCATTGGTTTCATAGCAAACTCGTGCCCTTCACGAGTGGTGATGCGAAAAAGTTCATCTTTGAATTTGTCCCAATGACCACTTTTCTCATAGAGATCTTTCTTCGTGATATGCGGAATTTCTACTTTTTCATACCCATAACGTTTGCGAAGTTCCCATACATAATCGTCGAGAAGAGTACGCATAAGAGTGCCACGAGGAGTGAAGAGAGGCAATCCTTGTCCTACAAGATCAGAGAAAGTGAAAAGATCCATCTCGACTCCCAGTTTTTTGTGATCACGCTTCTTCGCTTCTTCTTGTTGGGCGAAATATGCCCTCAGTTCTGCTTCGGTAGCGAAGGCTGTCCCGTAGACACGAGTGAGCATCGGATTCTTCTCATCACCACGGAAATAAGCACCAGCAAGGTGGGTGAGAGTGAAAGATTTGGCATCGATTTCACTGGTATTCTCTACGTGCCTTCCTTCGCAGAGGTCGATGAAGTCACCGGTAGAGTAGAAACTTACTGCTTCACCGCTTTTCTCGATATCATCTATGATGGCGAGTTTGTAAGGATTGCCTGCGAAGTATTTCCTGGCTTCTTCGGGGGAGACCTCGGTACGTGTGAAAGGCAGTTTTTTGTTGATTTGTTTTCGCATCGTTTTCTCGAAAGCTTTCAAATCTTCAGGCTTAGGAGCTTTTCCTTCACTGAAATCGACATCATAATAAAAACCATTGTCAGTAACAGGACCGACGGAGAGTTTGGCATCTTTATCGTGTTCCAAAACAGCGATAGCGAGGAGATGCGCGAGTGAATGACGGATATTGTAGAGTGTGTCTTCCATATAATGAGAGTATAGTATTTTTTAGCAAGAGTGCAAATCTATTATTTCTCTTCTACGGTTTGAATAGAGAAGTTTAGATCTTTCTTCAGTTCAGTAGTTTGGTCGTAGGTTTTACCATCTTTGGTTTTGAGGTGGACAGTAACAGGGATAGTACCGATGCCAGATTGTTTCTGAATGAGGAGATGATAATTATTAGGATCGATAGTGGCAGGGAGTTCGTACGTGAGGGTGGTGTGGACATCGCTTTGTCCGATTTCTACATCGACAAAACCATCAAAGTAAGTTTTGTTGAAAGCTTCTTTGGTGGTAACAGCATTGATCATAAAGCGAGTGAGGAAGACGGATTCTTTGGGGACATAGGCACGAAGATACGTGTGATAGTCACTGGTACGCCAGTTACCGTATGGAGCAGTGTTGCTATAGGTGTAGACGAGGGTACCCGTTGGTTTTTCTAAAGTGAAGTCCGCTGTATATTCGAGGGAACGCTTGATATAGAAATCTGTTTTGAGAGCTCCCATATTGGCATCGACGAGCATCAAATAATCATCATTCCAGTCTTTGGAAACGCTCCCATCCCAGTGAACGCTTGCGACGAGTGATTGGAGCGTAGGGTCTTTGAAGAAAAACATAATATCTTTATTTTGAAGTTCTGTTTGAGCAAATTCTGCCAGTTTGGGGATATTGCCGACTGTTACCGCTTTGCTTATAATTTCGGTAGCGATTTTCTTCATAATATTCTTGCGAGCCTGCTTCAGTTCTGCTGGCACATCTTCTCCGAGGTAGACTCTTTCTACGCGTTCTTCGAGTTTCTGCGCACCATCGGTACTGGTATAGATATTGGAATCACCAGCGATTTTTATTGGTCCGGTGAGAGCAAGGATATTGTTGAAGGTGAGAGAGTCGACCGCGATTACTCCTTCGAAGGTTTCTCTTCCTCCTGCGAGGCGATAGAAATATTGTGCCTTTTCTGCATTGGTTGGGAAATCAGGAGAGAAATTGGAATCACGAAACTTCCATTTTTTAAGCTGGATTTTGCGAGCAAAAGGATACGGCGTCGGGACATCTGCAGAAATGCGTTGGTCAAGGAGGTTGGCATCTTCGACGAATGTAGAAATGATCTCGCCGTTCTTTGTCTTGATGATGGCATATTGCCCGAGAAATCCTCCTCCAGGACGAAGCTCATCAGCATTCTGAAGAAGCATGAGGAATGTATGTACCGTATCATCCTTTGTGGTGATGAATTCGACAAGCTTGTTTACGACCTCGATTTCTTTCTTGGTATCAGGGGTAAGTGGCAAGAGTTTGGAAACTTTTTGAAAGAGATTGAATGATGAGGCTGCAAATTCGGTTTTGTTATTCTTGGCATAGAGAAAGAGCCACAAACTCCCAGCGATAATACTTATGAAAATGACGAGGAGAATGATACGTTTTTTCGTAAAAAATGTTGACATAAAGGCAAAAAAAGAAAATTAAACACTTCTTACAGTGTATCAGGACAAGCGTGATTTGAAAAGAGTGGGTGGTCTTGATAGTGGGGACTAATGGTGATACGATTGAATTGTTCTATATCTTTTATACAAACTCTATGAAAAGGGCGATGGCAGATTTTACAAGGCAATATGAGCTTTCTAAGACACTGAGGTTCGAGCTTCGTTCAGAAGGTAACACGGGGAAGATGCTCATCGATGATGAAATATTTTCAGTAGATGGTGTTCGTAAAGAAAAATACGAAAAAGTGAAACTATATTTTGATCGTTTACATCGTGAGTTTGTGGATGAGTCACTGCGAGACATTGCATTCGGCAATACAGGACATTATTTCAATATTTTTCGGGAATGGCAGGATGGCAAGAAGAATAAGGAGAATCTCCGCAGGCTTCAGAAGGACAAGAAGAATAAGGAGAATCTCCGCAGGCTTCAGAAGGAGGAAAAAATATTGAGGAAGGTGATAACAAAGAGATTCGATGATTATGCAAAGTTTCTCGTAGAAAGTCAGTACTCGCACCTCAAACTCAAAAACAAAGATAAGGAGATGCTTTTCGAAGAAGGTGTATTTGCCCTTTTAAGTGATAGATATGGATCTGAAGAGGAGGCTCATTTACTCAATAAAGAAACAGGTGAAGTGGTTACATTGTTCGATGATTGGAAAGGTTTTACTGGTTATTTTAAGAAGTTCTTCGAGACACGAAAAAATTTCTATACTGATGATGGAAAAGCAACAGCTATTGCCACAAGAGCGATTGATCAGAATCTGAGACGCTTTTGTGATAATATACTGACCTTTGAGAGACTACAAGGAAAGATTGGCTGTACAGAAATTGAGAAATGTTTTGGTCGTTCGATGAGAGATATTTTCTCAATGGATGCTTACGAAAAATGCGTCCTACAAAAAGGGATTGATGATTACAATAGAATTATCGGTGGAGAAACACTCAAAAACGGAGAGAAGAAACGAGGTGTAAACGAGTTAGTAAACGAATACCGTCAAAATCATAAAGGCGAGAAACTTCCATTTTTGAAAACGCTTGATAAACAGATTCTGAGTGAGAAAGAAAAAATGATTTTTGGTATGGAGAACATAGAGCAATGTATGAGTGCACTTTCCAAGTTCCACGAGAATGCTGTTGAAAAAATGAGTATTCTAAGAAATTTGCTTCAGAGTTTCGTTGAGCAGAATGAAATGTTTGATATGGAGAAGATGTATCTTTCTCGTGAAGCCCTCAATACTATTTCGCACAGATGGATGAGTGATGGCCATTCTTTCGAATCACTGCTATTCGATGTATTCAGTGCAATGAAAAATAAATCAGCGAAGTATAACAAAAATGATGATTCATATTCATTTCCTGACTTTATATCCTTCCATCATATTAGAATAGCTTTCGAGAAGAATGTTGATTCGGTGTCATTTTGGAAGTCGAGATACTATGAAAACGCGGATGAAGAGGGGAATAGAGGCATACTGTCTGGAGATGAAGGTCTTTGGAGACAATTTTTGCTTATTTTTGGGCAAGAATTCGGTCATTTATTTAGGAACGAGGGAAGAGATATACAGACCGGAAAAAAGTATGAAATAGGTTATGATGTCTCTTTGCCGAAATTCGAGCAGTTTTTGAACAGTGCATCAGGAAAAATAGAAATAGATGCGGAAGAAAAAATCATCATCAAAAATTTTGCAGATGATGTTTTGTTTATTTATCAGATGGGGAAGT
>PFHN01000036.1 GCA_002782305.1 Candidatus Moranbacteria bacterium CG_4_8_14_3_um_filter_41_13 | reverse complement strand
TCGTTGTGACATTTTCTCATTGGTTACAGTCAACTTCAGTAAATAAGCAATGAAAAAGAGAATAAATCCGATATGGGGTGCATCATAACTAAATGATGCTATTTGTTGCACTGTCATCGGTAAAAGACCGAAAAAGAGGAAGATAATTTTTCCAAATGGTGCAAAACGAATGGCGGTGTAAATAAGAAATATAGCCAATGTCAGAGTGAGCAGACGTCCAATATAAAATGCAATAAGTGGCGGAGCATCAGTGATTAATCCAATCTTCAGACCGAGAGATTGTGTTATATAACCAACAGGAGATGCGCCACATATAGAAGATGGAACAACTACCATTTCTTCACTTGCTGATTTCGTTAACGCTTCTTTTATCTTTGATCCGCTTATCTTTTTTCGATCCTCTCCTTTTATTTTAACAAGCATCGTGTCACTTGGGAGTGAGACATAATTCGCTGGTGCAGAGACTTGTCCTCCACACGTTATCTGTCCTTGTGCCAAATTGAGAGCCTTGAAATAATGAGCACCTTCATCTGGTACTTGAAAAGGTGGCATGAGAAAAAGGAAAATCAATCCGATTGGAATCGCCAGCCAGAGATACAATTTCTCCATCGGTATCTGTTTGAATCTTTCCAGGATATTATTAAACATACTTTAAAAAAATAAATATATTATTTCACTGGTTCAAGCTCATAATACACTTCTTGGGCCGGGATGATCCAGCAGAAGAATCGCTCATATACCAACGGAGAAAGACTCACCAACCACGTCAGCGGTTTGTTTTCGAACGAATACCGGCTCGTTTTGGTGATATAGAAAAAAAGCTTCTTCTTCCGTATTATGAAACGAACTGGTGTATAAAAGTTCATTTCATTGTTGTCAGTATAATAGTCCATCGTGAAATATCCGAAAAAACGTTTGTGCGTCGGATCAGTATAGGCTCCGAAATTCGTGAAATGTGGAACAAAAATTCTGATGACTCCATCTTTCTTGGTGATACGATGCAATTCACGAAGAATCGAGTCGAGGTCAACCATATGCTCGAGGACGTGTGCCGTGAATACTTCATCAAAAGTATCATCTTCGAACGGCAATCTTTTCGTGATATCCGCAACCACATCGACACCAGGAAGCTGGTACATATCCAAATTGACGTATCCTTCTCTGATATCCTTGCCACACCCCAGATTCAGTCGTTTCATATGCAATGCAAAAGATAGTATTTATTCTCCTTTTTCATCCATTATATACCAAAAACTGGAAAAATCCTACAAAATAACCCTCTCAAAAAAGTCTACCGAATACCTCTCTTTGATTCAATAATGGAAAAATCTAGTTGTGCGAGCAACTCTTTTTTCAGATTTTTTTTCAACCAATCTTTCCGACTATTGTCTACGAGATCACCAATACCTTCTAATACGGATGTTTCTGTAATGTTCTTTTCAATAAATGAACGTAAGATAGAAAGATATTCACTCATATCTTTCCCCGTTCTTGCAAGAATAATTTCTTCGTTCGGGATGATACCTTTCTTGAAGAGAAAATAAATATCATAAAAATCTCTATTCGCTGTACGTGTTCGTTCTGTTGCCGCGACCAATTTATTTGCAAAGGCGTCATCCAACTTCACGGTCGCAACATCTGTTCCGTAGAAATTTCGAATCTCATATTCATTCTTTTTCTCTGGTAATCGTTTTGATATTTCTACTTTCACACCATGTTCCCCTTCTCCATAACTCAACAAAAAATAAATCGTATGCATCTTGTCCGCTTCATCTTTTATTTTCCCATATTTCCGAAGAATCTCCTTCAGCTCCGCATACACTTGATCTTTTTTTGAAATATCAAACAAATCAAAATCAAGATCTACCGAGAAACGATCGAGCTCATGAAAGAAATACAGCATGGTACCACCCTTAAAACCAACATATCCACCTATATGTGATTGATAGACATCTCTGATGATATCAAAAAGTATTTGCCTGTGTCTGTTTATATGTAACATACTCTATTGATTATTTTTGATAAGCTCTTCCACTTCTTTCTCGACACGATTATTCTTATAAATCTTTGCGATATCTCTCAGTTTTTGTATATTCAGTCCACGAAGATTGTCAAAAGAATATCGAGGTGAGAGGTAGATACGATCACACACAGCCCGCTCTGGTGTCGCAATCATCGATTGTCCAGAAGAGATTACGCCGAGAGGATTCATCAATATTTCTTTCTTCATTTTCGAATATTGGAACATTCTATTCGCAACTTTTTTTGATACGGTATTTGTCGATAAAGAGAACACTGTCGATCCATACTCCTGAAAGATGACATTATCCTTCTGCAAGATCGTCTCCAAACTCACATACGACGGGGATTTCAACTTATTCGCCAACTCAAATACGTCGTAGTCTTCACGCAAAGAATACAAACCACGATAAATACGCAAGAGAAACCCTCGTAGGAACAGACGACTAGCAATCACTTTGAGATAATTTTTATCTTCGATGAGCCATATCTTCCTCAAATCTTCAAGTGAAAAAACCGTTTTCTCGCTTGCTATAATTTTCTGTATGTACATATATATGTCATTAATTAGTAATCATATTTGATTACTCTAAAATGAAATTATACAAAAAGAGGTGAATACTGTCAATATGCTTATTTCATGACCTAATACTCATTCATTTATTCATTTGATGCAGTCTGCGTCATTTGTGCAATACCTTTATACTCCATCCCCACTTCAATTATTATTCTGTTATTTGCAAATCCAAACATAAAGTCCTCTTTCCATCAGTATAATCCAAAAAGCATCCTCGTGCTACTTCGCCCACCCCCATGCCCATCCTTCATCCGAGGACGGTCCTCGGTGGATTTCTATAAACACAATACTAATGTTGTAAAGGAGATAATGAAGCCGAGGAGAAATAGGATTTGGGTTTGAAATAGAGAGTAAGATCGAGGTCGATGCTCCCATCAGGATTCTCCCTCCAAAGGCGGGCAGGTGCGATACTTATCTTTTGAGAAATTCTCTATAGCTTCCAAAATGGAACAAAGCGGACTTTTGTTTTCCCAAATACCCGTTCTTCGTCCAAAGTCAGATTCACAACCATCGCCTCCACGGGGGCATATCTCTCCAAGAAAACTCGAAGTGACTTCTCAATTTCTGGAGACTTAAGCGCAGAATATTTCACTTCAATTGGAATAACGTTCGTCCCAGAATCAACGACAAAATCAACTTCTCGTCCATCTGTTGTCCGCCAAAACTTTACTTGGCTATTTGTCCATTGATTCCGCTCTAAAAGAATATTCATCACGAAATTCTGAAAAACAAATCCATATTCCTGTTCTGGTAGGTTTCCGAAAAAACCAATCGTATAATTCCTCAATCCCAAATCACTGAAATATACCATTGGAGATTTCACAAGCTCTTTGTGATGATTCTTGAAATATGGAATAGCAAAATGAATAGCGAATGTCTTCTCTGCATACCAGAGATACTTCTTCAGTGTCGGAAAACTAATATTTGCTTCCTTGGAAAGATGTACGTAAGAGAGAATCTTTCCAGCTTGCGATGCCAAAAGTTTCAGTAAAAGTTCAAATGCGTCCACCCGCTCAACTTTCAAGAAATAAGCAATGTCCTTCTCTGCATAACTTCGAAATATTTCGTGGATTATTTTTTCTTTCTCTGAGCGTTCGGATGCCGATACCACGCGCGGATATCCTCCGAAGTTTAGGTATTCATCCAATAATCGCCTCGTTTTTTCCTGATTGAGACGGTAATAATCCTGAAGCCTATTAGAATATTTGTAGTCAGTCTTAAAATCCGCAAACTCAGTAAACGTCACAGGGCTCATTTCGAACATCCGTTTCCGTCCAGCAAGAGATTCATGAATCCTTTCTTTTAACTCCAAACTTCCCGATCCTGAAACGACAAATTTATACGGTGTATTCAAATCATACAATCCCTTGAGAAAAACACCGGCATCGGTTTTCCTCTGAATTTCATCCACAAAAACATATCCGGAAACATCTCCGAATTCCAACCGCAGTCGATCCAGAAGTTTCTCTTGGGAAGAGAAGAAATTCGCATCAGCTTTGACGTCCAAATTGAAAAATATGGCCTTTTTTCCATTATTTTTCACACCTGCAAAAAGCGCCTGAAGTAGGGTCGTTTTCCCCACCTGTCGAGCACCGACAATCATAGTTATTTCTTTCGCCAAGAGATGCTTTTCTACTTCGTCAGAAATGGCTCTTTTAATCCTTTTTTCCATAAAATCAGATATTTATTGAACACAGCTTTCATTATAGTCTGATTTTTATTAAAGTCAAGACTAGACGCATTATGCCAAATTTTCCCTCTGAAAAGAGCAGATTCCGACCCAACCAAGATAACCTAAACACAGGATTAGCGTGGTACTAGAGATGCAGTTGCTAAGGACGGTTCTCAGTGGATTTCTCTTCGGTGAAATCTATGGGGATCTGTTGCTGAGGACGGTCCTCAGGGATGAGAATCATCAGAATAATATTTTTTGGGGTTATCGCCTGAAATAACTTTTTCGAGGAGGTCTATTGAATCATTCCAATTCCATTCTTTCGCGGTTTTATGAATAACTGAGAATACTCTTAATTTTTGAGAAGATCAGCTCGAACCTTCAAAAGAAAAATTGTATCATTCTTCAGATGACTCTTCACAAATATCTTCGCCTTCTCATCGATTAACTCCCCTAGACCAGCGAGTAATACTGTGTTGGAGACATCTTCTATAAATGTAATACAGGTCTCAAGATATATCTTGAGAGATGTGATTTGATACGAAATGAGGACATCTGTATCTATATCCCACATCTGTTTCAAGAAAAAATGAATGTCATAGAGGTCTCGCGAAACAAACTCCTTTCTTTGTGTCATCGCTACCAATTTCCCTGCAAACATAGATTCTTTCGTAGCGACCAACATAGGAATACCAAAATAACTCTTCATTTCATAATGAGCTCCTGTTTCCCGTGTATTTATTTCAATTTTGATCTGATGTTCACCTATTTCGTATGAAAGCGAGAAAAATACCGTGAAGAATTTCTTCTGCTCATCTTTGATCTCTCCATATTTCAACAATATATTATGAATTCTTTCAAAAATGATGTCTCTATTTTCCTCAGAATTTTCTAATAAATCGAAATCCAAATCCACAGAAAATCTTGGTAATTCGTAGAACAAATACGCTGCTGTTCCACCTTTGAAACCCAAGAGAGATGAGATGGTCACATCAGAATAAATATCCTTCAATATTTGCGTCATTATGAGTTTATGTTTGTCTTTATTGAACATATTTTTTCTTATTAATGAGCGTATTCTTTTTCATATCTCTCCAATGTTTTCCTCAATTTTTCACTCTTGTATATTGGCACAATCTCATTACAAATACGCCAATCAATCCCTCGAAGATTATCAAAGAAGTAATCAGGAAACAAATACAACCTATCCAGAAATGCACGTTCCTTTGTCGCTTCAAAATAGTATCCGCGATCAATAAGTCCTTTTCTATTAGTGAGCACTTCGTGTTTGAGCTTCCTATATGTGATCTTATTTTCCCTCACAGAAATATCTCGTGTGAGATAACTCGCAACAAAAAGAGACTCGTAATACTGGAATATCACACCTTCTCGAGCAAGCACTGTCTCAAAGCTCACATATGCTGGAGTATATATACGTACCGCCAATTCATTTTTATTATAACTTCCGTTTTTCGCAAAAAGACCTCGTCGCAATCGTATCAATTTCCCTGTTTTTACATAATAAGAAAGCTTAGACTTGAGATTGTCCATACTCTTCTCACTAATCAAAAGAGCAATTTCCATACTCGTGAAAACCGTTTGCTTCGATCCGTAAATGACTGTCAGGAAACTATCCATATCATTATTGTAGTCTGTAGGTATTAATTATTCTTACCTTCAGTTTACTAAATTGATAAATTTTGTCAATATATGTATTTTATGGCTTAATATAGACGATAAAAATTACGCCTCCGAGGACGGTCCTCGGTGGATTCTCAGTGGAGGAGTCTACGGAGGTCTGTCGCTAAGGACGGTCCTCAGGGATGAGAATCATCAGAATAATATTTTTTGGGGTTATCGCCTGAAATAACTTTTTCGAGGAGGTCTATGGAAATTATACATAATATATGGTATCATAAGCTATAAATACGATAAAATTACTTCTATGGCAACAGCAATAATAGGATATACTGGTTTCGTTGGGAGTAATATAGTGAATCAGAAATCGTTCGATTTTAAATTTAATACTTCAAACATTAACGATATTCTAGAGAAAGAACTCGATCTTTTGGTTATTGCTGCTCCATCTGCTGTGAAATGGCAAGCAAACAAAGAGCCGGGGAAGGATTTAGAGACAATCAATAATTTAATTACGATTATCTCAAAAGTACAAGCAAAAAAAGTTGTATATATTTCTACTGTAGATGTCTATAAGACACCAAACAATACCGATGAAGACACTCTGATAAATCCAGAAGAAAATCATCCATACGGAAAGCATCGTTATTATTTTGAAGAATTCATTCGAAAGAACTTCAAAAATCATCTCGTTGTAAGATTGCCAGGTCTTTTCGGACAGGGACTCAAAAAGAATTTCATTT
>PFHN01000104.1 GCA_002782305.1 Candidatus Moranbacteria bacterium CG_4_8_14_3_um_filter_41_13 | reverse complement strand
TCGGAGCTTCTTTGAAGCTATTGACAAATGTACATTTCCTGCTATCATTTAGACAAAGATCCCGGCCAAGAGGTAACACTCAACATCGTTAGGCGGGGATTTTTTATTTGGTCTCAGGAAAACATGACATAAAATATAGTCTCTTCTTCCGATCTTCTTTTATCTGAATATAAAATAAATCTTTTTCAGCGGTCAAGCCAGAAAATCTATACAGAACTTCTTTTTTCTCAAATGATTCAATTTTCTCAATCGGTCCAAGTTTTGAATTTTTCACCAATTCACAGGCAGCTTTAAAATACTTCAATCTTCTTACTCTTTCTTTAGGGAGTTTCTGGAATAGGTGTTCTCTGAAATAATCAAAAAATACCTTATCTTTTTTGAAATAAGCACTTCTGATATAAGGACGTCTTTTTGTCTTTTTCTTTACCTCATCGTAAACTGCAAAGGCATTTCGCATCACTTCTCCGTAACTGGTACCTGATAGCTTCTTCGATTTTGTTTGGTAAGGAATCATTGTTGATTTATCAAATCAGGACTAAAAAAAATTTCTTACATATCCTCGGCGACTCTGGGGATGAATTTGCGATATGACCAGATACTGATGGCGAAGACTCCGAACACGATAGTCATAAACACAGCGTACTGAGGCATCGTCGCAAAGTGGTTGTTGATAAGGGATTCTTTCGTGAAGTGAATAATGAAAGCGAGCGGATTGAGCAGGATGAATTGGTGATAGGCTACCGGAAGGGTCGACAATGGATAAATGATCGGTGTGGCATAGAGGATAATCATCAGGAGGACTTCCCATATCATCGCGAGATCACGAAATTTCACATAGAGTGGTGCGGTGATAAGTGAGAATGAGAGAACGATGATATAGATACAAATCGAGAAGAGAAGGAACATCAAGATAGCAGGGATACTCGGCACAAAACCTTTCACGGCGAAGAAGAAAACAATCACAAGAAGGTTCATCAGGAAGATAAGCGTCGCATTGATCGTAGAGGCGATGATGATCGTCCAGCGAGGCACGTAGATCTTTGTCACGAGCTGAGCTTTGGACATAAGTGATGACATCCCTGCAGAAGTGCCTTCTGAGAAGAAATAAAACATCATCAGGCTCACGAGGAGCTGAAGAGAGTATGTATCGGCTCCTGTACCGCGCGGATTGAACACAGAGGAGAATACGAAGTTCAGTACCGCAAAAGTGAGAAGTGGTTTCAGAAGTGCCCAAAGATACCCCAGCACGGAATCGTGATAGCGGAGTTTGAAATCAGTCTTGGCAAGCATCCAAATAAGCTCGCGATAGTTTTCGTGTGCTTTCATCATATATTCCTATTATACCCTATATCGGGGATTCTTTGAAGCTTACAAAAAAAAGTAAATTATTCTTCACCTTCCCACATATCAGATATAACTGCACGAAATTGCTCTTCCTTCTCGGGTAGAAGAGGATGAATGAGACTCAGTTGAAGATCTTCGCTTCCATCTCCATCAATATCATAGGAGATAGGGCCGAAATCCCCTTTACTGGTCATAGGAATTGTAGCAACAGAATAAGGTGTTACAGGAATCAATACTTGAGCAATTTGGCACGAATTTCCTTCACCTCTTATAATAAATGAAGTGGCTGAGGACTTCTTCCCTCTTATTTCAATCTTTCCATCCATACTCTCTTCAATAGATAGTCCATACCCAAAACTGCCAAGATTTATCCACTTAGCACCTCGAGCATGCTCTTCTATCGGTGTAGGATTATCAGATACCGGAAGCATAGGTAATGGCCCCGTATGATTACCCTCTCTATCATAGGCATGAATTTCAGCAACATTTTCCTCATCAGCTACAGCACTACTCGCAGATACAAATACACCTGGCGATGGATGCAACTCTCGAGAATGATCGCTATTGGTCGTTCCAGTACTCCGTTTCGATGAACATTGATCTGATGAGGAAATCTGTGGGTATGATTTCTGCTCATCAAAAAATGGAGCTTGTCTCAAGTCTGCTAACAATTTTTCTCGTCGATCCTTTTTCTCTCCTGTCAATTCGCGAGAGGTATTTTTTGGAACCATAATGGCTGTTCTCGATGATCCATCGAAAACAAATGTCTGCAATATTTTCGATGAAAGAGCATCGACATAATCCAAGAAATTTTTCCCCACAATACCACTTCTCGGAAACACCGTATCATCAGATGAAGAAATCCGACTGATCGTATACACATATTTATCTTTATATATGAAAATATCCTCACGAGTATAATGGGGACTCTGCTGTTCTTTAGGTCCTTCAATTTTACGAATAATAGAATATCCTTTCTGCCCCGCAAATGTTATTTCTGAGTCATACTGAGATAAAGTATTTTCTTTCTTTCTAGATGAAGAATCTCCTTCAAGAAACTCTTTCACCCATAAAGGAAAGTCAATAATATCCTTGCCTGGTTCAATAACAGATATACTGAGTTCACCACGAATCCCAATGTTGTGAATATCTGAGCTCAATTTTTCCTTTATCGATTCGTCGGAAGAAAGCGACTCCTGTGAGAAAAAGAAGGATATCTGATGGGAAGATTCATTATCGACGGGCATAACCCCCACTTCTTTATATGGATATTTCAATGAAAATCCAAATGCGCTCGATACAGTCCCCCAATCCATAGGAGACTGATTGCTCTCAATAGAATGAGGCTTTTCTTTTACTATCGTTACTGATTCAGGAGCGCTTATTTTCCGCATCGAAGAATACTTCTGCAAAAATACGAAAATTGTCCCGAATATAATGATAATTAGAGAGATGATTCCTATCTTTTTCATATTGATATTTCTGTTATTTGTATTCTATCTTACTGTTATTTTCTTAACCTTAATTTTTCACGTACGATAAGAATAAGACTAATGATCACAAACACAACTGCGGTGAAGAAGGCGATACGGCCTTTGTCGATAGGAAACATCCAGTCAGAAGCATAGGCTGGGGCAAGGAGAATGGCTATCATCGAGAGAGGTACCCATACTCGAGTAAATTTCCACCACACTTGAAATATCTCTTCTCTCATAAAATAGGTAATGATTGAGAAGAAAAAGAGGGGGAGGATAGGGAAAAACAACATTGCCAATGATTCAGAGAAATCAGAACAGGTACTATAACTATATGGTGGACACATACCAATCTCTCTAGAAAAAATTGATAAGATAAATACAACAGAGAAAATGATTGATGCTATCAATACTCTTTTTTTCATACTCATATATTTTTTCTTACTTATTTATTTTTATTATCCCCTTTTCTGTGGTCATCCACGGAATAATCATACCAGATAGCTTCTCTTTGACTAATAATTTGTCAGTTTCTTCGTCTTGATCGTTCTTTTCGTCATCTCTCTCTCGTGATGTATCCAGTATCCAGGTTTCATTCTGTTTCGGCATATAACGTGAGAAAAAGGATGATGCATCAGTTTTCAAAGAAGCAGAAAATGATTCATACAGTCCTCCTATACGATTCAGTCGCCATCGATACTCTATCACAGTATCGTGGAGAGCTATCATAGTACCATCATACACTACTGAGAGCCATTTGAGATGGCCATTATCTTGCTCATCCTTTTCCTTTTGGAAAAACAGCACTGTCGTATGACCAGCTTCATCACGGAGCGTGACTGTCATCTTCGTCCTCCCCTCTTCACCTCGTTTTTCTTCGGTGTCATTCTTCTTCCCAGATTTCTTCTGACGCACTTTCGATGAAAGGTCTCTTGTCGCTACCGATACTGGTCCTCCGAGGTTGTCGATACCGATAATATCTATCTTCTGTGTATCGGAATTGAAAATGATCTTGGCTTCGGGTGCTGTTTTGTCTATCTTGATCTCTTGTGTCTTCATTTCTTCTTTGTTCCCTACGTTATCGGTCGAGAAATATTTCACTCTTGTTATACCTTCGTTGGAAAGGATAATCGGGCTCGTATAAATATTCCACGTCAAACCATTATCGAGGGAATATTCTGTTTTCTCTATCCCACTACCATTCTCATCATCTTTTGCAGAGAGCGTTATCGTAACATCACCCGTATACCAATCACCTGTCCCTCTCGTACCTGCGCTCGCGAGAGTGGTGATAGAAGGGAGCATGTCTTGATTCTTTAATACTATTTCTCCTGTTTTTTGTATCTCTACGCTGGCCTCAGATTCCTTTGCAAGCTCTGATGTACCCGTGATAGTCGCTGTCGATTCTGATGCTATACCGCTTTCATCCTCCTGTATGTGTGATACTTCGACACGATATGCGCCCGTATCCGTTCCTTGTGTCAGAATCTTGTATTCTCCTTGTTCTGGGTTGGGTATTGTGATGAATTCATTCTTGGTATCGTATCCAGTATAGTAGGCTCCTGGTATTTCATCGTATATTTTCCCTGTTGTAAAATCCTTCCCTATTCGAGATCCATCTGGTGCAATTATTTGGATATCTATGGGGGAAAATGGCATCACAAGGAGATATGATTTCGGAAGTGGTAACGAAACTGGAGTAATATTGGTATTGGTAAGTATTGTAACAATTTTTTCTGAAGCATTTTTTGGTAAATTGCTATGACTACTTTTGAGCTCTATTGTCTCATCAGCAAGGATATTTGTTGCAGACCACAAGGGAACAGTACCATCACCATTCCCTATTTCAAGACCATGATCACCAAGAAAATTATCATAACCATCAGGTTCACCGTGTCCCCACAAGACTATTTTTTCAAGATTATCTAAGAGTTCTATAGAAGGGCCTCCAACACGAACAGTCGAAATCGTATCATTTCCATTCATCTTCCCTACAATATTGGTAAAATCAACCTTTTCAAGACGGGAAAGATTAGGTAATGTTTTCAGATTTTGAAGAAATGTATTTGTCGGATAAAAATTCGGGTATACTCGTAACGTATTTGACGCTTGATCACGAAGATAATCATACACCGGTAGGAGTTCTCGTACGGAAGACACTGGAGCTCTTCTGATATAGTCAAAAACTGTTGCATATCCATTTTCTTCCGCTTCTTGTTTAAAGACTTTATTCGCAATAGAATCGAATATACTAAACCTTGATGGAGATGAGAATTCCCCACCATCCCACATTAAATAACTTTTTGGCGAACCATTGTGTGGTGCACCGAGAGTGATCAACTGATCAATAGATCCTCCTCCGTTCAATGTTCCAATGTATTCACGTGCTACCAAACCTCCCATCGAATGAGCAATAATATCTACTTTCGGCCACTCTGTCTGCGCTTTTATTTCTTCAATTTTCGTCCTTAGAAGTTTCGCTGTCTCTACATTACTCATCCGCCAGTCATAAGGAAACAGAAAGATATTCTTGTTATCTGTATACCCATCCTTCTTCAGAGTTTCTAAAAGATCATCATAAGTACCCATCACAGGGTCGAGTTCAAATCCATTTGCTTGTGTCATTTTCCAAGATCCCATAATACCCGGAATAATAACAACGGGATCACGAAAATCTCGCTCTTTTGTGAAATGAGAGAAATTTATGGTACCAATAATTTTTTGATATTGACGCGGATGAGAATCACCACAGTCTACAGTACACATTACTGGACCATTTATATTGTCCCACCAATTATACTGAGCATCCAAAGTACTGCCACCATTTATGATATCGAAATCATTTTGAATAAATTTCGATCGCCAAATTTTCGTACCAAAAATCGAGAACTGTGGTGTATATATTGGTAAGGCATTATTATGGAAATTGGCATTTTCTATATCAAGAGACCCCGCACTATACGTAGTAAATGCCCCACTGTATAACCACATCGCATTCGCATATTGAAGCGGTGTATCACGACGATTCCTCTCTACTTGGAAAACTTCGAAAACTCTCCCTCCTCCAGAAACATCTATATTCCTTGCATATACTTTTCCAGAAACACTCATCGAGTAATAATCATCTGAGTTAGAGGCATTTCTCTTTTGAAAAAACACTGGATCACTTGGGGTGCCTTCAACATTTAAATTTCCCTGTATATCAAGTCCTGACTGCCCTTCAAATTTTACAGCAGTACCCTTCTTGATCGTAAGTGTGACACCCTTTTCTACCGTCACGTATCCTGATATTATCTGTAATTCAGACCATTCAGTATCTTTTGTGATCACTAAATCAATAGCACTGACAGGTGAGACATTGACAAAGAAGCTGAAATTAATAGGCGAAAATACAAGAGAAACGACGAGAAAAAATACAAGAAAATGTTTCTTATTTCTTTGATAAATTATTTTCACTTTTTATTTTTACTCGCTAACAATGTTCGAAGGAACCTAATAACACCATATACTAATAAAATAAGATTAATAGTAGGCCAGAGGAAAATTAACAAAATCTGAACAACTATTACATTGTTCAAATAACTCAGGAAAGCAATATTCAATAAAATAGAAGCCAGTGTAAGACTCACATACTTATTCAGACGATAAAAAATCACACCACTTATCAATGCAACGGCAATAAAAAACCAAAAAAACATATTAGCTAAAAAACCACCTAACCCTATGGAGTCTAACATATTCTTATATGTAAGAATTAACAGCGTTGTTTACAAAAATTGATTGAGCGGTTACGCTCAAGAGTAACAATTTTTGGAAACAATATGGTAATCC
>PFHN01000010.1 GCA_002782305.1 Candidatus Moranbacteria bacterium CG_4_8_14_3_um_filter_41_13 | reverse complement strand
AACAAGAGGAATTTGAATATATAAAAAATAGATTAACTCGTTCATCATAACAAACATATGACACACAAAACAAAGCGAAAGCCTATCGATACTGAAGAACAAGAAGAAAAAATGGAAAATCAAGACCCAATAGAAAGCACAGAAGAAAAAATAAAAGAGAAGTCGGAATGGCAAATAAAAGCAGAAGAATATCTCGTTGATTTGAAGAGAACGCAAGCGGACTTTGAAAATTATAAGAAGCGTCAGGGAGAGGCACAGAAAGATTTGCGGGGGATGCTCATAGAGAAACTTGTGCTTGATATCGTACCGGTCCTCGACAACTTTCGTTCCGCTACGATGCATGTACCACCCGAACAAAAGAGTAGCCCGTGGGTTGTTGGCATTCAGTACATAGAAAAACAACTCGAAGATGTGGTGAAGCAAAACGGTGTGGAAGTAATAGAAGTAAAGGAGGGTGATACATTTGATCCATCCATACACGAAGCACTGGAGATGAAAAATGAAGAAGCAAAAAGTCCTGAGTTTGCAGAAGAGAAAGAAATAAGCGAAGAAGGATCAATAAAAGAAGCAAAAAACGAAGAACACAAAATAGCAAAAGTTCTCCAAAATGGATTTAGACTCGGAGGCAAAGTTATTAGACCAGCCAAAGTGATTATCAAATAGAGGCTAAACATTAACAATTAAATAAGGAGAGGAGGTGAAAACATATGACACGAAGTATTATTCCATTCCCAGTTCGCGATTTTGACCGCTTTTTTGGTGAAGACGCATTGTCTTTTGGAGAATTTCTCCCAGCCCTTGATATTTATCAAGACAAGGACAATGTCGTCGCCAAATTAGCCCTTCCAGGAGTAGATCCGAAGAAGGTAGACATCACTATCGAAAATGATGTCTTGACGGTCAGTGGTTCGACTGAGGAAAAAGAAGAAGTCAAGCGTGAGGATTATTATCACCGAGAAGTGCGTACCGGCAGTTTCTCTCGTTCGGTAGTACTCCCGATGGCAGTGAAAGGGGACAACACAGAGGCCAAATATGACAAAGGTGTGCTCATTATCACGATGCCGAAGGAAGAATCCGTTAAACCAAAGAAAATTGCAGTACACGTCAATGAGTAATCCTACTTGAAGCTGTTCTACTTGGCGCCGTAGAACAGCACAAGAGTAGGGGTACTCAAAAAATAAGTCATTCAATAAATAATTAAGTAAATAACAATAATTTTATGGCAAAGATATTAGGAATCGATTTGGGGACAACCAACTCAGCGATGTCATTCGTTGAAGGTGGTACCCCATCAATCATCGAAAATAAAGAAGGAAACCGTACCACCCCATCGATGGTGGCGGTATCGAAAACAGGAGAACGTCTCGTCGGACTACTCGCCAAGCGTCAAGGAGTAACGAATCCAGAAAATACGCTTTTTTCTGTGAAGCGTCTCATTGGTCGTCACTTTGGTGATGATGAAGTGAAGCGTGATATGAAAACGCTTCCGTATAAAGTCATTCAAGCAGGCGAAGGGGTGAAAATTGTGATGGGAGGAAAAGAGTACTCTCCACAAGAAATCTCCGCTATGATTTTGAGTAAACTCAAGGCAGATGCTGAAGAAAAACTCGGTGAGAAAATTACTGATGCGGTCATCACCGTACCTGCGTACTTCGATGACTCACAACGCAAGGCAACCAAAGAAGCAGGTGAAATTGCTGGTTTCAATGTCCGTCGTATCATCAATGAACCGACGGCTGCTGCTCTCGCCTATGGTTTCAATAAAAAGAAAGATGAGAAGATTGCGGTCTATGACTTAGGTGGTGGTACATTTGATATTTCTATTCTTGAAGTAGCTGAAGATACTGTCGAAGTGAAATCAACCAATGGTGATACGCACCTCGGAGGCGATGACTTTGATCAGAGAATCATTCACTGGATTTTGGATGAATTTAAGAAGCAAGAAGGTATCGATCTCTCCAAAGATCCTCTCTCACTTCAGAGAATCAAGGAAGCTGCAGAGAAAGCAAAAATCGAACTCTCGACAGCCAACGAAACGGAAATCAATCAACCATTTATCACCGCTGATGCGAGTGGACCAAAGCATATGCTCATCAAACTCACACGAGCTAAGCTTGAGGAACTCGTAGGTGACTTGGTCACGGCATCATTTGAACCAGTAAGGAAGGCTCTCACTGATGCCAAGCTTGATGTGAAGGATATTAGCGAAGTGGTACTGGTCGGTGGTATGACTCGTATGCCACTCGTGCTTGCTGAAGTAGAAAAGTTCTTTGGTAAGAAACCAAATATCACCGTAAACCCTGATGAAGTGGTAGCACTCGGTGCTGCTATTCAGGGAGGTGTTCTCGAAGGATCAGTGAAAGATGTGCTCCTCCTCGACGTCACACCGCTGACCTTTGGTATCGAGACTATGGGAGGTGTGCGTACACCACTCATCGATCGCAATACTACCGTACCAGTTTCTCGTTCACAAGTGTTCTCGACTGCGTCTGACAATCAACCATCAGTTCAGATTCATGTCCTCCAAGGTGAGCGCGAAATGGCAAGTGATAACAAATCTCTCGGACAATTTATCTTAGATGGCATTATGCCAGCACCACGGGGTATTCCGCAGATCGAAGTGACTTTTGACATTGATGCTTCTGGTATCCTCACGGTGTCTGCCAAGGACAAAGCAACTGGCAAGAGCCAGAACATCCGCATCGAATCATCGACCGGACTTTCCAAAGATGAAATCGAACGAATGAAGAAAGATGCCGAGATGCATGCCGAAGAAGATAAGAAAAAGAAAGACCTCATCGAAGCTCGTAATATGGCTGACTCTCTCTCCTACACGACTGAGAAGTCGATGAAAGATGCAGGCGACAAGATCACTGCTGAAGAGAAGAAACCAGTCGAAGATGCTATTACTGAGCTGAACAAAGTGAAGAACGGTGATGATCTCGATGCCATCAAGAAAGCGACCGAAGTCCTTTCTCAAGCTGCTCAGAAAATTGGTGAGAAACTCTACAAAGCTGCGCAGGAAACTGAACAAGCCAAGCAAGGCGCTACTGGCGAAGCCAAACCAGAAGGTGAAGCAGGTACGACCGAAGCTCCGAAAGAAGCCGAAACCGAACCTACTCAACCTGCAGGCGACAAGCCAGCAGATGAAGAGAAGAAATAAGGAACGAAGCCGAAGGCCCCAAGTTTGTCGAAGGGCAGAAGAAAAAATAAAAAAGCCCAGACGAAGTTTTTCGTTTGGGCTTTTGTGTATGGTGTGGAGAAACAATAGGAGGTCAACATGAGATTTTTTATATAAAAAATGTTATACTCAAACTATATAAATCTTCAGAATAATTACTGTCATATATTATGGAGTCTTCTTTACGTACAAAGAATGGTGTCTTTCCTGTTATTGCTGCGCTTGGGGGTAATGCTCTTATTACTGTTATGAAGTTTGTCGGATTTTCTGTGTCTGGATCAGGAGCACTATTTTCAGAAGCGATTCATAGTACCGCTGATACACTCAATCAGGTACTTCTCCTTATCGGTATCAAACTTTCTACGAGAAAAGCAGATGATAACTATTCATACGGATATGGACTGGAGCGATTTTTTTGGGCTCTTGTTTCGGCGTGTGGAGTTTTTTTCCTTGGTGCTGGTGTGACTATCTATCATGGAATACACTCACTTCAGAATACTACTGTACCTGATTTTGGTACTGTCCCGATTGTCATTCTTTCCATTTCATTCATCCTTGAGTCAGCCACATTCATCTTCGCTCTTCGTGAACTGAATACGAAGAATCCAGGTATGAGTATGAAGAAAAAACTCAAAGAAGGTGATCCTGCAACCATCGCCATCCTGTATGAAGATGGCGTAGCCGTGCTTGGTGTATTTATCGCTTTTGTGAGCATCATCGTTTCTATCGCAACGAGAAATCCTTTCTTTGATGCTCTTGGTTCGATTCTCATCGGTATCCTTCTTGGTATCGTCGCCATACTTCTCATTCAGAAAAATCGCTCCTATCTCATCGGACGGAACATTCCTGATGATGTGAAAGAAGAAATCATTCGAATAATGGAAGCTGATCCAACGATTGAAAAAGTGCTGGATTTCAAATCTTCCATTCTTGATGTGGGGGAATATCAGATCAAATGTGATGTGGAGTTCAATGGACCGGCGTTGATGAAAGAGATTATGGAAAATTCATCACTGCGGGATGAATACGAAGACGTAAGGAACGATTATCAAAACTTTATCAAATTCATTGTCAGGTCAGTCGGACGAGTGCCAAGACTTATGGGTACGTCTATTGATACACTGGAACTTCGTATCAAGAAAGAAATACCAGAAGTGAAGCATATCGATATCGAAATAAATTAAAAAAAGAAAATGAAAAAGCCCAGGCGAATATTATTGCGTTGGCTTTACATCGTCGAAACTTTCGATAGCTTCAAGTAGTGTATGGTAGTAGTTTGGTAGGCTGTCGCCACGTTGTAAAGTTTTTTTGATCATTTTGTCAAGAAGGTAAGTATGCTTTATACTAAACGAGAGGAGTAGTTAGTAATGAGTAATGAATAATAAACAATGCATATGGAATTCCTCCGCACCATCAAAAAAAGTATCTATGATAGGGATTTTTATGAAACAGTGAAGTCGCTTCGTTTCGCATCAGCACTCAAACACTACACGTTGTTTGTGCTCTGTATTGCATTCCTTGTTATCATTCCTCTGTACATATCTCTCTTTATCGCTTCGTCACATATGAAGGAATATGGAGATATTCGCGTACTTGTCCTTGCTCTCTATCCGGATGAACTTATCCTGAAGTTTGAGAACGGCCGGGTAGTTTCCAATGTGGCAGAACCATACAGTATACCCATGCCGAAAGAATTCAATGTAAAACAACTGCAAAATCTGCTTGTTATCAATACTCAAGGTACAGTAACACCAGCTGATTTTGGTCTGTATGATACCTCTGCCATTCTCGGCGGTGATGCGGTATGGATCTATGATCGTGAGAAAGATAAAATTGAGATTCAAAAATTCGACAAATTTTGGAATAATTCCGTTGTCATCAATAAACAGAAGGCTGGGGAATGGATAGAACGAGTGTGGAGTATTGGGAAGATAGTGCTTACCATTTCTGTTCTTTTTTTGCCTTTTCTCCTTTTTGTGTTTCTTTGGTGCTCATATCTTTTTTATCTCATTTTGGGAGCAGGTATTATTTTCCTTATTGCGAAAATACGCACAGTAGAGATGACTTATGGACAAGCCTATAAGATAGGGCTCTATCTTATCACTCTGCCGATTCTGTATAATACCGTCTCTATCGCCTCTCTTTCGATGCTTCGTATTCCTTTTGGTTCTACAATTATCCTCATCATTGTGACATATCTCAACCTTACGCCGAAGTCTACTTCCACGGAGGATAAAGAGAGTGGTGTTGTAGCGAAGGAAACGGAAATACTCGAAGAATAATTCACCAAAGCTCTAACATTTTCTTATGAACGAAGAAAAAAATCAGCAAACACCACATAATCAATTACAAATCAAAGCGACCGATGAAGTCTTGAAAGGAGTGTATGCGAGTGCGATGCAGGTACTTCATACGAAACAAGAATTCGTCTTGGATTTTATGAATATCTTTCCACCGACAGGGACATTGAGTGCTCGTATCATTGTTTCACCAGCTCACCTGAAACAGATTATAGCAGTATTAGAAGAGAACCTCAGTAAATACGAAGCGAGTTTTGGAAAGGTAGAGGCTTCAGAAACATCTACCAATACTATTGGTTTTCAAGGTTAAAAACTATGTACGAAAATTTTTTAGGCGCCAAGAACCCGTATGAAGGTTTAGGAGATGATGACTCCGTTGATGAAATCATTCTTCATGTGGAGGAGCTTCTTGATGAAGGTTTCTATGATAAAACGGTTCGTGATGGAGCAATCTATATGCTGAATACCGCCAGATCCTCTACAGAGAATCCAACATCACGAGATCAGATTGATACCCTCCTCGAAGACATTGAATCTCGTTATGGAGAGGGGAAAGAGTAGTTTCCTTGATGAGTACGAGTTGTTTGTTTTCTGGAAATACTGTAGGGTACGATTATGGAAATACACTCTGTACAATTTGTGAAAGGGGTCATCGGATCAGAAGGACTTCCGAAACTTGCGCTTCCTGTAGTGGCTTTTTTTGGTCGTTCCAATGTGGGAAAATCGAGCGTCATCAATTCTCTTGTGAGACAGAAGGAGATGGCACGTTCGAGTTCTTCTGCAGGTCGGACGACTGAAATCAACTATTATCTCGTGAACGATGGATGGTACCTTGTTGACCTTCCTGGATATGGTTATGCGAATCGTCCGCAGGCAGTACGGGCGAAACTGGAGAAACATCTGTCATGGTACGCCAGTACTGATGAGGTTCATTTCCTCTGGGTGGTACTTATCGTCGATGCAGAAATCGGTGCAAAAGATTCTGATCGGAGAACCTTCAAACTCTTTCGTGAATATGGACGAAATGTGATAATTCTTGCTAATAAAGCCGATAAAGGCGGTCGGAACGATATGATGAAGAGCATTGAGAAATTACGCAAAGAATTTCCTAATTGTCCTGTCATCCGCTACTCTGCGAAAACGGGTGAGGGAAGAATAGAGCTTCTTCAAACACTGTTCGCAGAGGAAGGAAAGTAAGGATACTCTCTTCTATCCGTTTCTAGAGGGCTTACAGCCTACATTCTACCCACAACTGCAACATCATGGTAAAAAAGACACCTCCTACGATACAATAGATAATGTACCACCATTATCATTAATCGATACA
>PFHN01000117.1:436-2669 GCA_002782305.1 Candidatus Moranbacteria bacterium CG_4_8_14_3_um_filter_41_13 | reverse complement strand
TTTCGTAAATAAAGAAGAGCTTTTGAGTCTGGAGCAGAGACAAAAGATTGCTTTTGGTTCTTTTCCTCTACAAGATTGGAAGGATTGCTCTGCAAAGGAGAAGGGAGGCGTAAGACCGCAGAGAGCATCTTCGTTGTCTAGAGCGAAAGCTCTTCATCGACCTCTATTTTATTCTTCTTGACTGAGAGGCTTGTGCTTTCTTTATCAAGCACTTTGGCTCTTTCTACTTCAGTACGCGTCTCGGTAGGGAGAACAGCAAGGATATTACGAAGAGCGATGCCATCGACTTTGAGTACGGATTCCCATTTATCGAGTGGTTCGAGGAGAGCACGCAGTTTCTCTGCGTCATACGTATATGTTTTCCTTAGTGACTTGGCGATAATGCCGTCATCATCAAAGACTCTGTCTACGCCTTCTTGTTCCATATACTGCAAAATACGTGTCTGAAGTTTTCCGAGTTTTTGTTTTTCTTCCCCGATCACGCTCTTAAGTTTGAGATATTCACTGATGGCTTCTTCTGCATCTTCACTTTCTATGGTGTGTGTTTCTTTGAATTTATGTTTCCAGAGTGGGCAAATATTCTGATACCCACACCAATCACAGAGTGGCGAAAGAATAGGGTCGAATTTTTCTTCTTCAATAGATTTGATGACTTCAAGAAACAATTTTTCGAGAGTATCCAATTGTTCCTGGGTACGTTTTGATGAAAGTTTGACGCCGTGCTTGACATAATACAAACTCACAGTAATTTTATCTAAATGGTCAATCTCTTTGGGATACCGAGCAAGAAAGGCCTTGAGATAAATGGAGAGTTGAATATCATTATCCACCTTGTCTTGGGACGGCATCTTGCGTGTCGTTTTGTAATCGATGATTTCGTAGCCTTCTTCCGTTTTGTCGATACGATCGATGATACCAGAGACGATATGTTTCCCTGTTGATTCGTCACCTATTTCAATAGCGAAACGACTTTCGAGATTGACGATATTATAATCATTTGGCTTGGTATGAGCGAGGTAATTTTGGATAATGGTCACGCCTTGAGAGAAGGCTGATCGTTCTTCCATTTCGTTCTCGTATACCTCACTATTCCATCCTTTGGAAAAATAATCGAGCGCCTGATCAATCGTCGGTGCAAGCAGGGCAGGGGTGTGAATATATTTGAGTACAGCATGAATCAGTGTTCCGAAAACAGCTTCTTTTGATTTTGGTTCTTTGATTTTATCAATTTCCCTGAACTTATACTTGAGCGGGCAATTGCGATAGGAATCAAATGTAGAATAAGATATACGCATAAGAAAAAAGAGGGGATTTACACTTTTATATTAGCAGAAAAAAGGAAATTTGTATCATTGACAAAATTCCTTATTTATGTAATGATATGAGGATAGTTATTTTAACAATTTCATAAAGGAGTCAAATATGTTTTTAAAGAAATATCCTATTCCATGTGAGAGTGGGTCACTTGTCGAACGCCTAGAAGGGGAAATACGCCTGCTAACCAAACTTGTTGTTTCACAAGCAAAAGAAATCAGTGATTTACGAAGCAATATGTTCATCGAGCCTCTTTCCCTCCTCTATACCAGGAAGGGTATGGAACATAAGATGCACAGTATTCTCGCTGTCGATAGACGTAATAATCAGAAAAATGTGTTGAAACATTGCGCAGTCATCTTGATTGATCTTGATGATTTCAAGACTATCAACGACCTGCAAAGTCATCACATTGGTGATATCGTCATTCAGCAAGTCGGGAAGGATATCAGGGAATGTTTTCGTGAGGGGGATATCTGCGCTCGGTGGGGCGGTGATGAATTCGTCGTTATCGTTCAGGATGCATATATACATTTAGTCAAGTCTCAAATTGAGACATTACGGCAAAAACTCGCTCTGATTCCTATCACCGCGAGTATTGGTGCAGTGCAACTCTCTGAGCCTATTACCCACGATGAAAAACTCTTTTGGAAAAAGGTTGAAGAGGCGATTAAGCGCGCTGACAACGCGATGTATGTCGGGAAGAGATTCGGGAAAAACCGGGTCGTTTATTGCTAAACATACACGTATGAAGCCGGGGTATTCTGTAACTACAGAATCTCCGGTTTTTTATTGTAGAAATTTTATTTCTTCTTTCATAGAGAGGGTATTATTTTTCTACAGATGAGGGGGAAAGGAAATTTGTATCATTGACAAAATGGCTCATTTATGTAATGATATAAAAATAGTTGTTTTAACA
>PFHN01000117.1:0-401 GCA_002782305.1 Candidatus Moranbacteria bacterium CG_4_8_14_3_um_filter_41_13 | reverse complement strand
GGCAAGAATATCTAGTTCCATATGACCATCTTTCGATTCTTGTTTCACAAATTAATGACTCCCAAGACAATATGTTTATTGAACCTCTCTCTGGGCTCTATACCAGAATGGGTGTGGAGTATAAGATACGCAGTATTCTTGCAATCTATAGACATAATGATACTCCTGAAAGAGTTCTGAAACATTGTGTAGTGATTCTTATCAGCCTTGATTTCAATACACAAGGTCATGCTGGCGATGTTATCGGAAAAATACTGAAGCAATGCTTCAGGGAAGTGGATGTTTGTGGGAGGTTGGGCGATGACGAATTTATCGTCATTATGCAAGATATGCACCTGCGCTCAGCGAAGTCTCATCAGAAGATTAAAGCGTTACAAAAAAGACTGTCAACAATAGGTATT
>PFHN01000029.1 GCA_002782305.1 Candidatus Moranbacteria bacterium CG_4_8_14_3_um_filter_41_13 | reverse complement strand
ACGTATCTCATTCCATGTGCCGATGCGCGGAACAAGAATAAAGGCAGAGACATCACCTACCACTACGTGAGAAACACGGAGCAAGCTTTCTTTTTTCCAGGCATCTACCACGAAGGTGGTGATATTTTTTGTATCGAGCGTTCTAATAATGGTGAGCAAACCCTCCATATCAGTAGGAGGCATATCTGTTTGAACACTTTCACCTAAGACATGGAGTATGTTATTTATCATCACGATGTTGAAGAGGGTTCCCAGAGAGAAAGCTTTTTCCTTGATGGCTGAGATCACTTGTTGTTGGCGCTTAGCCCTTCCAAAATCACCGTCTGGATCGTTGTGTCGTTCACGCACATATTTCAGGGTTGTTGCTCCATCGAGCGTTTGCCAGCCTTTCTTAATCTCGAAAGTTTCATAGCTATAATTTTTCCCAGGATAACGAGGGTCATAAAAATCTCTCACAACATCCACTGAAATCCCATGGAGAGCATCTACTACTTTTTCGAATCCATCGAAATCAAGTGTGAAGAAATAGTGAATCTCTTCTCCTGTAATATTTTCTATAGCTGTTCGCAAAGGTCTTATTCCATCACCGTTACTGAGTCCGTATTGGTACAGAGCATTGAGTTTTATGAAAAGCTCCGTACCAGGAATTTCGACGTAGAGATCTCGTGGAAGTGACAAGAGGGCGACTTTTCTTTCTTTTGTATTGATACTCAGTATCATTATGGTATCAGTAAGATTCTTCCCTGGATAATGATTTCCAGCACGGCCGAGAAGCAGAATATTGATACGACCATTTTCCTCCCCGAGGAGCGGAGCACTTTTTGTTGTGATGAGTGCTGTAGCCAGATGTTTCATATCAGCGAAGAAGGAATTACCAGAAGTGTTCTCAATCTGAATTTCTCTTCCTAGTGAGACACCCTTGTAGAGAGCAAAGGCAACAGCAAAGCAAGAAAGAAGAAAGAAGGCAAGGAATGCAAAAAGGAAAAAGTGTTTGGGAAGGAAGCGTTTTTGCTGGGAAGCAGTTTTTCTTTTTGGACGAAAAAGAAGGTTTTCGTTGTACTGTGCGGAAGGTATTCTTGTTTCCTCGGGTAAAATTATTCCGTGTGGTGAGGACGCAAGATACTTTTTTGGGTTTTCTTTTTTGATGAGTCCGTCCATATTCTTCTAATTTTCCCTTATATAAAGCATTTTATCCGCTTGCAAAAGTGCTAAAAATCTGTTACAATATGAGTGTTTTCTTTCCATTGATTTTTCAAGAAAAGATATCTCATTTTTTAAAAAGTATTATTGTGAATACACATCAAGAAAAAAAACAAGAAGATGCTGAATATTTAGGCTTTGGGAGTCTTCTCTTTGAAATGATCAAAGTCTTTATTCTCGCTATCGTTATCATTATACCGGTTCGTGTCTTTTTATTCCAGCCTTTTTTTGTCCAAGGTTCGAGTATGGATCCTAATTTCCACGATGGTCAGTACCTCGTAGTCAGTGAATTTGGTTACAAGCAAACAGATTTCACTCTCCTGAGTAAAGATATCGTCATTCGTCCTTTCAAATCTATCGAACGCCAAGATGTTGTGGTGTTTCGTTATCCAAAGAATCCAGAACAATTTTTCATCAAACGTATTATTGGTCTGCCAGGTGAATCAGTAGAGGTGAAACAGGGGAAGGTGTATGTATACAATACAGAGCATCCGGATGGTTTCATTCTCAATGAACAAGCGTATATTGGAGTAAATATTCTCACTCAAGACACCCCAAAGAGACAAATCAAACAGGATGAATATTATGTTATGGGGGACAACCGAATGTATAGTTATGATTCTCGTGTTTTTGGTCCAGTGAACAAAGATAAAATTATTGGCAGAGTGCTTCTTAGAGCATGGCCAACCAGTGTGTTTACACTCTATTAATTTCTCATTCTTAATTGCACACCGTTATGGTTCAGAAAAAAGTTTCGGTCAGTAAAGATCGTAGTACGAAGAAGGAAGAGAAGAAAAAAGGAGTTGTGAAGATTTCTGTGAAGAAGTCTCCAAAAGCAGAAGAAAAAATAATCCCTCGGTCGCTTCGTGGTATGCGAGATATTTTACCCGAAGATCAGCCGTATTGGGAACGTGTCAGGAGAGTGCTTGCACACTCTTCGCAAGAATATGGTTTTCAACGCATCGATACTCCGCTCGTAGAATATGAGAATCTTTTCACGCGTTTGATAGGTACTTCTACAGATATCGTTGATAAGGAAATGTATACCTTCACGACGCGTGGTGGCGACAAAGTGGCTCTGCGTCCGGAGTTCACTGCGGGTATTGCTCGTGCCTATATTGAGCATGGTATGGGTATTCTGCCCAAGCCAGTGAAGCTCTTTTCTTTGGGGCCAGTCTATCGTTATGATCGTCCTCAGGAAGGTCGCTATAGAGAATTTTGGCAAGGAAACTTCGAACTTTATGGTGAAGATGATGCCATACTTGATGCACAAACCATTCAGCTGGCGTACCGCGTCGTGCAACAACTGGGACTCAAAAATATCGAGTTTCAGATCAATAGCATCGGCGTACCAGAATCACGCAAAGAATACAGTAAGGCATTGGTACGTTACTTGGAGGCACAGCGAAGTAAGCTCTGTCAGAATTGTCGTGAGAGGCTTTCGACCAATCCGATGAGAATTCTTGATTGTAAGGAAGACAAATGTATCCAGCTTACTGCTCAGGCACCACAATCCATTGATTATCTTGACGAAGAATCACGGAGTCATTTCAAACATCTTCTTGAATATCTTGATGAGCTTGAACTTCCGTATGTCATCAATACTCGCCTCGTACGAGGACTCGACTATTATACGAAAACGGTTTTTGAAATCTGGTCTGGAGACAAAGATGGTAAGAAATACTCACTCGGTGGTGGTGGTCGTTATGACAGACTGGTGCAGATGATGGGTGGAGAAGCGACACCAGCGATTGGTTTCGCTCTTGGTATCGACAGAGTAATTCTCGAAATGAAGCGCACACAGGTGAAACCATATCAGGAACCGAGGGCGCGTGTTTTTCTGGCACAGCTTGGGGAAATGGCGAAGAAAAAAAGCTTGAAACTTTTCTCAGAATTAGAGAAGAATGGTATTCTTATTGCAGAGAGTTTCGGACGAGGGAGCTTGAAATCACAAATGCGTGTGTCCAATCGTATGGGTGCAGAAGTCACAATCATCATCGGACAGAAGGAAGCACTTGATGATACGGCGATTGTGAAAGATATGGTATCTGGTACACAAGAAACGGTTATTCATTCGAGACTTGTTGAAGCGGTGAAGAAGATTCTGCACACGAATCAGGAGCTGAAGATTAAAGAAGTAAATATTGCTCGGACTTCTGAAAATGAGGATGAAAAAAAGGATTAATAGGTTTATATGCGTATGCAGGACAATATTTTTCTTAAAATTATTCGTAAAGAAATCAAAACAGATTTTCTCTATGAAGATGATGAAGTGCTGGCTTTCTATGATATTCATCCGATTGCTCCTGTGCACGTCCTGATTATTCCAAAAAAGCCTATCCAAAGTATCGCCCAGATGTCAGAAGAAGATAGTCCTATCATCGGTAAAATGTTTTGGGTGGCACGGAATATTGCGAAGGATTTGAATATTTCTGAAAAAGGGTATAAACTGCTCATTCGTGTAGGAAAAGATGGGGGACAAGAGGTTCCTCATCTCCACCTCCATCTTCTTGGAGGGGCACGTCTCGCAGAAAATATTCATCCAGTATAATATACACAGTAAGTAAAAGAGAATGATTTCTGTTGTGTGACGTATAGGAGTATAGGTCACATATAGAGATCATTCTAGAGAAAGGGGGTCGTTTATATGATTCAAGTAAGAAAAAAAGAGAAGGAAACAGCTGAAAGTTTGATTCGACGTTTTTCACGTCGTGTGCAACAAAGTGGTGTGCTCCGTCAAGTACGCAAACTGCGTTTTCATGCCGAAGAGCAAAGCCGTGTGAAACGACGCGATGAAGCTCTCTACAAAGTCAAGATTCGTAAAGAAATCAATCGTCTCAAGAAACTTGGTAAGTTTGATGAAGATGCTCTGCGCGACATCAAGAAGAAAATGTAGACTTTTTTTGTGGGAAAAACCACTGGCGTATGTCGGTGGTTTTTTTTGATAGTTTAAGAAAAATGTGCTACAATAAAGCCGTAATTCTATTGAATGAAAAGAGTATGGCTTTATATGAAACCCTCGGTGCAGACCTTATTGTATCAATGAAAGCAGGTGATGTGCTTCGTAGAGATACGCTTCGTCTGTTTCAGAGTGCTCTCAAAAATGTCGCTATCGATAAACGAAAAGACCCGAAAGCGTTCACTGATGATGAGGTGATAGACGTCATCCGTCGTTTGGTGAAGCAAAGGAAAGACAGTATCGAGCAATATCGCACCGGAGGAAGGGAGGATTTAGCATTGAAAGAAGAAGCAGAGCTGAATATTCTTTCTGCATACTTGCCACAAGCCATGGCAGAAGAAGAGCTTCATACACTGGTGCAATCTGTCTTGGCCGAAGCCGGCATCACTGCAAAAGCACAAATGGGTCAAGCGATGGGACTTGTGATGAAACAGGTAGGGAAAAATGCTTCTGGTGATGATGTGAAACGCGTCGTTGATTCGCTGTTGGCATAAGACTCTTATGCATATTGCCCTCGATTATGATGCCGAAGTTGATGCGCCTTTCTCTCCAGATTTCTTCGCTACTGTTGCCCTCCGCACTCTGACGGCTTTTGTTCCTTCTTCTTTTCCTGCCGAAATAGAAATACATATAAGCGTCACCTGTATTTCTCGTGAAAAGATTGCAGAACTGAACGCAGACTATAGAGGAATAAACAAGGTAACCGATGTGCTCTCTTTTGGGGAGTACGAAAAAAGAGAAGACTTTGCGAGAGAAACAACATCACCTATCTTCCTTGGGGAAATTTTTTTGTGCCCAGATTTTATTCGGGAGGCATCCGAAGAGGATAAGGTGACTTTTGAGCGTGAAATGACGTATATTTTCTCTCACGGAGTGCTTCATCTTATCGGTTTTGATCATGAAGAAGAAATGTTTACCTTGCAGGAGCAGGTGACAGATGTGCTGACCGGAAAAAAAGAGTATACTATAGAGAAGGGTGCATAACAAGTGTGCTGAGTATAAAAATAAAAAAATATTTCCTATGGAGAGATTTACCCGCAGTTTTTTCTATGCAACAAAAGGTCTTCTTTTTGCTTTGCGGAATGAGAAAAATTTTCAAATAGAAATCATCGTTGCTGTTTTTGTGATTTTTTTGATGTTCCTCTTCCCACTTTCTGGCTCAGAGCGATCGCTTCTTCTTCTTTCTATTGTATTGGTACTGACTCTCGAACTTGCGAATACCGCTCTTGAACGTGTGATGGATATCTTGAAACCGAGGATTCATCCATACGCAAGAGTCATCAAAGACGTGATGGCTGGGGCAGTCCTTCTTGCTACTTTCTCTGCTATCGCGATTGGACTCGTTATTTTCTCGCCGTATTTCTTCACCTCTTTCCATTTGTAGGCGTATGTTTATTTTACGTTTGGGAATTTTCAGGGTATACTATACATTAAGGAGCTCCATTTTTTATTAAAGCTCATTATTTTCTTTTTATTCTTCTATGTCGCGCGATCGTTATTATGTTGGTCTCGATATCGGCTCCTCGGAAGTGAGAACCGTCATTGCTCAGGAGGTTTCTCCTGAAGAACCACTTCGTGTTATAGGTGTTGGAGCGACGCCTTCTTTGGGTATGCGAAGAGGAATTGTAGTAGATGCTGATAGTGTCGCAAAATGTTGTAACAGCGCTCTCGAACAAGCAGAACGTATGGCAGGACATGCAGCTGAGAGTGTTGTGGTGAGTGTGGGCGGTACCGATATCGTGTGTCAGGATGCGCTGGGAGTAATCGCAGTAGGTCGTGCTGATGGCGAAGTGGTAGAAGATGATATGGCGCGCGTACTTGAAGAAGTCCAAGCAAGACTGACGATGCCACTCAATCGTGAAATTATTCACGTGATTCCCAAGAACTATCGACTTGATGATCAGAAAGATATCAAAAATCCTGTCGGTATGAAAGGAGTGCGCCTTGAGATGAATGCTCTGGTAATAAGTGGCAGTACGTCTTATTTGAAAAACATTGCACGGAGTCTTGATCAAGCAGGTACCTCAGCAGAGAGTTTCGTAGTTGAACCGCTGGCGTGCGCCGAATCGGTATTATCAGTCCGTCAGAAAGAACTTGGTACCGTGCTGGTCAATATCGGTGGAAGCACGACATCGATTGCTGTCTTTGAAGATGGAGACCTCCTTCATCTCGCTGTTCTTCCTGTCGGGAGCGGTCACATCACCAATGATATTGCTATCGGTCTTCGTACTTCTATCGAAGTTGCTGAAGCAGTGAAGGTAAAGTTTGGGAGCGCACTTCCTGAAGAAATTAACAAAAAAGATGAAATTGATCTCAGTTTGTTTGATTCTCAGGAGGATGTATATGTTTCTACAAAACATGTGGCAGAGATTGTAGAGGCACGCCTCGAAGAAATTTTTTCTTTCGTGAATGAAGAACTCAAGAAAATTCATCGTGAAGGATTGCTCCCTGGTGGCGTTGTACTTTCTGGAGGAGGATCGCTTCTTCCTGGCTCTATCGATTTAGCAAAAAGAGTATTGCGTCTTCCTTCGCAAATAGGATATCCGAAACCACTCGGAGGAATGCTTGATCAGGTGGATACGCCACCATTCTCGACGGTTGTCGGACTTCTTCTCTTAGCTCAAACAAATTCTACACTGAGCTATAGCTCTGGTAAAGGAGGGGGTATACTTCCATCCAGCGTATATGGTATACTAGAAAAGATCAGAAAATGGCTGAAGCAATTCTTGCCATAACCGATTTGTTTGCAGGAAAAA
>PFHN01000077.1 GCA_002782305.1 Candidatus Moranbacteria bacterium CG_4_8_14_3_um_filter_41_13 | reverse complement strand
GGAGAGAACAGGCTTATATTCCTGTTTTGCAAGAACTTCGGAAAATTCTGCTTCAACCAGTCAAATATTCTTCTAAATTCGGAAACCATCTGTAGAGGGGTCGAATTTCTCCCGGCGAAGAGGAGATACCAGACAATATATCGCGTGAAATAAAACTCCACTTCTTCTTTGTCGACAGCCCCTCTTTCTTTGAGTTTTTCGTAACATGAATCAAGCAGGAACATTACATTTATTTCCTTTTTCAATGTTTTTTGATTGGTGTTCGAAACAGATTGTTCATTGTAGAACCAATGATATCCAACGTAGTCTAGGATCGAAATCTTATTCGTGAGATTGATCACCTGCAGGTTGAAGTACACATCTTCCCCTATGTTATTATCGAGAAACTCTATTTTATTTTCTATCAAGAATTCCCTCTTGTATATTTTGCTCCATGGGGCCATTGTCATATATCTCGACCAAGGAGTGTTCTCGAGTTTCATCTCATACAGTACTCTCTGACTCGTCGTACGCTTGTATCCACCGATTACGACATCCAGATTTTTCTCCTCTATCTCTGATACGAATCTCTCGATATGATCACTCTCTACAGAATCATCGCAGTCGATGAACATGATGTATTTCGCACTGGCATATCCGATACCATGATTTCTTGTTTTTGCTACGCCTTGATTTTCCTGATCGAATATCCTGATTTTGTCAGGATATTTCTCGTGATACGATTCGAGTATGCTCCACGAAGCATCGACAGATCCATCATTGATGAGAATGACTTCGTAGTCGCTGTAAGTATTGCCGAGGATACTGTCGATACACAAAGACAGTGTCTCTTCAGCGTTATAAACGGGAATAATTATAGAAACCATCATAAACTACACGTTCTATAAATAATTACTCAGTCCCTTATAATAGAGTTGTGCAATATTGATGAATACAAATATGAACGTCACAAACAAAAATACAACCAAGGCTATCGAAATATTATTCTTTATCCACTCACTTCGAAATGAGAACTTTGATTTGTAAAATGAAAAGATAAAGAGTGGCATTATAGCTAGAAAATATCTTCCTTGCACGCCAGCGATACGTTCGGCTCCGACTTTCGTCCAAACGAGATACATCGAAAGAAATACTAATAAGAGTTGAGCGAAAAACACACCAAGAAGAAGAAGTCTCTGTCTTGTATTAAGAGAAACTATTTCTTCCTTGCTCCGAAGAATAAGTGTCATTCCACCGGCCATAAAGATATACAATAAGTCAGGCAATGATGTGTTGACCCAGCCTGGTTTTAAAAAGAATGTTTCAAAATAGAAGAAGAAATTTTTATACAAAGAATGAAAAACTACGTAGAGAAAATTAACTGGATTTTTTATTACTCCCCATAATTGAGCATTTGGATCAACA
>PFHN01000083.1 GCA_002782305.1 Candidatus Moranbacteria bacterium CG_4_8_14_3_um_filter_41_13 | reverse complement strand
TTGAGTTTCCCTGTAAGGCTCACATATACATAGAGTACGATGAAAGCGAACATGAGATACTGTGTTACTCTGTTTTGGAAGGAATGAGCGAAAAATTCTCGCAAAGAAGTATTTCTCTCTATGACACTCTTCAAGATACGATAGAATGTATAGCCTGTGGTAAGAAGGAGGAGAAGAAGGAAAGGAAGGGTTTCCTTCAAAATGAAGACGGCAGGGAAATACCAGGCGGATGGCTCCATCGTCACTTCTCCGAGGAAGTAATGAGGATTACCACTTTCGACACGTGCGAAAATCATCGCTACTCCCAGGAAGTATTGGCTAAACGGTTTCAGGAAAGCATTGTCACTTGTTTGCACAACGAGATTGTGTGCGAATCGTGCTGGAATATTATTTTGTGAAAGATAGAGATTGGCAGAATCAATCAGTGTGTGACTCGGCATATGGATGGTATTCCAGGCATAGACTGTCCAGATGATGACAAAGCATGTAAGAACCATACCGATAAACTTGAGGCTGTACTGAAGGAGTGTGTGCCATCGCCACTTTTTACTTTCTTCATAATTACCCACTTCCTGATGTTTAGTGAGGGCAAAGAGAAGAACAAAAAGCCCGAAAAGTGGGAAGAGAAGTATAGCGGAAACTTTGGTGAGTTCAGCTAGTCCAAGAAATATGCCAGCAATGAGCATATTTTTTAGTGTGGGTTTCCTGAGGAAAGAGACGAAAGTGTAGAAAGCAAAGAAGAGGAAGGTTGCAATGCCGATGTCAGTAGTGACATAGTGATTGTGTGCGATAATGTTCGGATCGAAAGCATAGAGTACAACCGAAAAAAGTCCTGCGAGTGTTCCTGCGAGTTTTCGTGTAAAGAAGAAAAGTCCGAGACCGAGGATGACGGAAAGGAGAGTGATCGGTAGTCTCGACCAGAAAAGAATTTTATCAGCATCGTTGCAAGCGAGCTGTGGCTCGGTGCAATTGAGAAAGAGATCTCCCATCGTCCATTGTTCATTGGTGCCCGTCTGCCACTGTGGTGCAGAGAGGGGAAAAGTAAGATTCATAGCGAGAAGAGGCAGTCCAGCCAAGTCTTTGATGAGAGGGGGGTGTTCTGGATTGAGGCGCATATCACCATAGCGGACATAACTATACGCAGCAGGAATATGAGCACGCTCATCATAGATCATCGATTCCTGACTCGAAATCACCAGTCCGAGAATGAAGTGGATGGACAGGATACCAAGGACAATAAGCAAAGCGTGTTTTTTGAGAAAATACATATCCTTTTATGTGGCGCATTATTTTACAAAATATTTTTCTGAAGAGACACTCGTCTGTCCAGCGACAGACTCAC
>PFHN01000018.1 GCA_002782305.1 Candidatus Moranbacteria bacterium CG_4_8_14_3_um_filter_41_13 | reverse complement strand
TTCCACGCGCACAGCGTCGGGCAATTACGCAACCTTTGTTGCAATTTGAAGAGCGCTATCCCCGTAACGAGGCCATGGCACGGGCATATCTCTCCGGACAGCATTCCATGCAAGCCATTGCGCAGCACTTCGGAGTGCATTATTCGACTGTGAGTCGAACGATTAAAAATTTTGAGCTCGCAACAAAAACGTGATGCTGCAATGCAAGACCTGACCCCTGACCTGACCTCGAAGTAACTTCCAGCCTGCGGTTATTCCATCACCCGGCAAGATTATTTCAAAACAGGCATTGGCAGATTCGGCAGCCCAACAGTTCGCGCCCTTTCCTGCGCGCACCATTATCCCTATAGGTAACAGTTGCGCCCTCAAAGCCATATCTTCTTCGCGCCCGGAATGGCCTGTGTTTTCAACTTCTGCAATTTTCTATTTCTTCATCCATTTGAAAGTTGCCAGCCGGTATAGCCGCTGACACAGCGAATTAAGCCTCTTGAGTTCGCTTTCCTGATATGCATCGAGATAAGCCCGGGCCTGTGCTGCAGCCGCATCGCGCTCGTACTCTACACGTTTGATCGCATCCAGTGCGCTGACCCGCTCCTGTTCGGTCTGCTGGTAGGCCTTGAGGTTCTCTTCCGCTTGCGCGGTGGCAGACAGTCGTGCCTGCTCGGTGTCCTGATAGGCTCTGTGGTATTCCTCGGCTTGTGACGCTACCGTATCGCACTCCTGCTCCACATGCTTGAGCGCTTCCAGTGCGCTGAGCCGCTCCTGTTCGGTCTGCTGGTAGGCCCCCAAGAGTTCTTCCGCACGCGCGATTGCACTCATCCTCTCTGCATTCAAACTTGCAAGAGGATTTTTGATCACACACTCAAACAACGCCCTTAATTCATCAAGCCACTCCTTGCCGTTCTCTAAACAGGCAAAGAAAGTTGCATTAGGACTTTCCAAATCGGAAGTTTTTAAGCAATCGACTATACGCTCCACTTCACCGCCCAATGGGGGATAGGGAACGCTCCCGACAGGACGGTGGTGCACTAGAGAGGAATCAAGAAATTCATGTAGTCGTTCAGCGGCATCATAGGGCGGAATAGGCCACTGTATATTTATTCGCTGACCAAGTTTCTTCAGCGTTGAAACTGGGTCTTTCAGAAAAGACCTACTGGACAGAATGAAAGTATTCTCTGGTGTTGCGCAGGCAAACGAATCAATTACATGGGCCAGCCAAGCGAGCAATCCGTCAACAGTTGAGAAGCTCGCATTACGTACTTGGAGAGAGGAAACCACCTCCATGGGCTCTCGAAATATATTGATATACCTCGCCCGTCCGCCACACGCTTCCAGAACGTCAACCCAAAGCGGGAGGGTTCTACATAATCTTGGGTCCTTTAGCCTGAATATTACACAAATAGGGCGAATAACAATGCAAGTATTTGATATAATTGGAATTATCAAGAAACCGATTCGTAA
>PFHN01000106.1 GCA_002782305.1 Candidatus Moranbacteria bacterium CG_4_8_14_3_um_filter_41_13 | reverse complement strand
TGTATTTACTTTTGCCAGTGGTAGCTATTGCCAATGGACTCTCGATGGCAAATATGGCATCACTGATCAGCAAAGGTGTGTCTGAGAAGAAGCAGGGTGCAGCACTCGGTATCAATAGTTCACTTATGGCACTGGCCCAAGGACTCATTCCTCTCATTGCTGGATTTGGTTCAGGTATCGTGGGTATCAAGGGACCATTCTTCGCTGGTTCACTCTCCGTATTTTTTGCGTGGTATATTCTCTTTTTCCGTAAACAAAACACCTATGCATACGAGAGAAATCAGAGTGAATGATACGATGCAGAAGCATTATAGCTACACACTCACCGAACCGATGGGGGAACATTTTGATTCAGATTTCAAACCGGACCTCACCCCTCAGGAGATGCTTGAGCTCGGAGTTTTTGGTGGGAAGTATATGACCGATTGTCAGGGGGATGTTTTTTGTCGTCCTCGTCAACGCCAAGCCCTGCTTCACTGGGCATATGACAGCCGAAAGATGTGATGTGTCAGAACTATGTATATATCTTCTTTCGGGAATGCACGATTGACAAAAATGGGAGAGTGCGCTATAATAAAAGAGTGTTAAAGGCACAGCAGGAAACAGAGTCGAGTTTTCGCAGTATATAAGCAATCGTAAAAAAATCGTATGCAAGGAACTATCAAAACCCTTACAGACCGAGGATTCGGATTCATCTCTCGCGAAGGCGAAGCAAAGGATCTCTTCTTCCACTCTAAGGAACTCGTAGGAGTCACTTACGACGAACTCAAAGTAGGCGACACTGTCTCTTTTGAAGTAGTCAATGGTGAAAAAGGCCCAGCAGCTACAGGCGTATCTCGCGTGTAATTTTCAAGTCTTTTCTAGAGCACCCTCACTCCGAGGGTGCTTTTTTATTGTGGTATACTGTAAGGAAGATAATATATAAAAAACAATATGATGACCATACCACCTTTTAGTATTTTTGCCCTCTTCGCAGAATTTTGTGTGACCGGCATTATTTTTTATGTCATCTGGACTGCTATTTCTAATGTGCGTTTCAATAGGAAGCTTGCCTTCGGAGTGCTGGCCTATGAAGTAGTTTTCAATATTTCCTATATGGTGATGAAGTCATTCGGCGAGAGTAGTACACCTTCCACAATGAAAAGTAGCGGGGACGTTGCACTGGCTATTTTTCATGGAATATTTTCACTTTTTATGTTCGTTACGCTTATTCTCTTCTTTCTTGTCGCTGATAGACATTATGCTAAGGGCGAAAATTTCTTCGTTCATCATCATCGTCTGACAAGTGTCTTTCTTTATGCGTGGGGTATCTCCGTTTTCTCCGGCGCCCTCTTCTTCGTTCGTCTGTATATGTAAATGTGCTATACTAGAATTGAAAAGCCTTCAGAAAGGACTGCGAAAAATTGAGACCCACCTGGATTCTTCAGGGAAAAATAGTATTTTTTCCGTTAATCTTTTTCAAGGGACTCAGTCGCTCTCCCGTATTGAGGGCTTTTTATTTTGTCTTTTTGGCGGTGTGATGATACAATAAAAACGTTCACCTACAAAATATCTCCGTAAGGAAACTGTCTTTCTTATCCAATTGTGGATAGCGATGGGCAGTCGAGTTCCATAATTGGACTTCCTTACGGGCAGTTTTTTGTGGGTGAACAGCTCGGCTGTCCTTTTTTGTTGTCAAAAATGTAATAAGCAGTCGGCATAGCGTTCACCTATGCTTCAAGACGAAAAAGAGAAAGAACTTCTTGACCGTATTTCAGATCTCGAAATTCAAATCAAAAAATTGAAAGACCGTAAAAGATACGGTCTTGTTTGGGAAGAAAAAATTGAAAAATTTGAGAAGGAAAGTAAAAATGCTCTACCGATCTTGCGAGAAAAAGGAGGAGATTTCTCCGACATTGTTACTGATAATAAGAAAGATTTCAATATTCTCATAGAGGGAGATAATTACCACACTCTCTCAGTACTTGCCTACACCCACAAAAACAAAGTGGATGTCATTTATATTGATCCACCATACAACACAGGGAATAAGGATTTCGTCTATAATGATCATTTTGTCGATAAAGAAGACAGATACAGGCATAGCAAGTGGCTGTCTTTTATGGCGAAGCGATTGAAACTCGCAAAAAGTCTTCTGAAAAAAGAAGGGGTTATTTTTATTTCTATCGATGATAATGAACAGGCAGGATTAAAATTACTTTGTGATGAAATATTTAGTGATGTATCGGGCAAAGGCTATATTGGAATTCTTATTTGGCAAAGAGCAAAAGGTGGAGGAAATTCAAAAAAAGTTGTAAAAGGACACGAATACATTCTTTGTTATTCGAGGAGTGATGAGCTTACATTAACTCGTGAGGGTGATAAATCTTCTGAACACTTCAAGAGATATAGATCTGGGAAAGTAAAAGGAAAATACATATTTAAATCAAATAAACTCTATTTTATTAACGATGATATCATACGAAGAGTTTTTGGTAAATATGAAAAAGGAACGGAACGTCGTTGCGAATATGAGAATTTATTAAAATTTAAGGGAGAAAAATTAAAAAAAGAAGTTGATGAAAAAATTGAAAATGGAGAATATATTTTGAAGGAGATTACTAATGGGAATCATTATATTTGCAGATTAGAAGAGGTCGGCGATATGAGACAGGTCATGTATACGATTGTTCAGGGATTTTTATCTGAAGTGGGAAAAAATGATCTTGCTCAGTTAGAAATGGAAGAACTTTTTGAATATCCGAAGCCAGTTGGACTCATACAAGTATTGTTAAATACAGTTTTTGATGAACATATAACCGTTCTTGATTTCTTTGCTGGTTCCGGCACAACAGGTCAGGCTGTTTTGGATTTGAACAAAAAAGATGATGGCAATCGAAAGTTTATTCTCTGTACGAACAATGAAAATAATATTTGTGAGAATATTACGTATGAACGAATTAAGCGAGTTTCAATTGGGTATAAAAATGCGAAAGGCGAAAAAGTAGAGGGTTTAGGGGGAAATTTGAAATATCTCAAAACCGATTTTGTTCCACTGGAAAAATCAGCTGATTCGTTGAAGCAAAAAATAGTAGAGGGATCGGTGGAAATCATTTGTTTGAAAGAAAACACTTTCGATCTGGTTTCTGATACGTATAAGAAGAACAAAATTAAGATCTTCCAGAATCAGAAGAAGTACACAGCTATTCTCTTTGATCTTTTTTATTTTGATGATTTTGTAGAGCAATTGAAAACATTGAAAGACAAACCCGTAGCTATCTACGTCTTTTCCTATACCAAAGATTTCTCGAAAGAAGAGTTTAGTGATGTGGGTATCGATTTTACTGTCGAGCCAATCCCGGAAAAGATTTTGGAAACATATAAGAAAATATTTCATTTCTAGACTATGAATAATATTACGCTGAAAAAATACCAACAGGAATTGGTAGACAAAATATTTTTTAAAGCAGATGAATTTTTGAAGTCTTCTGATGGTGTCAATTTCAAAAAAATTCTTTTCCGAGCACCGACAGGATCAGGGAAGACAGTAATGATGTCTGGAATCATTGAACGGTTGGCTTTCGAAAGTGAGATGAATGTTTCTTTCGTATGGATTTCCAAAGGCGTCTTGGCAGAACAAAGCAAAGAAAGTTTGGAAGAAAACATCGGTGGCGGTGGAATAACGATGTCTTTTCTCGAAGATATTCTCGATAATGAAATAAAAGAAAATGAGGTGTTATTCATCAACTGGGAACAGATTTTTTCCAAAGCAGGAAGAGACAACCCAGACAAGGATATCAAGAAGGGAGATCCTATCAACAAATTTATGAAGGATAATGAGTATGATAGAAATTTGCGAAAATTTTGTGAAACGGCAGAAGGAAATGGAAGGAAGATTGTTTTGATTGTTGATGAAAGTCATTTGAATATAACATCAAACACGATTCAGATTATTGAAGAAATTATCAAACCAGCTTTGCAAATAGATATGACCGCCACTCCGAAAAATGGCGGTGGGTACGCTTTCGGAGACAGAGAAGGGGAATATGTGGATTTGCAAACCGTGAAAGATGCACAAGTGATCAAGAAGGAGGTTGTTATCAACCCCGATATTTCAGAAAAAGATCTGAAAAGTGAAAAAAGTGGTGATCAGATTATTTTTGAACGGGCATTGGAAAGAAGGGCTCTATTGGAAGCATTGTATAAAAAAGAAGGTTCAAATATACGACCACTCGTCCTCGTCCAACTGCCGAACGAAGGAGAAAAAATGAGTTCGCTCGATAAAGATAAACGGGAATGGGTGGAAGAATTCCTCGATGATAGAGGTTTCAATTATGCGAATAAGAATCTGGCACGCTGGCTCACAGGAGATGATAAAGAGAATCTTGAAAATATCAAGAAGTTTGATAGCCAAGTAGATTTTCTTATTTTCAAACAAGTAGTAGCTACAGGGTGGGATTGTCCTCGAGCACATATTCTCGTCAAATTCAGACAGACCAAAAGTGAGATATTTGAGATTCAGACCGTGGGCAGAATTATGAGAATGCCAGAATTCAAACATTACGTAGCAGAAGATCTGAACCGAGCGTATGTCTATGCGAACCTCGAAGAGATAAAAATTGAAGAAGATGCTCTCGAATATCTCAAAGTGAGAAAGGCGGAGAGGATACAAGAGTATGAAAACAGAGATCTCCCATCAGTATATCTGATGCGAGGAGAATATAATGATTTGATGTTGGATTATCGAAGATATTTTTTTGTTGAATTCATTGAGAAAATCGGTGGCATATTGGATGAGAATGAAGCAAAGAATAATTTAATGCTTCTGAAGAAATATAAGAGTGCTGACGGCTCCTCTCTGATTCTCGATAACAAGAGACTCGAAGAAGGAATCATCATTGATAGTATCGTCGGGAATATAGATGAGGAACGTCAAGATATCATTGCCAATGAAGAAGATAGAGTGAAGATAGATGATAATGACGTGGAACGGAAATTCATTGTTTTTCTGAAAAAGAATTGTGGTGAATTTCAGCAAGCCAGATCTTTTGATAAGATACGGGTTGCTCTGTATCAGATGTTCGATAAATATCTCGATAGTAAAGATGTCGATAGAACGTATGTCCAGAAAATTGTTTTGAAGAATGCTGGATTTTTTCAGAGTATCATTCAAGATTCTGTGAAAAAATATGCAAAAAATAGAAATAAAGTTGCAAAGCAGTACAAAGAGATTCCAAAATGGAACGTACCAGAAGAAGATTACTATGCTAAGAATACTATTGTTGGCGATTATAAAAGATGTGCTATGCATCCTGCTTATATTTCGCCAAAATGGAAGACTGAAATAGGGTTCATAGAAAATTATCTGGAAAAGAACAAGGGTATTGTTTGGTGGTTTAAGAATGGCGATGCGAGAAATGAAATATATCTTGGTATTCCTTATGTCGATGAAAAAGGAAAATCAGCTACTTTCTACCCTGATTTTATTGCTTGCTATGAAGATGGAGAAATGGGAATTTTCGATACCAAAGGAGGGCAAACAGTCGTGGGTATAGAAACGAAGTTGAAAGCAGAGGCGCTACAAAAATACATAAAGAATAATAAACAGAAAAAACTTTTTGGTGGCATAGTGAAGTCGGACACAGAGAACAGTATTTGGAGGATCAATCAAGAGGCTGTTTATGATGGCGAAGATGGAAAGTGGGAAGATGTGAATTAAGACCTTATCTGAGTTATTTTTTGACAGAAGAGCTTGATTTTTTGTTGCTTTTCAAGGATAATAGATGTGTAAGAGAGCAATACAATATAAGTATGGAAAAACAAGAACTCAAGCAAAAAATCAGGGAAGCTATCGAGCAAAGCGAATTCAAAGATGATATTCAGAAAGTCTCTCTTTTTGGTTCGTATGCTTATGGTACACCACGTGAAGATAGTGATGTGGATCTGCTCATCGAATTTACACCAATGTCGAGCGTTGGATTTTTCAGGCTTTATTATATTCAGGAAGATTTAGAAAATAGAGTGCAGAAGAAACTTGATTTGATAACCCCAAAGGCTTTGAGCAAGTTTATTCGTGATGACGTTGCTTCTTTAGCGGAACCTATTTATGAGAAAAATGGAAAAAAATGATGATCTCTATATCGGACATATCCTCGAAGCTATCGGAAAGATAGAGGGTTATTTGGGGCAGACAAGTCGTGATGATTTTTTTAGAAATAATTTACTTATTGACGGTGTAGCACGGGAGCTCGGTATCATTGGTGAAGCGACAAACTGTCTCAGTCAATCTTTCAAAGAAGAACACACAAAGATCCCGTATAGGCCGATGATTGCTATGAGAAACTATCTAATACACGAATATTTCGGAGTAGATGACGAAGTAGTATGGAAAACGTGTAAGGAAGATTTGCCAAAGTTGAAAGTAACCCTTTCTATATTTCGTTCAGAAGGATAATATGAAGTATTTTCAGAAAACAATTATAATCAGCCTTGTTGTATCGCTTGTATCATTTGCAGGAGGTTTTTGCACGCGCCCTATGATGGTGGAAGCACATTCTGCTGAGATGGGGATGGATATGATTCATCCTTCGGTTGGGACACAGAATTGTCTCTCTTTTTCATCAGATGAAACATCGCATTCAATCAATGTGTGTGCTATCGATTGCATCACAACGGTGCCAAAAGTAACCAATACAAAAAAAGTAGACATTGATCATATTCTCCAGATTTCTTTGATTGATGCATTGAGTGTCAATAACCTCCGAGGACCGTCCTCCGTAGGATGGGATAGAGTAGATGATGCTTTTGGCATTTCACCACCGTCGCCCGATATTCTTTCTTCTGTTTTCAAACGGGAATAAATTTTTTCAAACGCAAAGAAAAGCGAAGAACTACTTCTTTTTTCTCTGCGTTATGCTACCATTCTATCTATATAGAGAATGGTTTTTATTTTTTTGAATAAATAAAAAATATATGAATAAAATAACCATCGATATCACAGGAATGACCTGTCGGTCGTGCGAGCTTCTCACCGAAGATGAACTCTCGACTGTCACAGGTGTGAAAAAAGTAAAGACGAATTTCCGTAAAGGAATAGCAGAAATATGGTACGAAGGATCAAAGCCAAGCGATAGTGCTATTGAGAAAGCGATCGTGAGTGCTGGATATAGGTTAGGAAAAGAAAGTCGCAAGTGGGTGAGTAATGATATGTCAATATGGATAGAAACACTGTTCGCACTCTGTATTGTACTTGTTTTGTATCTTTTTGCGAAAGCATTGGGACTTTTCAATATTTCTCTTGGAGCTGGTGAGCAATTATCAAGTTTGCCTTTTGTACTCCTGCTCGGAGTTGTGGCCGGACTTTCGACGTGTATGGCTATGATAGGTGGACTCGTACTTGCTGCTTCGGCACGGTATAGTGAGATGCATCCGGAGGCAAGTATGAAACAGAAATTCTTTCCCAATATATATTTTAATATTGGGCGCATCGTAGGTTTTGCTTTTCTTGGAGGATTACTCGGACTGATAGGTGCGACGTTTCAACTTTCATCACTGACAGTAGGGTGGGTGACTCTTTTCATTGGAGGGCTGATGTTCATTATCGGACTGCAACTTCTCGAACTCTTTCCTCGTCTTTCAATGTGGAAACTTCAATTACCGAAAAGTATTGCAAAGGTTCTTGGTATTCAGTCGCAAACAAAAAAAGAATATAGCCATCGTCGTACGATGGTGCTTGGTATGATGACATTTTTTCTTCCGTGCGGATTTACACAGCTCGTGCAACTGTTCGTCGTATCACAAGGCAGTGTGTTTGTGGGTGCCATCACGATGGGAACATTTGCACTGGGCACAGCTCCCGGACTTCTTGGTATTGGCGGTATTGCAGCGAGTGCGGAGGGTGCATTCAAACGTTTTTTCTTCAAGACGGCGGGTATTATCGTAATCGCTCTTGGTATTTTTAACTTTCAGAATGGTTCTGTTTTGATAAAATTAGGGTCAGAGAGAACAGAGGTAAAAGTGAATACAGGAAACATCACTAATACTACCGCGAAGCAAGAAGCGCAAGTAATCCGTATCGTGCAGGATGCAAGCGGATATACTCCGAAACAACTGACGGTGAAGAAAGGGCAACCAGTGAAACTTATTATCGATTCGCAAGATTCATACACCTGTGCTACGAGTTTTACTATGCCGAAAGCTGGTATCAGGAAAACTCTCAAGCCAGGAGAAAATGTGCTTGAGTTTACGCCAGGTGAAGCAGGCACTCTTCCGTTTAGTTGTTCGATGGGTATGTATCGTGGAGTGATCAATGTAACAGAATAACTCAAACATATATGAACTCAACAAAAAAAATGAGAGAAAAGAGGGTAAGTCTTTCTCTTTTTGGTATGCACTGTTCGTCGTGTGCGAATATTATCGAGAGACGACTCAAGAAGGTTCCTGGTGTAAGAAGTGCAACAGTCAATTTTTCGGCTGAAAAAGCATCTATTGTATTTGATGAAGATATTTCTCAAATAAGAACACTGATGGACGCTATTGCGGAAGCAGGTTATAAAGCCGAAGAAGTGGATGAGAAAGACACAGAATATGAGACGCGGAAACGAGAGAAAGAAACTTCAATCTACTTCAATAAGCTTTTCTTTGGTGCTATTCTGAGCTTTCCAATGCTTTACTTTATGCTGTTTGATTTTGTCGATTGGCTCCCCGGAGAAAAAGCACTTGCACCTTATATTGGTGTATTTTCACTCCTTCTCACCCTCCCTGTGCAATTTATTATCGGCGTAGGATTCTATAAGGGAATGTGGGCAGCACTCAAAATGAAAACGTTCAATATGGATAGTCTCATCGCCATCGGAACAAGTACAGCCTTTTTCTTTAGTTTGTACAATTTTGTAACGTATGTGATTACAAATAAATCTGTTATTGGCATTGGTGGAACGAAAATCCCTGATCTGTATTTTGAGACGGCAGCTTATCTGATTACATTTGTTATTTTAGGAAAGTGGCTCGAAATTCGTACGAAAGGTAAGACCTCTGATGCCATCAAAAAATTGATGGGATTGCAATCCAAGACGGCTCGCGTCGTGCGAAGTGGAGAAACAATGGACGTCGCTATCGATGATGTTGCTCACGGTGATATCGTTATCGTCCGTCCTGGAGAGAAGATTCCTGTTGACGGAAAAATTATGAAGGGATCTTCGGCTGTTGACGAATCAATGATAACCGGTGAAAGTTTGCCAGTGGAAAAAAATGTTGGCGATACGGTTGTTGGAGGAACAATAAATAAAACAGGGGGTTTCGAATTCGAGGCGACACGTGTGGGTTCGGAAACGACATTAGCACAAATTATTCGTTTGATTGAAGAGGCTCAGGGGTCAAAAGCACCGATTCAGAATTTTGCAGATAGTATTTCAGCGTGGTTTGTCCCAGCAGTTATTATTACAGCTATACTCACATTCGTTGTGTGGTATGTGATTCTTGGATCAACACTCACATTCGCTCTCATGGCATTTACTTCAGTGATTGTTATTGCTTGTCCATGCGCTCTCGGACTGGCGACGCCGACGTCGCTAATGGTAGGAACTGGCAAAGGTGCTGAATACGGGATACTTGTGAAGGGCGGTGAGGCTCTCGAAGCAGCGAGTACTGTTTCTGCTGTCATATTCGACAAGACAGGGACACTCACTAATGGAAAACCAGAAGTGACTGATGTGATTTCATTTGGATCTGTAGATGAAGACGAAATTATGGCAATTGCAGCCAGTCTCGAAAAACTTTCAGAGCATCCTCTTGCAGAAGCAATTTACACATATGCAGGGGAAAAAGGTACCCAATTGGAAGAAGTATATAATTTCAATTCAATTCCAGGTTATGGCGTGCAAGGTGATGTGAATGGTACAACGTACTATTTCGGGAATCGTAAGTTGATGCAAGAAACACTTGGTTTGGAAGTACATAAAATCGAACGAAAGATGTCACGACTGGAAGAGCAAGGAAAGACCGCAATGATTCTCGCAACAAAGGATGGATTAGTGGGCACAATTGTTGTAGCTGATACTGTAAAGGCTACTTCACGAGAAGCGGTAATGAAACTTCAAAAGATGGGTATCGAGGTATGGATGATCACTGGCGATAATATTCGTACTGCCAAGGCTATTGCCAAGCTCGTTGGCATTGATGAAAAAAATGTATTAGCCGAAATATTACCAGAAGGAAAAGCTCAAGCGGTAAAAGACTTGCAGGAAGGGAAGTTTGGAAATTGGAAATTAGAAATTGGAAATTCCACCCGTAGGGTGGCTATGGTTGGTGATGGTATCAATGATGCCCCAGCATTGGCACAATCGAATGTGGGTATCGCGATGGGGTCGGGCACTGACATTGCGATGGAAGCAGGAAATATCGTGATTATGAAGAGTGATTTGAATGATGTCGTCACTGCGTTCCAGTTATCAAAAGAAACGATGGGGAAAATAAGGCAGAATATGTTTTTTGCTTTATTCTATAATGTGATTGGTATTCCGATTGCCGCCCGTGTGTTTTTCGTATTTGGACTTGTTTTGAAACCAGAATTGGCAGGTCTAGCGATGGCGATGAGCTCTATCTCTGTCGTAGGGAATTCTCTTCTTCTCAGACTTTTCAAACCAGGCAAAAAAAATTATATTTCACTCATTGCTCCATTGGTGATGATGGCCGTTTTCACCTTTGGATTCTTTGAATTTGCGAAGTTCAGTTCCGGTATGGAAACAAAAACAAACGATACTATAATCATTGAACAAACTGGGACAACACTCGATATTCAAGTAAAGAAATAAGCGGTAATAACAAATATATGGAAACAACGAATTATGGATTCAGCAAGGTGGTATCGCTCCCGTTTGCGGAAGCAATAGCGAAGGTGAAAGAAGTCTTGGCGCTCGAGGGATTCGGTCAGTTGACTGAGATCGATGTGCAGACTAAAATGAAGGAGAAGGTTGGGGCGGATATGGAGCCGTATGTTATACTGGGGATGTGCAATCCATCGTTGGCATATCAAGCACTTCAGATAGAGACAGAGATTGGACTGCTTTTACCGTGTAACGTGATTGTCTACGAGAAGGATGGCATCGTGCGTATCGCAGTCCAGAAACCGAGTCTGATGTCGCGAGTCGTCGGAAAGGAAGCACTCAAGCCGGTGGTGGATGAAGCAGAAATACGTATGCTCGAAGCGATGGAGAATATCGAATAAATAATTTATTTAAGAATAATTTTTTAACAATAAATATATGATGGGAGAATATATTGGAGAAGGGTATGGATATATGGGAGGATTTGGATTCTTCTTTATGATTCTGTTTTGGGGACTGATTATTTGGGCGATTGTTGCTGGCGTGAGGATGATGTCTTATGGTTACCACGGGGGTCATCATGGCGGTGGATCTTGTTGTGGTGGAGCCCAGGGCGATGAAGCTGAGAAAGTCCTCCGCGCACGCTACGCCAAGGGAGAAATCACCAAGGAACAGTTTGAGCAGATGAAAAAGGATTTGAGTGTATAAATTTTTCATCGGAAAAACGAGAATAGCCTTGCAAGAGTGAGGCTATTTTTTTGTTGAGAAAACCGAAATTGAAAATGATGGAAGCTCTGAAAAGCCTCTATTAAGCCGTCCAAAAAGGGGTTGTACAAAAAGAAGGAAAAGGAGTAATATAGAAGAAGAAAAAAAGAACGGTACCTCACTCAAAAGCAGAAATACACTATATGTAGTGTGCTATAATAGAAATACAGTACACTTCAATTTCAAGAGAGAGATATTTCCTTGAAACGAGAAAGCACTTTTTAAGAAACCTTTTTTCTTTCAAAAAGAGAAGTATCGTGAAGAAAAATTTAATCAACATAAAGAGAAGTATATGCCGATTTACAAAGTGCAGAAACGTAACGGAGGGATTGTGGATTTTGACTTGGAGAAGATCGAACGTGCGATCGAGAAGTCAGCTGAGGCAGTTGGAAAGAAAAATGAAGTGAAGGTGTCTGTACTGGCGAAGGAGGTATATAAGGATCTTGAAAAAAAATTTGAAGACGGCATCCCAACGGTTGAGGACGCTCAGGACAGCGTTGAGCAAGTTTTGATTGAACATGATTATGCTGATATTGCAAAGGCGTATATTCTCTATCGAGAAAAACGTCGCGAAGTGCGCGAAGAGAAAAACGTCGTTATTCAGGTTGAGAAGGCAGTGACAGAATATCTTGAGAAGCTTGACTGGCGCGTAAATGCGAATTCCAATCAAGGCTATTCTCTGGGTGGCCTGATTCTCAATACTGCTGGCAGTGTTATTGCCAACTATTGGCTCTCACATATTTATCCCAAAGCCATTGGTGATGCTCATCGTAATGGTGATTATCATATTCATGATCTGGATATGTTCTCTGGCTACTGTGCTGGATGGAGTCTTCGTGTGCTCCTCGAAGAAGGATTTAATGGTGTTCCAAACAAAGTAGAATCTGCTCCACCGAAACATCTGAACTCCGCTGTATCACAGATGGTAAATTTCCTCGGAACACTTCAGAATGAGTGGGCAGGCGCTCAGGCATTTTCGAGTTTTGATACTTATATGGCACCATTTGTGAAGAAACACGAGATGGAACTGCGGGCCGATGTGAAGGAATATGGCATGAAGTTTCCTTCGAAAGAAGCAGAAGAAAAGTACATAGCTGAAGAGACCTATGATTATGTTCATCAAAATATTCAGTCTTTTGTTTTCAATTTGAATATTCCGTCACGTTGGGGAACACAAACACCATTCACGAATATCACGCTTGATTGGGATTGCCCAGAAGATATGAAGGAGAAAAGACTTTTCCTCGGTGGCAAAGAATTTGAATACACCTTTGGTGAACTTCAAAACGAAATGGATATTGTGAACCGAGCTTTTATCGAAGTAATGTCACACGGAGATTCCAAAGGACGGACATTCACCTTTCCGATTCCGACTTACAACGTGACCAAGGATTTCAAATGGGATGATCCGAAGAATTTGCCTCTGTTTGAAATGACGGCGAAATACGGTACGCCATATTTCCAAAACTTTGTGAACTCTGATCTCAATCCGAGTGATGTACGTTCGATGTGTTGTCGTCTCCAGCTCGATTTGAGGGAGCTCCGTAAGCGTGGTGGAGGACTCTTCGGTTCTGCTGAAATGACGGGTTCTATCGGAGTGGTGACAATCAACGCTGCTCGCATCGGCTATATCACCAAAGGTGACAAAGAGAAGTTTTTCAAACGCATCGAATATCTGATGGATCTTGCTAAAGTATCTCTCGAAATGAAAAGGAAAGAAGTACAGAAGTGGATTGATGCTGGACTCTTCCCATATACGAAACGCTATCTTGGCTACTTGAAGAATCATTTCTCGACGATTGGTGTGAACGGTATTAATGAAGCTATTCGTAATTTTACTGAAGACAAAGAAAATATTACAACAACTGAAGGTCACAAATTTGCTCTCGAGATTCTCGATTTTATGCGAGAACGGATCAAGGATTATCAGGAAGAAACAGGAAATTTTTTCAATCTCGAAGCAACACCAGCCGAAGGGACGACGTATCGTTTCGCTAAGGAAGATAAAAAGCGTTTTCCTGATATTTTGCAGGCAGGGACAGAAGAAGCTCCTTACTATACAAACTCTTCACAGATACCGGTCGGGTATACCGATGATGTTTTTGAAGTATTGAAACTTCAGGATGATTTGCAGACGAAGTATACTGGTGGTACCGTGCTTCATTGCTATATGAATGAGAAAGTGAGCTCGGGTGAGGCTTGCCGTAATCTCGTGCGAAGTATTCTCTCCAATTTCCGTTTGCCATATATCACTATCACGCCGACCTTCTCGATTTGTCCGAAGCATGGGTATCTCGAAGGGGAATATGATTATTGTCCGAAGTGTGATAAAGAACTCGGTATCGAAAATGGAATGCGATTCGACACTGAAGCTCGGAAGAAGTATCAAGAAGTAAAACAAGTGAAATAAAAAATAATATAATAAGCATAATACAGACACTTATGTCAGGAAACAAAGCAGTAGTAGAGGAAGGAGAAACACTTGAAGCCAAGAGAACACATTGCGAAGTGTGGACGCGTGTGATGGGGTATCATCGTCCTGTTTCTCATTTCAATATTGGGAAGAAAGCCGAGCACTATTCCCGCAAGCACTTTCAAGAAACCGTCGCTGCTAACAACGAGTTCTGTGAAAAATATCAGTTTGTGGCGTGTTGATTCCTGTAATTTTTTCAGAAAAAGCAGAAAGAATTTTTTCACAAGAATCTTTCTGGGAGGCTTGAAGTTTTTTTCAGCATGGTTTCGTCGTTTCGACGGATGAAAAAAAGTTCACGCAAGAAGTTTTCTCGCTGGAGAAAACGACTGTCTCCCCAGAAAGGTTGCTTGTGATAATAATTCTTTTTTATTACAAAATTACTGAATGAAGAAAGTTCTATGATTATCAGTGGTATTCAAAAGTTTACGCTCCTAGACTTCCCTGGAAAGATTGCTTGCATCATCTTTACTGGTGGGTGCAATTATCGTTGTAAATTTTGTCACAATCCAGAATTTGTCTTGCCGGAAGAACTGAGAAAGATTTCTCAGAATTTCATTCCTGAGGTGGCAGTACTGAATTTCTTGAAGGGACGAAAAGGGCTTCTTCAAGGTGTTGTCATCACTGGTGGTGAACCGACGATTATGCCAGACCTTGAAGCCTTTATTGTGAAAGTGCGCGCTCTCGGATTTGCTGTGAAACTTGATTCGAATGGCAATCATCCAGAAGTATTACGGACATTTATCGAAAAAAAACTAGTGGATTATATCGCGATGGATTTCAAGACGAGTCTCCCTGAATATCAAAAACTCGTTGGTACAGGAGCGGATGAGAAGAAAATACTTGAAAGTATCGATCTACTCAAAGAAGGGAAAGTAGACTATGAATTCCGCTCGACGCTCATCCGTGAAATACACACGCAGGAGATCCTCGAAGCGATGAAGGAAACTCTGAAGGGGGCGAAACGACTTTATCTTCAGACATTTCGGAGTGGCATCACTCTTGATCCGTCTTTCAAAAACCTTCATCCTTTCTCTGGAGATGAAATGGAAGCTACCGCACAACTTTTTCGTACCACGGTTTCCGAAGTGTATGTGCGCGGGGAATAAGGAATATTTGAGAGTGATGATATGAATCGGAAATTATTTTCTACTCTTCTTGTAGTATGTGCACTCGGAATAGTGGTAGGGTTTTTGTTAGTTTCTTCTCCGAGGGAGGCAGAGATACCTACTCAAGTCCTTCAAGATGTTGTTTCAGAGGAAGAGGAAATAACCAGCACTGTTCCCATAGTATCAGAAGAAACAGTGAGTAGAAGCAGTGAACAGTCTCCTCTAATGAGTGAGGAAAAGAATGAAGCAAAGAGTAGTCTTCTTCGCAATGTCCCCTTTACAGTGCAGGCACCGTTTGGCGAGTGGAGTGATGAAGTATTTCAAAATGCTTGTGAGGAGGCGTCGATTGTGATGGCAGAATATTGGCTTATGGGAAAAATACTGACAAAAGAAATTGCCAAACAAGAAATTATTTCTCTCTCGAAATTTCAGAAAAAGACAATCGGACAATCAATCGATACGTCTACAGAAGATACAGAAAAACTTCTCAGAGAATATTATGGTGTCACGACTTCTGAAGCGAAGAAAGACATCACTCTTATCGATATAAAGAAGGCGCTGACCTCAGGGGCACTCATCATCATTCCAGCTGACGGAAGAAAACTTTACAATCCGAATTACAAACAGCCGGGACCGACGACGCATATGCTTGTTATTATTGGATATGATAGAGAGAAGAAAGAATTCATCACCAATGATTCAGGTACTCGGAATGGCAAGGGATACAGGTACAAGGAAGATATCTTGTTTGAGGCAATCAGAGATTATCCGACAGGGAATCACCTGCCTATCAAAGAAGGGAAGAAGGGGATGATAGTAGTGAGGAAAGAGTAGATTCTTGTGATATAATAAGAATGTAATACATCAATTGAAAGATCGATGCTTTTTGCAAAAATCTTTCTGGGAGAGTTGGAGTTTTTTCGAGCACGGTGCCGTCGTCTCCGACGGATTGAAAAAAGTCCATAAGAGAAATTCGCCACTGGGCGAATGAATGGATCCTAGGAAGATTGTTTGTAAAGAACAGAGAAAATATATGCATATGGGACTTTTTTTTCCATCAAAAAAATCAACAGTATCGTCAAATAGTAGTATACATCCTTCTGACCAGAGCGATAGTGTGCACCGTGCTTCTAATCAATATGGATCGAGGAGTGGTGAAATAAATCATGCTGAATTGAGACATGGGATTGACCACGATCTTCATCACGTATTCCATCATGACACAGAAAGGAAAACCATTGAAACGATGCTGAATATGGAATTAGATAATAGTCGAAGGAGTAATCGTCACGTTATAGATCGAAGAGAAGTAGAAAGAATTGTTGAAAATGTTCATGGTATATATCCACAACATTCAGAAAAAGTACGAAAGATACTCGAAGAAAGAATGTAAATAATGCGCACGATTGATTTGGGAGATAACATCACGGTTACGATGAAAAAAAGTGTGCGCGCAAAACGGATACGTATTATTGTGCGTCCTTTTTTGGGTACAACAATTGTACTTCCTTTCTTCGTATCGTATGTAAGCGGTGAACTTTTTCTGAGACAGAAGAAAGAATGGATTGCAAAGAAATTGCAGGATTTTGCATCGCGCCCATCAGGTTTCCTTTCTCGTGGGAGTAAAGAGGAATATAATGTGTGCAAAGAAGAGGCAAAAAAACTCATCGAAGATCGATTGGAAGAGTATCAGAGTATATACCAAGTTTCGTGGAACAAAGTGAGTATTCGCAATCAAAAAACGAGATGGGGGAGTTGTTCTCGTCAGAAAAACCTTTCTTTCAGTTATAGGCTTTTCCTCCTCCCTCCACGTTTCTGTGACTATGTGATTGTCCACGAGCTCTGTCATTTGAAAGAAATGAATCACTCGCCGAAATTCTGGGCCCTCGTGGCACGCACCTTCCCTGATTACAAGAAATTAAGAAGAGAGATGAAAGCCCTTTGAGAATCGAGAAGGTGAATATGCATGCTCTTGACAAGGAATGATTTTCCTGCTTTAATGAAGTTCTTACTCGTGAGCTTCTCTGTAAGCTCCTATTTCCTTTGATTGAGTCCTATCTCTATCGGAAGGGAGAGATAAGACTTAATTTCCGAGATACCCACAGGAGTGGGTTACTCTTTATATGTAGACTATGTTTAGTAGAAACAAGAGAGGTGTGTCCTCTCAAAAACGTGTATCCGTCAATCGTTTTGGGCGACCAAACGTACGAGGGAGGCGCAAGCGTCCATCAGAACGCGAACTTGATTTCACGCAATTTGTGAAAAAAGCTGTACAAACAACAGAAGTAGAAGCATGGAATCCGACGCATCGTTTTGCTGATTTTGAAATGCATAGCAAACTCAAAGCCAATGTAGCGAAAGCAGGGTATGTCCACCCAACACCGATTCAGGATGGGGCTATTCCTCATATCTTGGAGGGGAAAGATGTGATTGGTGTGGCCAATACTGGCACAGGCAAGACTGCAGCGTTTCTCTTGCCACTCATTCACAAGACATTTAAATTTCCAACTGAAAAAGTACTCATCATTATTCCAACTCGTGAACTTGCTTTGCAAATCGAAGATGAACTCCGTAAATTCGCTGATGGATCAGGACTGCGTTCTGCTCTCTGTATCGGAGGATCTCACATAGGGGATCAGATACGAAGTCTCTCTCGCAACCCGAGTTTTGTTATTGGCACACCAGGACGATTGAAAGATCTCGTAGAACGAGGGAAACTTCGTCTGACTGATTTCAATAATGTGGTACTCGATGAAGTAGACCGCATGCTCGATATGGGATTTATCAATGATATCAAGTATCTCATCGCGCTCCTCAAAACTCCTCGTCAATCACTGTTTTTCTCTGCAACAATGCCAAGAGAGATTGCTGAACTCACAAAGAAATTCTCAAACAACGCTGTAACCATTACAATCAAGTCGAGAGCAACCTCAGAGAACGTTGATCAAGATATTGTGAGGGTACTCCCCAAGGAAGATAAATTGGAGGTACTGCATAATATGCTTCTCAAACCAGAGTTTACGAAAGTACTTATTTTCGGACGAACGAAGCATGGAGTAGAAAAACTTGCGATGCGTCTCGAAGAGCGTGGTTTCAAATCTGATTCTATTCATGGTGATAAATCGCAAGCCCAGCGTCAGAGAGCACTCCGTCGTTTCAAACAGGATGAGATTGTGATTTTGGTCGCAACCGATGTTGCTGCCAGAGGGCTCGATATTTCTGATGTTTCTCACGTGATCAATTACGAATTGCCAGAGAATTACGAAGATTATATCCACCGTATCGGTCGTACGGGTCGTGGTGCCAAGAAGGGTACTGCTCTGACATTTGTCGACTAAATATCTAATCTCTTTGGAAGAAGAAAAAAAGTCTTGTTTTATGGCAAGACTTTTCTTTTTAAGATATACTAGAAGGGTTATAAACAAATACAGTATATGCATTTTTTCCGTTTTATTGAACACCTGATGACGAATTTTGCAGGAGCAGTGCCTCTGCCAATTTTTGTGTTCGTTGGGTCTTTCCTTGAGGAAGTGATTAGCCCTATTCCTTCTGCTCTTGTTATGGGGACAGCAGGTTCTTTTGCTCTGGTTCAGGGAAAAACCTGGATCTATCTCTTCTTTCTTGCTTTCATTGGCAATTTTGGAAAAACACTTGGTGCCTGGTTTTATTATTTTATTGGTGACAAACTTGAAGATATTTTTGTGAAGCCAATCACAAAATATCTCGGAGTGAAGCATACGGATATAGAAGACATCGGGAAGCGTTTTATGGGGCACCATTTGAGAGACGGTAGCGCACTGTTTCTGATTCGTCTTCTTCCGCCGTTCCCGACGACACCTGTTTCGGTTGCGTGCGGTATTATAAAAATGGATGTCAGAGTATTTCTTCTGGCAACGTATCTCGGTAATTTTTTCAAAGATCTTGTTTATCTGTATATCGGCTACGCTGGTCTGGCGAGCCTCCATTCACTCTGGAGGAGAATCGATCACGTGAAGTTTTTTGTTAACATTGGTGTTGCTATTGCCATCATTTCACTTTTTATTTTTTTCTTTCTTCATCAAGGACGAGGAAGGAGGTTTCTGAAGAAGACAAGGAAATACAGCGTCACTTTGTGGCATCGTTTGAATGGAAAGAAATAAGTCTATGTCTATTTTCACGCTCAAATCAAAATATAAGCCAGCAGGAGATCAACCACAAGCGATTGAGGGTCTTGTGTGTGGTATCAAACAAGGAAATAAGTTTCAGACACTCCTCGGCGTGACAGGATCGGGAAAAACATTTACCGTTGCCAATGTCATTCAGCAAATAAACAAACCAACGCTCGTTATCGCACACAACAAAACACTGGCTGCTCAGCTTGCAGAAGAGTACCAAGAATTTTTTCCTGATCATGCAGTACATTATTTTGTTTCCTACTACGATTATTATCAACCAGAGGCATATATGCCTTCGTCTGATACGTACATCGAGAAAGATGCTCAGATCAATAAAGAAATCGATCGTTTGCGTCATGCTACAACGCAGTCGCTTCTCACTCGTTCTGATGTGATTATTGTGGCATCGGTATCGTGTATTTATGGACTTGGCAGTCCAGAAGAATACAAGAAAGAAAATATGCATCTGGAGGTCGGAATGCGAATGGTGCGAACGGAGCTCCTTCACAAACTCATATCCATTTTCTTCGAGCGAACCAATGTCGACTTGAATCCCGGACAATTCCGGAGTATTGGCAATAGGGTAGAAATTATGCCTATTTCGGAGAATTTCACCTATCTTCTCGAAATCACTGGTGGGAAGTTGTCGGCTATTACGCAAATTGACCCAGTGTCACAAAAAATACTGGGCACACCAAAAAATATTTTTCTTTTCCCTGCGAAACATTTCATCACTGACCCGAGACAAAAAGAAAAGGCGCTTCTTTCTATTCGCGCTGAACTAGAAGCAAGACTAAGAGAACTGGCTCAAGAAGGAAAAATACTGGAAGCAGAACGACTGAAGCGTCGGACAAATTATGATCTCGCGATGATGGAGGAGATAGGGTATTGCAACGGTATCGAGAATTATTCGCGTCATCTCTCAGGCAAGAAGCCTGGCGATCCACCAGAAACGCTTCTTTCATATTTTCCACATTTGGATGATGGTACGCCAGATTTTCTTACGGTGATTGATGAATCACACGTGACATTGCCACAGCTTCGTGCGATGTATGCTGGGGATCAATCACGCAAGAAAACTCTGGTAGAATATGGTTTTCGTCTTCCGAGCGCACTCGATAATAGACCGCTCCGTTTTGAAGAGTTCGTGAAGAGTGTGGGTCAAGTACTTTTCACTTCTGCGACGCCAGCAGATTTTGAACGAGAAGAAAGCAGTCAGATAGTGGAGCAAGTTATTCGCCCGACCGGACTTATCGATCCAGAGACGACGGTACTTCCAGTGCGTGCAAATGCTGAATATCTTGGACAGATTGGAGATTTCATCAGACAAACAGAAGAAGAAGTGAAGAAAGGTGGACGTGTCATCGCAACGACACTCACGAAAAAAATGGCCGAAGATTTGAGTGTCTATCTGAAAGAGCACAAAATAAAATCCGAGTATTTGCACAGTGATGTGAAAACTATTGATCGTATCAAGATACTGACGTCGTTTCGTAAGGGTGAATTCGATTGTCTCGTCGGAGTCAATCTTCTTCGTGAAGGACTCGATTTGCCTGAAGTGACATTTATTGGGATTCTCGATGCTGACAAGGAAGGATTTCTCCGCTCTGAAACATCACTCATTCAGATCATCGGGCGTGCTGCTCGCAATGTGAATGGGAGAGTGGTGCTGTATGCCGATCGTATGACAGGGGCGATGGAATACGCACTTCGTGAAACGAATCGTCGTAGGAAACTCCAGGTGGCATTCAATACTGCTCATAACATCACTCCGAAAACGATTCAGAAGAAAATTCATGATATTACCGAATCGATGGAGAGCACTCATGACAAAGCTGTTTTTGCAAATGTACTTCTTGATCAGGAAATATTTGCGAAGGATCCGAAGAAGCTCATCAGGCTCAAGACAAAAGAAATGCAGGAAGCGGTGAAGATACTCGACTTCGAAACCGCTGCCATCCTCCGTGATGAGATACGATCTCTTGAAGGCACGACCGAGAAAAAGAAAAAATTCAAGAGAAAATAAGAGTTGTCTCTTGTCTTGCTGACAGGGAGTTTTTCTGACAGAATAGAAATGTGAAGAAGTTTTTCAGATGTATATATGAAAGAAGAAATACGCAGAAAATTTGTGGTGACGGCAGATGATTATGGTATTCGCAAAACTGCGGAGCCGATACTTCATCTCGCAAAGAAGGGGAAACTCGATCGCGTAGCAGTGATGATACGGTATGTATCAAAGGAAGAAGCTGAAGCACTTCTCAAGACAGGGGTCAAAATCGATA
>PFHN01000043.1 GCA_002782305.1 Candidatus Moranbacteria bacterium CG_4_8_14_3_um_filter_41_13 | reverse complement strand
TTTCCCGATACCCAACCCAACACACCAGTTCGCGAATTTCATGTCAGCGTACCGGGACAATATGCATCGCTATCCAGATGAGGAATGCACCTGCAAGCAGACTGGCGATAACCGATATCCAGAACAGAATGCGGAAAGCTGTCAGTAAACGTGAAAAATTTTTGAGCTCGCGGATCGCAGCCTCGTGCCTGCGTCCGTAGATCAAGGTCGCAATCGACGATAGGCTCGAGACCATAAACAGCAATCCGGCGACCGTGTTCAGCCATGAATAGTTAGCCACGTCGACCGCCGTTTCTATGCCGGCGATCCGACTATCGGCGATCATCATCAGCGCCCATCCGCCCAGCAATGATGCAGCGACCGTCGCAAGCCATTTGAGAAATCTCCCTTGTGCCGGGTTAAGCTGGGACATTGCCTGCCTCCCTTATTCGGCTAAGCGGTGCCCAGCCATCGATCTGACCGTACCAGCAGCAACTAAACAATCCATGAGTTTTTGTCGATCAGTTAACTTTCATTGAACCGCCCGTTCCGTGCCCGTTTGGACTGGCCGACTCTTGTGCCTTATAAATCTTCACGGCCTTTACCAAATTGTTGTAGGCATCGGTAATGGAACCTACAATGATATTGGGCTCCAAGGTATAATCGGTCGCCGCCATTTGACCCTTTCCAAAATTACTGTGTTTGCGCAGCTCTCCAGCATCCATCAACCCGCGCTCTCGAGCCATAGCATCCATTGCGCGTCCACGTTCAACAACAGCAAAGCAATTCGATTGCTGAGCCAGCAAGCGTATTACCGGCACAATTGAAGTTGTTGTCCTGTCTCCACGCATATTAGCGAGCCATGCTTGGTACCATTCTGCTGATCTGTCTTCATATACAGACATGGTGCCAACTGGCCTATCGCAATGTTCAAGTGCTGAATTCTTTCCAGCGGATGGATGATCCCCCAGCGTAACCAGTGGCAGTACTTTTTGCTGAAGCATCCCCCATTTTCACTTGGCCACTTGAACAGCCACTTAATAATGCAAGTGTTGCACCCACTGCCAGAAATACGTACGAGTAAGCTTTCATGTCATTCCTCCATTCTTTCCTTGTTTATCAGGCTTCCCTTTAACATTCTTACTAATGGACTAATACAACAGGTGGAGTTCGAGGTTTTGATAAACCGGACTAGCATCCCCCAACCTTTTTACTTGCCATTCAAGCTTTTCATAAGGCCTCCTAAACCGCCTCCTAACTGCTGAGGTTTGGCAGGAAGCTTGAATACGGAAGCCTGTATCCGTTTTTTATTAATCGACTGCAGTTG
>PFHN01000112.1 GCA_002782305.1 Candidatus Moranbacteria bacterium CG_4_8_14_3_um_filter_41_13 | reverse complement strand
CATTCTACCAGACCTGCTCTGCAGGTCATAGTTACCCCGGAGCAGAGCTCCGAGGAATTCTATCGATTAACAGGGACAGCAGTACGCTGACTGAATACGCATGGCGTAATATTGTATTCCGTAATGTCAACACTTATCGCGTTGCCACTGGAATCAAAATTGACTTTCTCAACCCATGCAACATGACCATAGTCACCGGTATTCCAATATGCAACATCCCCAGGGAGAGGATGATTGTCAACGGGAATATTTTCACCGGATATATTCCCAGCCGCATCATCCCATGTTTTGCCATGACTCCAGTGCGCACCGAGGTACCCATTCATAAATTTAATACCAAATGTATTAAGCATGTACGCCACATAGGACGTGCAGTTGTTTTGGTAGAACCCGTAGGCATCTTCTTTGAGAATAGTTGTTGTACATCCAGAGGTTACCTTATAGTCGTAGCCATGGTTGCTATAGCCGAACACCGTCGTCGCAAGCAATGACAGAAGAAAAAACACGATTAATTTGGCGACTTTCATTTTCTTTCATCTCCTAGTTGGTAAAGAACAAAAAAAATAGGGAAAATATATCTCCCTCTCTTGGTTCATGTGAACATATGCCAAGAGAGGGAGATATATCTAAACATCAGAATTCTTATTGTCAGCATCTTCTATCGTGTCCAAAAAAATATCGAACACTTTACCTTTGTACATCTCCTTATAGGCATCGCGATCACCAGTGATTGACACTGCTTGAGAATGACTATAGCAAATAAAGTACTTTTCTGTTCGCATCTTCTCTATGCTCATCCCACACTGCGACGTTTGCTCTACTGCCTTAGTTTTATTATCAATATTGACCCTACGAAGAGCAAAATCGCTACAGCTAGAATATACGCCAATTCGTGGACTATCATCCATATAAAACACGCAAGGAATTCCCTGTTTCTCTTCGAAATCATGAATCGACTGCAGATAAAAATATGCTATAGGCTGTCTGGTAGTCTCATCATAAACCATCGAATACTTTAGATTATCACTCATATCCAGCGTTACCTTGAAGCGAACTCCCAACTCCGGAACAGGATACCATACCAAATTTTGCTCCTGATTCTCTTCTTTTGATGGCAATTGTTGTTCTACGAGTTGCTGCACCACTTCTTTTTTAACGCTGTTCACACTTTTCCAATACCAAATCCCCGCACAGAGAGCGAGGACGGCGATAATAAATGCAAAATGTATCTTCTTCATATAGTTCACTCTCATTACATACAATTGTATCTTTGTAAATTTCCTTTGTCAAGACTTAGATGATGTTTTTAAACAATAGAGTATCTTTCCAAAAAACAAGAAAACCCATCTTGCGATGGGTTTCAATGTCTTACAGCACTACCTGAAGAAATTCCTTTATCTTGGGGTAGAGTGCGTCCAAATTATAAACAATATCATAATCTTTTGCGGTTAGTCCTTTTCGTAAGGTCTCTAGTTTTATTATGTTTCATTGCTAGAAATGCTCTCGTC
>PFHN01000033.1 GCA_002782305.1 Candidatus Moranbacteria bacterium CG_4_8_14_3_um_filter_41_13 | reverse complement strand
CCTAATAGCAATATCATATCCTCCGGCATAGCCGAGATTTTTTTCATTTGCTGTGACTACTACAGTGGGATAGTGTGTCCTGACAAAATCGGCAGAGTCATCCGAGGAGGCATTGTCGATGTAGAAGAGCTGATAATTCGTATAGCTCTGTTCTTGGACGGAATCAATCGCATCGGAGAGTTGTTCACGATGGTTGAATCCGAGAATGATGACAGCGACACGTGGAGAGAGAGTATCTGTCATAGTTTCTTATCAATTTTCTCAAGGGCTTCTTTGCGGACAATTTCGGAGATATTTTGTTCGAGTTTTTCGATGATATTCAGGAGCTTGAATACAATGATGAAAATGATGACAAAACCGATGAAGATGAGTGTGTTCAGATTTTCACCAAGACCGATGGCACTCGAAAATTCTTGGGCTGTTTTCGGGAAAAGAGAGAAAAATAGGATAGACCCCCAGATTGTGAGTGTGAGGAACAGTTTGAAAAACGTTTGACTGCGTTCGCGCTTGATGAATTTGAGTATTCCATTTGAGAGGAAGAGGAAGGCGACTGTCGCGAGAATGATTTGGTAGATGGACATAGTTATGATGAAAGAATCATTTTGATGAGAGTCTTGATGCCATTTGTGAGGTTCATTTTTTGTACTTTGCCCATCGAATATTCTGTGTAGCGAACTTCGATAGGGATTTCGATGAATTTCAATTGATGGCGATGAATTTCACGGATGACTTCGCTGTCATATTCATAACGATCGGTCTTGGTATCGATTTTTGTTATAGCGTTCTTCGAATAGGCACGAAAACCTGATTGGCTATCTGTGACCCAGAGACCATACAACATCCATACGAGTATATTGCCGATATGATTGTGAATGATTTTGTATTTCGGCATACCGGTGCAATCTTTGAGCCGTGAACCAAGTACGACGTCATAGCCTTGATCGATAGAGGTAATCATCGGAGCAATATCACTCGGATTGTGTTGACCATCACCGTCCATCGTCACGACGATATCTGCACCAAGCTTTCTTGCCCCTTCGATACCTGTTTTGACCGATGCTCCTTTGCCACGGTTGATGAGATGTCTGAGAGCGACTATACCAGGAATTTCCTTGGCTTTTTCATAGGTACCGTCGGTACTGCCATCATCGACAATAACAATATTGGTATATCCAGCACTGCGAATCTCAGCGATCACGCTTTGTATGATAGTTCCCTCATTGTAGGCTGGAATGACGATGAATATAGAAGGGGTATGCATAATGCAGAGAGAAGGGAATTTCGGAAGAATTATATATCCAGTATAACGCAAAACCGGATATGTACCGGTTTTTGTTTGATTTATTGATCTTCGGTGTCTTTTTTTATTGTCTTTTTGCAGATATCGCAGTGAGTAATCTTCATAGCTTTATTATACTGCTTGCTTTATAAAGGTGTCAATTTATCTGAATGCAGGATCATAGAGTTTATTTCTTTTGTATATTCTTCTCCCAATTCCAGGCATCGCGGAGGGAGGGGGACAGTATTGTAGTATTGTTGAAAAGTGCTGTTTTGTGTAAAATGAGAGTGTATCTTGAATAAAGAAAATTATTAAGAAACATATGAAAAAAAACATTGAAAACTCATTGGCGATTTTTGAGACGTATAAGATTCGTCGCCATTATAATGAAGAGACCGAAATGTGGTATTTTTCAGTGATTGATATCGTAGGCGCTTTGACTGAGCAGATGGATTTCAAAAAAGCAAAGAGTTATTGGACTACCCTCAAGAATCGCTTAAGAAAGGAAGGAAGTGAACTGGTCACAAAATGTGACCAGTTGAAAATGTTGGCTCAAGATGGAAAAATGCGTGAAACTGATGTTGCAAATGTAGAAACAATTTTGCGTTTGATTCAGTCTATTCCGAGTAAGAAAGCTGAACCAATCAAATTGTGGTTGGCACGTGTCGGTTTCGAACGAATGCAAGAGATGAACGATCCAGAGAGAGCTCTGAATCGCAGTCGTGAGTATTGGCAGAAACAAGGAAGAAGCGCCAATTGGATTCAGCGGCGAATGACGGGGCAAGAGACAAGGAATAAACTGACTGATTACTGGAGTGAGAATGACGTGAAGAAGGGCGAGGAGTTTGCCATTCTCACCAATATCATTCATGAAGAGTGGAGTGATCTGTCAGTGAAAAGTCACAAAAATTTGAAAGGATTGAAAACACAAAATCTGCGAGATCATATGAGTGAGGAAGAATTGATCTTTTCTGCTCTTGCAGAACTCTCGACACGACGCATTGCGGAAACTGAAAAAGCAAAAGGATTGGAAGCGAACAAGATCCCTGCTAAGAAGGGCGGAAAGATTGCAAAAGATGCGAGACTGGCTCTGGAAGAGAAGATCGGGAAAAGTGTCATTACCGGTCAGAATTTTTTGCCAAAATTGAAAAAGTAAGGAAGAAGAATATTTGTTGTTAATTCTGAGAGCTATTTTTTATCGTGCTCTGAAATATTTTTCTCCCAGTTCCAGGCATCGCGGAGGGCATCGGCGAGGGAAAGCTCTGATTGCCAACCGATATCATTTCGGATGAGGGTCGGATCGGCATAGCAGGTCATAATATCGCCCGTGCGACGTGTTCCGATGACGTAGGGGACTTTGACGCCATTTACCTCTTCAAATGTTTCTACGAGCTGTTTCACACTGACACCGAGCCCCGTACCGACGTTGTAGGCACGATAGGTGAGGTTTTGGCCTTGGGAGAGGTATTCGAGCGTTCTGATGTGTGCCTTCGCCAGATCGACGACATGGATGAAGTCACGGATACAGGTACCATCAGGTGTCGGATAGTCATCACCGAAGATAGTGAGTTTTTCTCTTTTCCCCATAGCTGTCTGAGTGATGAAGGGGACGAGATTATTCGGAACACCGATAGGGAGTTCGCCGATGAGTCCTGAAGGGTGCGCACCGATCGGATTGAAATAGCGGAGGGCAATGATATGTATATCTGAGTTTTCGGCAGTAGCGACGTCCTGCAGGATGTCTTCGCAGATTTTCTTCGTATTGCCGTAGGGTGAGAGAGATACTTTCCTCTCAGCTGTTTCGGGTATGGGTAATACGTCAGGTTCACCATAGACGGTAGCTGAAGAAGAGAAGACGAAAGATTTCGTATGATATGTCTTCGCACATTCGAGCAGAGTGATGAGTGAGTCTATATTATTTCGGTAATAGCGAAGGGGATCTGTGACAGACTCTCCGACAGATTTCAGTCCTGCGAAATGGATGATGCCGTCGATGGTATTTTCTTCGAAGATACGTCGAACGAAAGCGATATCACAAGCATCACCTTCGTAAAAGAGAGGACTCTTACCGGTAATTTGTTCGATACCCTTGAGGGATGATCGGTCAGAGTTAGAGAAATTGTCGAGGATGATGGGCGTATGTCCAGCGGAGATGAGTTCGACTACGGTGTGTGATCCGATGAATCCCGCCCCACCAGTTACCAGTATCTTCATATGAGATGCGTTTTTAGTATATTTGAAATCAGAAGTTTGTAAGTGGAGTATAGCAAGGAATGAAGTATGCTGGAAGTGGTTTTATTGCCTAAAATTGATTTTTTCGGTATTATTGAAAGGTATTTTCTAACTTTTTACCTCTATCGGTATGCAAGAAAACAAGGTGTATCTTTCGGTGGTCGTGCCTCTGTACAATGAAGAAGGAAACGTCGCAGAACTTCACGAAAAAATTCTCGCGTCCGTACAGAAAATAGGTAAGCCATCTGAAATTATTTTCGTTGATGACGGATCGAAGGACAAGACGGTAGAAATTGCGCGCACGCTCACGCCACTCAAACTTGTTGTGTTCCGTAAGAACTTCGGACAAACCGCTGCTTTTGATGCTGGGTTCAAATCCGCCACAGGAGAAATCATCATCACACTTGACGGTGATTTGCAAAATGATCCGGCTGATATTCCTCTTCTTCTCGAAAAAATCGACGAGGGTTTTGATGTGGTTTCTGGATGGCGTTTCAAACGTCAAGATCCATGGAGCAAGAAAATTCCTTCTCGCATCGCCAATCTTCTTCGCAAGATTCTCATCCAAGATACGATTCATGATTCTGGTTGCAGTTTGAAAGCCTATCGTCGTGAATGTTTCGACGGAGTAGATCTTTTCGGAGAGATGCATCGTTTCATCCCGGCTATTCTTGAGATGGATGGTTTCCGTGTGGCAGAAGTGAAGGTCTCTCATCATCCTCGTCTTCACGGTGTGACCAAATACAATTGGAAACGCGGTATGAAAGGCTTCGTTGATATGATGTCTATCTGGTTCTGGCGTAAGTACTCCTATCGTCCACTCCATTTGTTCGGTGGTGGAGGAGTGTTTCTCTTTACAACTGGCGTTGGTATTCTGGTGTGGATGCTTGTCGAAAAAATTGTTTTTCATGCGTCACTGGCGGAGCGTATCTGGCCACTCGTCGGTATTTTCTTCGTTCTCATCGGAGTACAGCTCTTCATCTCTGGTCTCCTCGCTGATATGGTCGTGCGGAACTATTATCAGGGTCGGAGTAGGATGAATTACACCATTCGTGAAGTGAGGGAACAATAAATAATAATACAATAGTATGAAAGTAACTTTCTTAGGAACAGGCTATGTCGGACTTGTCTCAGGTGCATGCCTTGCAGAGAGTGGACACGAAGTGATTTGTGCAGACATCGATAAGAAGAAAATAGCGACACTGAAGAAAGGCGGTATCCCTATCTATGAAATCGGACTCGAAGAAATAGTGAAACGCAATGTCGAAGAAGGTCGTCTGTCATTTACTTCTGATTTGAAGAAAGCGATTCAGGAATCCGAAGTCGTGTTTATGGCGGTGGGCACCCCAGAAGACAAAGTAACTGGTCAAGCTGATCTTCAGTACGTTTTTGCAGTAGCAGAAACATTTGGAAAATATCTGAATGGATTTAAACTCTTCGTCGATAAATCAACGGTACCAGTCGGAACAGCTGAGAAAGTAGAAGCCATTATCAAAAAAGCCTCGAGTGGGGCATTTCCTTTTGAAGTGGTTTCCAACCCTGAATTTCTCCGTGAAGGAGCAGCCGTGAAAGATTTTCTCAATCCTGATCGTGTTGTCGTGGGAACAAAATCTGAGAAAGCTCGCAAGATGATGGAGCAGATCTATCGCCCGATAGCTCGCAATGGTCGCCCAGTTCTTTTCACTGATGTGAGGAGTGCCGAAATTATCAAGTACGCTGCCAACGCTTTCCTTGCTATGAAGATCACGTTTATCAACGAGGTAGCGAACTTCTGTGACGTCACAGGAGGTAATGTGAAAGAAATTGCCAAAGGACTCGGCTATGACTCACGCATTGGTGAGCGTTTTCTCTATGCTGGTATTGGTTATGGTGGATCGTGTTTTCCGAAAGATGTGAAAGCTTTTCTGGAGACAGGGCGCGAGTATCATTCAGAGTTTCATATTATTGAAACGGTGCATGATGTGAATGTGGCTCAGCGTATCAAACCATTCGTCAAACTCCAAGAAGTCTTTGGAAAAACACTTAAAGACAAAACCGTCGCTGTATGGGGACTGGCTTTCAAACCTCGTACGGATGATATTCGTGAAGCTCCTGGTATCGAAAATATTAAACTGTTTCTCGAAGCAGGGTGCAAGGTGCGGACATTTGATCCTGTGGCGATGCCCAATACGAAGAGAATTCTTACGCACAAGAACCTTACTTACACCAAGAAGGCTCTTGACGCACTTAAGGGTGCCGATATTCTGGTGATTGCTACCGAATGGGATGAATTCCGTGTGGTAGATTACAAGAATATGAAGAAATTGATGAAGGGTAATACTATTTATGATGGACGTAATGTTCTCGAGCGTTCCGAATCCGAGGCCGCCGGCTTCACCTATTTTGCTATTGGTGTTTAGAGAATAACACTTTTTGTTTTTTTTATGAGATTATTAAAGAAAAAATTCATATTAAGTATTTTTTCTTTTGTATTTTTTACGATGTTTCAATCTCAGGTAGCACTGGCTGCTCCAGGTGATGCATACGACTGGAATAATTATGAAGATTTTTTTGTTATTGATCACGATACGACGTGGAGCGGTCATATCACTCGTACAGATATTCCCAAACCTGTTGTCATAGTCAATGAATCTGTACTCACTATCGCTCCTGGTTCAAACATAGAAATAGGCAACATCAGTGTTTATAACGGACGTATAGATGCTTTTGGTACAGAAACAGAGCCGATTTATTTTACGAAACAACCGATTGATTATTCCTATATTCCTTCCGATTACGCACCGGAATGTTACTTCCATACCGAAGAGGGGATGATAGATTTTTCAGCTCGTTTTTTAGATATCGATACGATACCCTCAGTATTCCAGAATGTTGTTTTTGATGGTTTGGGTACACACGAGTGGAGCGGAGATTTCTTTTGCCCTGGAATGGTGCGAGCAAATCCTGTACAGAACCTCTTCTTCAAAAAAGCGTATGCGCAGGTATTAAGAACGAATCCCGTATTGAAAGTGACTTCTGGCAGAGTGCGGATCGAACATTCTACATTCAAAAATACTGCTTTTGCGGATATAGAAACAGCATTCACTTTCTCTCGTGATCAGAATTATGAAGATTACTATGATTCCCTAGAGGTGATAGATTCCAACCTGTCTGGAAATACCCAACGCACTGCTGTTATTGCTCATGTAGAGTACGACGGTACCCAGGATTTTTCAGGAAAGATACTCCTCAGAAATAATTGGTATGGATCACCGAGCGGACCGACGACAGAGAAAAATCCGAATGGGACAGGAGAGATTCTCTCAGGAACATTTACTCTCGACGGATGGAGTGATCATGAAATCCCTTCTGCTCTTTCTACTTGTACAGAAAATTGTTTTTCAAATATTTTGTTCCTTCCGGGATTGGAGGCCAGCAGACTGTACAAAGATGGATTCATAGAAAATCAGCTTTGGGAACCCAACCGTAATTCCGATGTGGAAAAATTGTTTTCGGATGAAAAGGGGAAAAGTCTTGACCCAGATATTTATACGAGGGAGGTCTTAGATGAAGTGAATGTATCACTCATAGGACAGAAAAATATCTATAAATCATTCCTTTCAGATTTGGATATCTGGAAGAATGAAGAGGGTATTATTGCAGATTATTCTGCTATTCCATATGATTGGCGCGTATCGCTCGAAGATATTCTTACTGGTGGGGCAGTTGATGGAAAGAAGCTTTTCTATACATC
>PFHN01000035.1:311-7628 GCA_002782305.1 Candidatus Moranbacteria bacterium CG_4_8_14_3_um_filter_41_13 | reverse complement strand
TTTCATCTTTGGTATAGTAATCAAAAAGTGGTTTATACGATTTCCCTATAAGTTTTTCTCCTGTAAATTCTTCGACGGCTTCTGGTGGTATTGGAGGGAGTTCACCATTTTTCAATTCTCTTACTAATGGGAAAAGCTTTTCTTTATCTCTCTCATAAATAACTTTTGAAAGAACCAAAAGTTCAGATTCTCCTCTCGCATTGTTATAACGAACTTTTACATACTCAATGTCTTTTCCGACAGCCAGTGCCACGTTCCCAGGAAGTGTCCAAGGCGTTGTAGTCCAGGCAAGAACAAATGTTCCTGGTTCATCTACCAATTCAAACTTCGCTGTGACAGATAAGTCCTTCACATCTTTGTAACCTTCCGCCACTTCCGATTGTGAGAGTGTTGTTTCACAACGCGGACAAATATGCATCGTACGATAACTTTCGTAGATAAGACCCTTGTCCCAGAGTTCCTTAAACACCCACCAGACGGATTCCATATAATCGAGATCCATCGTCTTGTAGGCATTTTCCATATCGGCCCAGCGACCAAAACGACGCATCACTTTTTTCCATTCAGCCACATACTCCAACACTTTCGAACGACAGGTATCGTTGAATTTTTCCACTCCCATTTCGAGAATCTCTTTCTTGTGTGTGATGCCCAATTCTTTTTCAGCGATATTTTCGATAGGTAATCCATGGCAATCCCAACCCCATTTACGTTCCACTCGGTACCCTTTCATCGTGAAATAACGTGGCACCGTATCTTTGATAGCACTCGCCACAATGTGACCATAGTGTGGTGTCCCGGTGGCGAATGGCGGACCATCGTAGAAACTATACAGTTTGTCAGCTGGGCGATTGGATATTGATTTCTCGAATATCTTTTTCGCATCCCAAAATGTGAGGATTTCTTCTTCCATTCTTGGAAAGCTCACTTGTGATTCTACTTTTTTCATATATTTTGTAGAGAAATTTTTATGTTTGAGAACAGTTCAAGGCACAAGTGAGAAGCGGAGTAAGCGGTACTTCATAGTACCGTGTCGAGCATCGGAACTTGGAACGAAGAAATGTGCCAAACACAAAAGTTTCTGAAATAAAAAATCCCCAGCACAAAATTATGCTAAGGACGTTTGAAACATTCGAAACGTGGTACCACCTTAATTTAGTAGAAAGTAGTGAGAAGTAAGTAGTAAAGGGAACTCAAAACTGAATTGCTTTCTACTTTCTACATTCTGCTTTCTACCCTTCATCTACGCTATGACGGGCTTATCCGGTAGATTCTACGTCTCGGTATGAGATTTCTTTCTACGGCTCCAGAGTTGATGCCTGCCCTCCGCCAGCTGGCGGATTGGGAGGGGCTCCTTCATCGCCTTTCTTCGAATTGTATGCTCAGTATAGAACAAAAAAAAGAATCTGGCAATAAAAAAACCTCTACAAGAGAGGTTCTGAGGATTTTTTTAGACTGTAGCAAGTACCAATCTCCACATATTATACCCGAAAACAAAGACTGCAGTGAGAATGATAACATTGCAGATAAGAAAGAAAACAAATCCCCCTTGTCCTGTACTCGTGCTGATAGTATTTCGCATAACAGTGCATTAAAATATGACTGTTCTTTATAGCACAAAATACATTTTTTGTCAATACTACGCGATAATAACCTCTTTATATGATCCCTTCTCTGGATAGTATGTGTCATCGAGGGTTTGACCAATACTTTCTTCTGTAAGCATCCCGTAGAGCTGGTCCAAGACATCACCGTGTGATACAAGGATTACTTTTTTATCAGTATAGATTTTCTTCACATCAGAAAGAAACTGTGTCAGTCGCCCTCGCATATCGATGAAGCTTTCTACGCCGTCAGCACTATCAGTCGTGATCCTCGCACGCATATCTGGGTATTTAGAGAAAAACTTCTCAATCGGTTCACCATTGTACATTCCCATTCCTGTCTCATGGAGACGGTCATCAATCAAAACTTCTTCCCCTATTTTTTCAGAAATAATCCCTGCCGTTTCTCTTGTACGCGTGAGTGGCGAAGCAATGATAACGTCCACTTCCTTGGTAGCAAGAAACTCCGCCGTTGCTGTCACCTGCAAGATACCTGTCTTGGTCAAATGCATTTTTTGCTTCTCTGGCAGAGCATTGCCGATGTGGTTCACATTATTTTCGGCTTCTCCATGACGGACGAGATAGAAAGTTATCATACTGTTTACTTAAGGAAGTGATAAATATCCATACCGACCGCAGTAAGAAAGACTAAGGCTATCGATCCCACAGTTTTTGCAGCAAATCGAATCAATTTTTCATCCCAACCAAGCTCTTTTTGATATTTCTTTTTGTGTTCTTTGGTTAATCGTGCCATTTTTTTTATTTTTTACTCATTACTCTAAAATAAATTATCTAAAAAATATTGATTGCAAGAATTTTTCTCAGAAGCTTGAAGTTTTTTTGAGCATAGTTCCGGCGCTTCGACGGATCAAAAAAAGTTCACGGAGGGAGTTTGCTCGCTGGAGCAAACGACTGGTTCTGAGAAAGATTATTTGCAAGAGATATCTCTTTATATCATTCAATTACACTCAGAGCGATAATTATTACTTTTACATCTTCTCTGGGGCATCGATACCCATGAGGCCGAGCGTCTCTCCGAGAACGATTTTCGTCGCTCGTACGAGCTTGAGCCGAGCCATACTGACATCACGATGCTCCGTATCTATTACCTTACAATCATTATAGAAAGAATGAAACTTATCCGCAAGTTTCAGAGCAAAATGAGCGAGTTTATGCACTTCATAGGTCTCTGCAACTTCTTTAACAAGCGAAGAGAATTTTGATAACTCACGAATGAGTTCGATTTCTTTCATTTGTAGTGGCTCTGATAATACAATAATACTTTCTTCTGAAACAGAAAAACCACTCTCTTCTGCTTTACGCAATATACCAGCAGTACGAGCGTAAGCATATTGGACATATGGTCCGGTAGCTCCATCAAATCTCACTGACATTTCTACATCAAATTCAATTTTACTCACTGATGAGTGTCGCAACATACCAAAACGAATAGCACCAAGAGCCACCATTTCGGGGTTTGGTGATTCTGGAAATTGTTTTCTAACACTTTCTGTCACTCGTTCGATGAGAACTCTTGCAGGAATCACATTCCCTTTACGAGAAGACATACTCTCTCCGTCTTTCAGTGCGACAAATTCATATCCACAGTAAATCATCTCTTTATGAAATCCATACAACTCGAGAATCTTAAAAAGTTGTTTGAAATAGAGACTCTGACGAACATCCACCACAACAATACTCCTCTCAATATTAAACTTCTCAAACTTTTCTTTCGCAAGAGGAATATCTTTCAAACCATAAAGTACACCACCATCTTTCCGTACAAGAACCAAAACTCCCAAATTATACTCTTCCAAATCTACAATAACAGCACCTTCGCTTTGCTTGGCGATGCCCTTTTTAAGTAATTCTGGAAGTAATTTCTTGCCAGATTCTTCTTCTATGCTTTCAAAGAAATACGCATCAAAAACAATATGCAATTGTTTATAAATATTTTCAAACTCATCCATTGACCACTCTTTCGTTTTTTCCCAAAGAGAAATCAGAATTTTGTCTCCTGCATCAAAGTCTTTCTGTAGTACCTTAAATTCATCTTCGTATGCTGGATTATCGCTGATTGCTTGTGTGGCTTCCGAATATACCTTACCAAGGAATTCAGCTTTATTCTCAATCGTATCCAAATTCACATCAGCATAAAATTTTGTCAAACCCCAAAGACACTTGGCGATATGCGTCCCTGTATCACCAATATAATTTGCAGAGATGACTTCGTGTCCAGATTTTCGGAGCACATTCACTATCGTACTGCCTATAAAAACATTTCTCAAATGTCCAATATGAAATTCTTTGTGCGTATTTGGTTGAGAATATTCTACCATCACCTTTTCCCTTTTCTCCTCCACACTGTAATCTATACCAGATCCTTTCTGATTAATATGAGTGACAATCTCTCGAAAATATGCATCAGAAAAATAAAAATTGATATGACCTGGATTCATTACTTCCACCTTCTCGAATTCTTCCGAAGCGAGCTTTTCCTGAAATATGTGCGCTACCTCCATCGGACTTTTCTTCACAAGCTTCGCAAGCATCAAGGAAATATTCGTGGTATATTCCCCAAACTGCTCGTCTTTGGGCCGTTCTACGCGAATTTCTGGCACAACAAAAAGAGGCAGTACTCCTGATTGCTGAAGCTCTTCAATAATCGTCCTGATTTTCTGCTCGAGTATTTTTTTCATTACTTCTATCGTAGCGTACAAAGGATAAAAAGAAAAGTCTCAAAATATATCCTCTCAAAACCTCAGAGAAAGATAGAAAAAATTGTATCTTTTCCTGAGACCAAGATGGTTGCTATTCTGCCGTTCTTTCGCTAGAGTAGAGGTACACATATGACTATTATAGCTACCAATAGAAGAGCAGGTTTCGATTATGCCTTAGGAGAACACTACGAGGCTGGTTTGGTATTGACTGGATCTGAAGTAAAATCTGTCAAAACAGGCCACGCAAGCCTCAAAGGAAGCTTCGTAACTGTGAAGGGAGACGAACTCTATTTGACCAACGCGCTCATCCCTCGCTATGCTCACGCTCACAAGGACACCAAACATGACGATACCAGACCGAAGAAGCTCCTCCTCCGCAAGAGAGAAATACGCTCTCTCATCGGAAAATATCGTACAGAAGGCTTGACATTGGTGCCTATTAAGTTGTATACTAGGAAACAACTTGTCAAGCTCGAATTTTCTATTGGAAAAGGGAAAAAGAAGTACGACAAGCGCGCAGATATGGGAAAAAGAGACGCCAAACGGCGTATCGATCGAGCGATGAGATCATAGGCGAATTTCAAAACTACAATGTCAAATATCAAATCAAGTATAAATGACAGAATGTTTTAAATTTTATTCATTACATTTTTGAGATTTATTTGGAATTTGTAATTTGAGTTTTGAAATTTCCGCAACAGAACATAGTTCTTAAGAAGCAAACGCACTAGACATTCACCAAGCGTAACAAACAATAGAATAGAATTGTTGCGGCTGGGGGTTGTTTAGACTCGACAGGGTGTACTTTCAAAATAGGCAAGCCGACCTCGTTGGTATGGTCGTAAAACTCGCCATCACGATGATAAATGCAAACTTCATCACAAAGACAAAGAATGCAATTGCGCAAGCTTTTGCCCCTTCTTTCGCTCTTGCTCTCGCCTAATTTACTTTAGCGCGTAGCCATCAGAATCCGGATTCTCGATACGGAATCTCTGGTGTCATAACATCGAGACGACGCGAGGTTATTTTTTTTCTTTCGATCTCAACTTGTACTGCAAAAAGGAAAGACTGTATGAGAATTTTGTCTGCTTTCTACCTCATATTTTTATACAAAGCACTCTAAGCTTGTAGAATATTTTGGAAAAACATTTCTGGACATGGGTGCAATTCCCATCAACTCCACATAATTTTATTATACAAAGCAAAAGTGAGAAGAAGACGCCACAATAGACCGAAACCAAAGCCACAAGTACTCGTACGGTCACGCTTAAACGAGCAAATCCTTGCTCCAGAGGTCGTGGTCATTGATATCGATAATATCAACCATGGTACGATGACGCTTGCAGACGCTTTAGTTTTGGCCAAAGAACAAGAAGCCGATCTCGTCGAGGTTTCCCCTCTCGCTGTCCCTCCTGTTTGCAAAATTACTGATTTCGGAAAACTCCAATACCGGAAAGACAAACAAGAACAGCAACAGAAGGCGAAACAGAAAAAAGTAGAAACCAAAGGTATCCGCATCGGTTTCCGTACCGACTCTCATGATCTCCTTTTCAAGAAGACTCAGGCAGAGAAGTTCCTCAGCAAAGGACACAAAGTGCGTATCGAAATCGTCCTCCGCGGAAGAGAAAAGGCGATGGCAGACAAAGCACGGGAGAACTTGAACCTTTTCATCCAAAGCATCACTACTCCTCATCGTTTTGAAGAAGAAGTGAAGCGCGGACCTATGGGATTTAACGCTCTTATCGTCGCCGAATAAATAGAACTTCAGATTTTGACACATTTCTTTGTTGCAAGCTCCGATGCTCAACGCTATATCAGAATACAGCTTTCTCCGCTTCTCACTTGCGTCGCGAACTGTATCAAAATCTGAAGTTCTATAATAACGAATTTTTTAAATAACAGTATGCCAAAATTGAAAACAAGGAAGTCAGTCAGTAAGAAAGTAAAAATTACTGCAAAAGGGAAACTCAAAACTCGTGCTACTGGTCAGAACCATTACAATTCTCGTGATACTGGTAAAGCCAGTCGTGCCAAAAGACAAGACAACGATGTATATCCAGCTGTTGCGAAAAACATCAAAGCCTCCCTCCCTTACTCATTCTAATTTAATTTATCAACCTTATTGGGACTTTATAATGTGAACACAGTTCGAGGCACAACTGAAGCGCAGAGCAAGCTGTATGAATAATACTGCGGTGAGCACTGGAAGGTGTAACGAAGAAATGTGTCAAATTATAAAGTCCGATCACCATTATGACAAGAATCAAAAGAGGCGTAATGACCAAGAAACGCCACAAGAATATTTTACAAGCTGCCAAAGGTTTCCGTTGGGGACGTAAAAATCTCTTCACGAAAGCCAAGGAAGCAGTCATCAAAGCAGGCAAATACGCTCATCGCGATCGCCGTGCCAAGAAGCGCAGTTTCCGTAGCCTCTGGATCACCCGTCTCAATATCGCTTTGGGATTAAACGGAGTGAAATACAATGAATTCATTGCTCTCGAAGGCAAGAAGAATATCGCCCTCGATCGCAAAGTGCTTTCACAGCTCGCTGTGGAAAATCCAGAAATCTTCACAAAATTTGTCGAGAAGGTGAAATAACATATCCTCTCTTCACAAAAAACTCTTCCTGAAATATGGAGGAGTTTTTTGTTACTCGCTCTGAAAAACGTTCAAAATTTTTTAGATAATCCGTATCAAAGCAATTTTGATAAAGGCTCCCTAAAAAAATTTGAACATTTTTCACAACATTTCATCATATTTTTATTACAAAATAACCCTTTTCTAAGGCATTTTCTAATACTTGCATTTTTATTCGTTTTGTGCTATAATAGGTGGTTACAAAATGAGGCGGTGCCTCGGGAGTAACAGTGGTGGGTAATCGCCCACTTCGGGCACCTTAACAATCACATTTCTCTTGAAAGGAGAATATCATGGACGGTATGATGAAAATTGCTATCGCTCTCGCGATAGCTGGATTCGCGATGTTAGTCCTG
>PFHN01000035.1:0-259 GCA_002782305.1 Candidatus Moranbacteria bacterium CG_4_8_14_3_um_filter_41_13 | reverse complement strand
GCAGCTGCCCTCTGGTACGTTCTTGGGTTCCAAGTCATTCGCGAGAATGAACGCGGAGTGATGGTTTTCCTCGGGGATCCCAAATCTGTCGTGCCATCAGGGCTCCAGTGGGCTCCGTTTCTTCTTGGCAAGTTCCTCCGTTACCCTACGGGGATTGTAGAACTTGATGTGACAGAAAAAGAGACTCGTCGTGCTGGCATCGTTACCCGCAAAGGGAAACTGCCAAAAAGCACTGACGGTACTGAACAGGAGGATCGCA
>PFHN01000013.1 GCA_002782305.1 Candidatus Moranbacteria bacterium CG_4_8_14_3_um_filter_41_13 | reverse complement strand
TGCCTATTTTCATTTGATGCATAGCATTTGCAAGCCCAGCATAGCTGCCCTTGATCATCGCTGTGTCATCCTCTACCAGCACTTCGTCCAACAGTATCCTTATGTAGCTCTTGGCCAAAGAGGAATCTTTTGCCAGCAATTTGCTGCGCAGTGCTTTGCCAAACAGGTCAACTTGGCTTGGTTTTAAATATTCAATTTCAGCAGGCATTGGTGTGCTGCGAGTCTCTGCCATTTTGATCAGCAACACTTCGCGTGCTGTTTTGTTTTGCTGTGACCTGCGATGTGTTATTTCATCCAGTTCGACGGTGCCGCTTTCAATCGCATCCAGCAAACGGTTCTGCCTGTCTTCTGTATTTTTGAGCTGTCGTTCCAATTCTGAAATAACTTCCTGACGACTGTTTTTGCCTGATTGAATCTTCATACGTAATTCAGTCATCAAGGATTGCAGACGTTCTGGTTGCAGAACCGTATTGGCAATTTGATTCAACACAATGCCGTCCAGTTTCTCCATTGGCAGATTCTTGCTGGTGCAGGCATGGTTACCCTGCCCACTGCGGCTGGAGCACTTATAATAACGATACGCACCACTCTTGCCCGTGGACAGCGTCATGCGATGGCCGCATACAGCGCATTTGATGATGCCTGCCAATAGCACAGGCGAGGACAGTGCTTTTGGGATCGCTATAGCGCTGCCAGGAGCGCGTGATTCACGCAACAGGCGCACACGTTCAAATGTTGCTGCATCCACGATGGCGGGTATATCGGTTTTAACCCACTCTTCGGGTGGTCGCTGCTTCTTTGCTTTTCGTGCTTATCGGGTTGTTACACACAGCACTAGATGTAGTATCTTAGTCCCCTGAGCTGACTTGGAGCTACCGTGGTGATTGATGTTCTTGAGCGAAGCGATTTGCCATTTCCTCGTTCTCTGCCGGAGTTTCAGCGCCTGTTTCCAGACGACGCGGCATGCGCGTCCTATCTTGAACGCGCCAGTTGGCATAACGGATTTGTCTGCGCTCGTTGTGGTGCAATCGGTGAGCCTTATCGTATCGCCACTCGACCTGGCGTACTTCGTTGTCGGAAGTGTCGCTGCGATACGAGCCTTACGGCAGGCACGGTTATGGAACGCACTCACACGCCTCTTTCGGTTTGGTTCTGGGCGGCGTACTTGCTCACCAGCCAGATGCCCGGCATATGATTAAGTCCGTAAACTGCTGTAAATAATTGGTGGGCAGCCACCGCTCCGGTTTGGTACATTGACGTTGTTAACCTGAATATTGCATAAATAGGGCGAATAACACAGCAAGTATTTGATATAATTGGATTTAATTAGAAACCGATTCGTAAAAAATGTCTACTTGTACTCGCCCTGCCGCTGATTTTACCCCAGAACAACTTCGTTTTCCTGCCATTCCTGGCTACACAGTTCGTGCCGATTTCA
>PFHN01000085.1:6422-7285 GCA_002782305.1 Candidatus Moranbacteria bacterium CG_4_8_14_3_um_filter_41_13 | reverse complement strand
TGGCGATGCTTCAATAAATATGGAATCTATAAAGAACAAGCTCGAAGAAATTAAAAAAGAACTGGAGACGGAAAGTCGAGAGTACAACATTATAAGCCTCAGCTCATTACACGAAATGGAGTTTCCAGAAAACGCCTGGGCAATCAGAAATATGATTCCGCTCGAAGGGATAACTATCGTTTCTGGTGCACCATCAAGTTTCAAGACTTGGATTACCTTTCTCATGGCCATAGCCATAGCCAAGGGAGAGAAATTTCTCGGGTTGTTTGAAAGCACTCAAAGCAAAATTCTCATTATCGACGAAGAAAACCACCTCCGAGAAGTCAAGAGACGGATGGAAAGAATGGATAAAAACGGAGACCTTCCAATCTTCTTCCTATCACAGGAAGGGTTTCTTGTGAGAGATATATCAGCTCAGAAAAAAGTTCTAAAAATCTGCCAAGATAAAGGCATTGCGATGGTATTCATCGATTCTCTCGTGCGTGTTAACAACGCTGACGAGAACGTGGCCACAGAAATGTCGGCCTTCTTCAGAGAATTAAAGAAATTTTGCAAGGCAGGAATAACGGTTGTTCTCATCCACCATGAAAGGAAAGAAGGGCTGTCAAAGGGGGCGATTGGAAGTCGACTAAGAGGATCATCTGACATTCTTGCTGCAGTAGACTCTCATATTTCTATCCGAAAAAGTAAGGACGACAAAAATATACTCACCGTAGAGCAGTCTAAACTTCGGTGCGACAAAGAATTCGACCCTTTTGATATTTCAGTGAGAGACACGGAAGACGAAACCTTCTTCGAGTACCTAGGAGAACGTCCAAAGGAACTGAGCAAACAACAGTCTGCCAAGGCCATCATCCTCTCTG
>PFHN01000085.1:0-6379 GCA_002782305.1 Candidatus Moranbacteria bacterium CG_4_8_14_3_um_filter_41_13 | reverse complement strand
TGAAACTGTCCGGGGAGAGGAGCAGGTCGGAGACAAGACGGTAAGGATAGCGCTGAAAGAGCTTATTAAAGCCGGCGATGTCTTAGAAAAAAGTAGCGGTGTAAAAAACGAGAAAATTTGCTACCTCCCAACACCCTCTGCCTAAAATAGCAAAACAGTCATTCTATATAGGGAGAGAAACTTTACCACTTTAAAAAATTAATCTAACAAATGTCTTATGAAGAAAAAGTGTTCAAATATTCACAACCAGTATACAATCAAATCCAAAATATGTAATAAGGAGAATCAAAATAAAAATATGATTACTACAGCTAGAAAATGCCTCAACTATTGCCGTGTATCTTCACGAGAGCAGGAAGAATCGGGCTATTCTCTTTCCTCTCAAGAAAAGCTCCTCCACGACTATTCCACCAATAAAGGACTGAAAATCCAGAAAGTTTTTTCCGTCTCTGAATCCGCCAGCGGTCACAAACAGCGAGAGGTATTCGAAGAAATGCTGGAAATGCTCAAAAAGGAACGTACCAAGATTATTGTTTGTGAGAAAGTAGACCGTCTAACAAGAAACCTTCGTGACGCCGTAAGAATCAACGAGTGGATAAACGAGGACGCCGAGAGAGAAGTACACTTTGCGAAAGAAAACTGGATTCTCACGAGAGATTCCAAGTCAAATGAGAAGTTCATCTGGAATATCCGCGTTTCAGTATCTCAATATTATACGGATAACCTCTCTGAGGAAGTAAAGAAAGGGCAAAAAGAAAAAATCGCTCAAGGCTGGCTTCCGACAAGGCCACCAATCGGCTATATGACCATCGGTGAAAAAGGACACAAGATACATGTCCCCGACCCAGATCGTGCCCCTCTGGTAAAGAAGATGTTCGACCTTTACTCTACTGGTGATTATTCGCTCCAGAGGCTTTTAGACACCATACATGGACTCGGATTAAGAGGAAGAACTGGAAAGAAAATACCGAAGAGTCGTCTAGCCGAGCTTCTCTCCAACCCTTTCTACTGTGGGAAAGTGCGATGGAATGAACAGATTTACAGTGGTAACCAAGAGAAGATTATCACACGGGAAACTTTCGATGCGGTGCAGACTGCAATGAGAAGAAAAGATGCTCCTAAATACAGCAAACATAATTATTTATTCAAAGGCATTATGAAATGCGAAAATTGTGGAGGTGCCATCACATGGCAAATGCATAAGGGTTGGGTATATGGATATTGTAATCTCTATCGTGGCTGTCCGAAGAAATCGGCTATCCGCGAGGATACAGTAGATAAAGAAGTCGTAGAATTACTTGGTCGAATAAAATTCAAAGACTCAAGAATATTCGAATGGGCAAAAAAGGCGCTGGAGTATGGATTCAATGAAAGGAGAGATGTCCAAGTTTCATCCAGCAAAGCGTTAAAACAAAGACTCACTCAAATGGAAGCCCGATTTGAAAAGCTCTACGATGACAAAATAGACGGGCAAATACCAGAAGACTTCTATAATACCAAGTTTCAGCAGTATTCGAGGGAAAAGGACGAAATAATGAACCAGATTACCAAACAGAATGATGATGGGTCAGAAAATGAGCAAATCATAACCAATCTTTTCGAGCTTTCCCAACAAGCTAAGGATATATACGTCTCTAGCACCGATATTGAAAGAAAGAAACTTCTGCTCAAATTCGTATATAAGAAGGTAGCTTTAGATGGGAATAAGGTGCTTGTTATGGAATATACAGATTCTTTTAAGCTTTTGGTGGAAATTATCAACTTTACCAACAGTTCAAACACTGTCCTTCTTGAAAAAGATGTCCCAGAAAAATTTGAACCATCAGATTTAGTTTTATCTGAAACAAAAAACGACCCAGAGAGGGTCGCTTTTAACTTTCTGCTCCGACGACAGGATTCGAACCTGTGACCAAGTGATTACATTTCCCTCTTTGTTTCCAAAAAGAATGGACTATATCATCTCCGTAGCACACTGCTTTAGGAGTGAGGCGCTTCCCGCGATACCATTTACATAGATATCGAAGTACTCTCTTGCGAGATAGTCTCTGAACCTTCCCTTACGGGCTTGGCTGCTGATTACCATAGTCGTGCTGAGCGACCGTAGGCTTCCAGCAATTCACCTCATTCTTCACTTCTTGATTTCTCAAGAAGGCTGCGTAATAAGGAACATTCTCCGCCTTTGTATACCATCGCCTTTTCACGAATCATCTTTCGACGTTTCATAACAGCACGTTTGATATACTCACGGCGATCAGCATAGGTTCTTTTTTCTGGCATATATTTTGCATACACCACAAATGTTTCCACAGTCACCTGCTCTACCGCTGAGCTACGTCGGAATACTTTTTCCTTCCCAAATGGAAGCTTCACTATTCTAAAGGAAAAAAAGAAAAAAGGCAACTATCAATGATAATTACCTTTTCTGCGAAGCCTTTTTATCCCTCTATAAAGGAATAATTGGCTCAAAAATGAGGATAAGAATAATATCCCTCCACTTCTCGCACATATTCACCCACGATGTCTTTTTCGAGAAGAGGATGTCTTCTTGGATGGCCAGAAATAGCATAGTTACTGACTGCCTCATCGCCCGTCACACAAAAACCGATGTGACGATGAAGTAAACCGTCACTGCACACTTTCTGCTTCCAAATCACTACGTTGCCTACATGTTGATCGAAGTTTCGTTTCCAGCCTGAGAGTTCGAGATCACGAATCGTTTCATCAACCGTCGTATGCACCCCATTTTTCGTAAGACCGCAGAGCGTGAGTATCGACGATACAAAGTATGCACAAGCCAAGTCACCGTCATCAATAACATCTCGAAGTGATCCATCAGGTAAACGAACGAAGAGTTTTCTGTATTGATTCGAACCAATAGAGCCCAAAACCATTGCCATATAGGTTTCAAAAAGGGCACACGGATACCCTTCTTCAGAGAGGACAGTTTTCATCTCTTTTCCTTTATAAAAGAACTGGCAATTCCAGGTGCCAATAGCCTAACAAAAAACACGAGTAAAGGCAATACTCGTGTTCTTTCTTTGTTTCCTCTAGTAGTCTCTTAGTTTACGAATGTCGGCATGTTCGCGAATCTTTTCTAGTGCTTTGGCTTCGATCTGACGAATACGTTCACGCGTTACTCCGAACTCTTGTCCTACTTCTTCGAGTGTGTGCGTCACTCCATCTTCGAGCCCAAAACGGATGCGAAGAATCTTCTGTTCGCGAGGTGTCAGTTCATCCAAAATATCTGAAATGTGCGATTTAAGAAGTTTTCGGGAAGCCGATTGGTTTGGCATCACTGTTTCCGTATCTTCGATGAAGTCACCTAAGACACTATCATCTTCATTATCACCAACCGATGTTTCAAGCGATACTGTTTCCTGAGAAATTTTTTGGATGTGACGGATTTTATCAACTTCAATATTCATTTCCGCGGCGATTTCTTCTGCCAAAGGTTCACGTCCGAGTTCTTGTACAAGACGGCGAGTAATTTGCGCATATTTATTGATCGTTTCCACCATATGTACTGGAATACGAATTGTACGCGACTGGTCAGCCAAAGCACGCGTGATTGCTTGCCTGATCCACCACGTAGCATACGTCGAAAACTTGTATCCTTTATGATAATCAAATTTCTCTACGGCACGAAATAGTCCAATATTCCCCTCTTGAATGAGGTCAAGAAGTGAGAGGTTGTGCGATCGTCCGACATACTTCTTGGCAATCGAAACTACCAAACGCAAGTTCGCTTCGGTGAGGCGTTGTTTCGCTGGCAAGTCACCTTTCTCGATCAGTTTCGCTAATCGCACCTCTTCTTCACCACTGAGAAGTCCTACTCTTCCGATTTCCTTCAAATACATTTGAACGAGATCTGAAGTATTCTCTTCCCCAAGATCCATCATTTTATCTTTGGTCGCTACCTTCACTTCTTTCTCTTTGGTATGCTCTTTCTTCTTTCCTTGATCTTTTCCTGATTTACTTACCTTAACCGCGTCTTTAGTAGTATCGAACTTGAGCATCTCTTCGGAATCGACGACACGAATACCAGATGTTTCAAGCTTCTCGTATAAATTTTCCAGATGCTCCAAATCCTGTTCAATATCCGGCAAAATATGAATAATTTCATCTTCCGTCACAAAACCGCGTTGCTTCCCACGCGCGAGAAGTTCAGTCACTGCGTCTTGGCGTTCTTCGATGCGTTCTTTACTTTGTTCTTTCTTTTTCTTCACTACCTTCACTTCTTTTTTTGGAATAGTCTTTGCTCCCTTTTTCGTCACCTTCTGAACGACTGATTTTTTTGTCACTTTTTTTGGTGATTGAGATGACTTTTTCGAGGCAGTTTTTTTTGCAATTTTCTGTGTCGTTTTCTTCACCACTTTTTTTGCAACTTTCTTCACCACTTTTTTTGGAGCGCTTTTTTTCACAATTTTTTTCATTACTTTTTTTGATTTTTTAACTTCCTTCTTCATGATTTTTTTTACCACTTTTTTTGCTCCTTTCTTCGTCTTTGTTGCCATACAATTTTATTAAAAAATAACGGCGAAGCCAACTGCTTGACTTCTCTAAAAAAATAATTGATAATACTGCATCTTAGCAACCTTTTTCAAATTTGTCCAAAGAAATAGCGGTAAATTGCGTCAGAAGCTCTTTCTCTCTCACCTTATCATTATGCTTCCGCGCTTCTTCCAATGCGTGTTCGAGCGACAGAAGCTTCTCTTTCTTCGTTACCTCATTTTCCATTTCTTCGAGGTATTTTTTGGCTATTCCAAGCATTTTTTCAGAACGTTCTTCATCAGGAATATCGATGAAATCCGGAAGCTCCAGAATATGAAAAGGAAGTCTCATCGCCTCATTTTTGAGTGCCGTATCTTCAATAAGCGCTATTGGATCATCCCCTCCGGATTGTACCAAAAAGAAATAAAGAGGGTGTTTCTCGAGAAATGATTTTGTTTCATCATTGAACACGGTTGCAAGTATCGTTTCTTTTACTTGTTTGTCAGTATACATAAAACCAATGAGCTCTTCTCGCAACAGTTCCGAACGTCTACTGAAAGTAGTAGTACTCTGACGTGATGATGTTTCTTTTTTTGATTCAAAAGGAGTATAACGTTCACGTTTTTCTTTGGCATTTACCGTTTGAGAAACAACACCCAGGACTATTTTCTCATCCATTTGTATCACGCGAGCGAGCTCTTTGATCCAGAATGATTGCTCAATTGGATTTCTCACAAAGACCAGTATCTCCGCATATTCTTCGGCTATCTTACGTTTCCCATCAGCTGTACTTGCATCATATTTTTTCAAACTCGCATCAAGAAAATACTGCAGGGCTGGAATAGATGCACTGACTACTTCACGCAGTTTTTCTGGATTCTCTCTACCCATATCAGCAGCATCTTTCCCAAATGGAAGCGCGACGATCGACACTTTCATTTCTTGTAACAGTGCAAGCTCAGTACTCCGAAGAGACGCTTTCTGTCCTGCTCCATCCATATCAAAAAAAAGTTTGACTTCTTTCCCATACCGTTTCAGTACAGCGAGCTGTTCGTCAGTGAAGGCTGTACCAGAAACCGCAATGGTATTCTGTATGCCTGCCTGATGCATCGCAATCACGTCCATATTGCCCTCGACGACCACGGTCACTGCCGATTGTTTCATAGCAAGTTTCGCCTGAAACAAACCATAGAGAGCTCTGCTTTTATGATAGACAGCAGTTTCTGGTGTGTTGATATATTTGGCCTGTGATTCATCACTTCCAGGAGAGACGCGAGCCGAATATCCGATCGTGCGTCCGAGAATATCAAATATAGGAAACATAACCCGGTCCCGAAAACGATCATAATATCCGCTCCCACCTTCTTTCTTCAGTATGAGTCCTGCTTGTTCTATTTCATCCATACGAAATCCACGACCGACAAGAAAATCGAGAAGATAGTGCCAACCGTCCGGTGCATAGCCCAGACGAAACGTATGAATACTTTCTTCTGACAAACCACGCTCTGTGAGATAGCTTTTTATTTTTTTTCGTCCGACTTCTCCTTCTAATTGTTTCTCAAAAAATTTCGTCGAGAGCTCCAAGAGTTCATAGATACGGTCTTTGGTTTCTTTATTTTTTTCCTCACCTTTATACTGTGGCAATTCTACTCCAGCGCGCTCTGCGAGCATTTTCAGCGCCTCACGAAACTCGAGCCCTTCCATTTCCATCACAAAGGCAAAAACGTCTCCGCCCTTCGCACAACCAAAACAGTGCCACATATTTTTCTCTTCGTTCACCATAAAAGACGGCGTCCGTTCCTGATGAAATGGACAGCATGCTTTGTAATGCACGCCAGACTTCTCCAAATGAACATACGACCCGATAAGATCAACGATGTTCAGACGC
>PFHN01000094.1 GCA_002782305.1 Candidatus Moranbacteria bacterium CG_4_8_14_3_um_filter_41_13 | reverse complement strand
TACCTTCACGACCAATCACCATACCCATATCTTTTGGGTTGACATCGAGTGTTATAAGCACTCCCATCTCATCGATCTTTCTTTCTACCTTCACATCCTCTGGATTATCTACGAGCATCTTTACTGCATACTCGATGAAATCTTTGTCCTTCACATTGTCTGTCATAAGACTTGATATACGGATTAAACATTACCGAAGAAATCAATTTATTTTTTCTTCTTTTCTACTATAACTTTTTTTCATAAAATGTGCAAGTGTATTTATATGAGCCTCTTCCATTTACTTCTCATCATTTTTGAAAGCCTGCCACTCCTCGGGTTCTCTAAAAGGGCGCTCTTTCCACGAAGGAGACTGACAACACAGCACATCGGAAGTATTCTCCTTATCCCCAAGCAACCTCTCAGTAATTTTCTCCATTCTCATCCCTCTTGAACCTTTGATCAGTATGAGGTCCTCCTCTCTCACAATCTCATCTATTCTCTCTTCTGTCATATTCACGTCCAGGAACCAATGAAGTTGTCTTCCAGGAAAACCGAGTGTAAGTAATTCTTCATAAAGAAAATGCGCGTAAACACCCACAAGAACAACAATCTGTATACCAGAGGCGATAATATATTCCCCCAGTGCTGTATGAAGTTCCCTGCTCTCTGCTCCAAGCTCAAGCATATCACCGAAGATGAACACTTTTCGTGGTGCCATCAAATCTTTCACTGTTTCGAGTGCTGATAATGTAGACGAAGGAGAGGCATTATAGGTATCATCAAGAAGTGTCATCATATTCTTCCCAGAAAGAAGACGCATACGCCCTGGCAGTGGTTCGAAATTTTCGAGAGCTTCGGCTATCTCTACAAGATTCATTTTAAGAGCCGTACCAACAGCTGTTGCACCCAGTACTGCCCCAATATGGTGCTTTGCCACTACCCGAGGAAGACGCATCGGAATCGTTTTCCCTGCATAATTGAGTTTGAAACTCAGCCCTTCGATGCGTTTCACATCACGCTGAAAAAGAAGGTTATCTATATGAAACATCGCACCCTCGCCAAAACCATACGTCAGTACCTTGGCCTTCGTTTTCTCTTGCATACGAATGACATATTTATCATCAAAGTTGAGTATGGCAAAACCACTCTCTGGAAGAGACTGAATCATTTTCCCTTTCTCTTTCGCAATATTTCCCAGTGTCCCAAAGAATTCCAAATGACTGGATGAAATCTGTGTCACGACACCAATATCAACGGAAATAGAACTCAAAAAATAATCCATATCCTTCGGTCGATCGATACCCATTTCCAGTACTAATGCCTCAGGATACTGCCTGCGAAACAACATAAGGAAGCACCACCTAAGAACAATAAGGAGCCACGCGAGAAGAGAAGTACCCCCACTTTTTTCACCCAGAATAGTCAGAGCAATACCAATTTCATTATTATAATTCCCTTCCGCTTTACGTACCGAAAAAATTTTTGAAACAACGAGTTCTATCGCTTCTTTGGTGGAGCTTTTTCCTACTGATCCAGTAACGCCAATGACAAAAGGATGGTACTTCGCGAGTACATTCTTTGCCATAAAATGGAGTATTTTCTCTAATATCTTTTTTCGTTGCATCATACCGGTGTTACTTTTTTATCACAATATCTTCCGTCGGTTTAATCTTGGCGTACTCTAGCAGAAATTTCATTATTTTACCAAATGTCGGCGCTGCACTTGACTCAGCCCATTCGACGTTTTTGGGATTATCCAGTTTCACTAGTACGACAAATTTCGGATCATTAATAGGTGCATATCCCACGAAAGATCCGATACTCATACCGTCTTCGTATCCTTTACTCCCCGTCTTGGCTACCTGTGCTGTACCCGTCTTCCCTCCCACGAGATATCCAGGAACATCGGCTTTTTTCCCGTGACCATTCACTACAACACTTCGTAACATTTTACCCAACGCCTCACTCGTTTGTTTGCTCACCACTTGACGTACCACTTCTGGTTCTCTCACTTCCTCCTCTCCATCAGAAGAAATAATCCGATCAATGATGCGTGGCTTCATAAGTTTACCTTCATTGGCGAGAGCAGCATACGCAGAAAGCATCTGTATTGGTGTTGCTGCAATACCCTGACCAAATGACGCGGTGAAGAAGCTAAGTGTGGCTTTTATATTTTTCAAGTTATTTATATTACCAGAAAGTTCCGCTGGAAGTTCTATACCTGTTTTCTCTCCAAAACCAAAATCACTCAGATACTCTGCGAACTTCTGATTTCCAACAAGTTTCTCAACAAAAATTACTCCCGTATTGATAGATTGCTCAAGTACCTTCGTCATTGTACTTCTTCCGTATGATTTATTTTCTGAATTATGAATAGTATAACCTGACTCAGTGACAGAACCAGGATCAGTAAATTCTGTTCCGGGTGACACCTTTCCTTCTTCGATACCCATTGCCATCGTAATGGGTTTCATTATTGAACCAGGCTCATACGATGCACTCACCGCTTTATTCATAAAAAGCGAAAAATCCTCTACTTGAGAATAGGCATTCGGATCGAACTGAGGAAATGAGGCCATAGACAAAATACTTCCTGTCTTTGGATCCATCACAACGGCTGTGGCACTATCTGCTGCATAGAGTTCTACTGACTCTTTCAAGAGCTTCTCTGTTTCATATTGAATGACACGGTCAATCGTCAGAAGTAAACTCTTCCCATCTTGTGATGGCGTCACTTCTCGATCCGACAAAGGAAGCCATCTCCCTGACGCATCTCTTTCTTGTGACACCGTCCCTGTTTCACCACGAAGAAGTGCATCCTGTGATGCTTCAATACCATACATACCCTGCTCTTTTTCATTCTTCACACTGGTAAATCCGATGACTTGAGAAGCGATATTACCTCCGGGATAATATCGATATTTTTCAGGAATGAGTCCGATTCCTTTGAGATGCAGTGCCTTCACTTCGTCTACTTCATTGTCATTCAAACGTTTCTTAATAACCTCAAACGGATCATCGGGAATATCAAATTTTCCTCGAAGTATGCCAGCTTCAACACCTAAAACACGAGATAACTCAATAGCAGAACGATCTTTCTCAATGATATCCTTAGGCGAAGCATACACCATCTGATATTCACGGTTTACTCCGAGAGGATACCTCCCGTTTCCATCGTGAATATATATTTCCCCTCTATTTGCTGAGAGTTCCTGTGAAATAGTATGCTGATTTTCAGCCAGCGCAGACCACTTCTCATGACCCATCACTTGGATGAAATAAAGACGTATCACGAGAGCACTGCTCATGAAAAAAATAACAAAAAAGAGTACTTTCACACGACTCATTCCAAAGGAAAAAGTTTTCTTTGTGTCCCTGCGTGATGATTGAAATCTTCCTGGATGTTGCATAATATTTTCATTCTCTATCCTGTCTGCAAATGTCCAGAAAAAGTTTCATTGTACTATTTCAGGGCCACCGGTCGACTTAAGCGAGAATCATCATTCTTATATTCTTCGATATAAACCGCATCATCAATTTTCTGCATACGAAGTGTCTCTTCCTCTGTTTCGATACGACCCAGAGACTGAAGATCCATCTCCGCAATCCGCAGTTCCGCATTCTGCTGTTTGAGCATACTCATCTCTTTCTCCAGTGTTCGCAAATGGTATCCTTGCACAGCATTCCTATTGACTGAATAGAGATATCCTCCACCAGCAACAAACACAACCATCAAAACACTGAGAATGAACATATGTACAGAACCGGGTAATTCTGCGCTCCATATACTCCCCCTGGTGTTATCTTTTTGACAATATATACGCATATTTTTTTTGTTTTTTTCGATTCTCTAGATTTTTTCTACGATTCGAAGTTTTGCACTGCGCGCTCTTGGGTTGTTTTGTATTTCTTCTGCTGTAGGAATGATAGGCTTCTTCGTGAGTATTTTCACTTTCGGCTTATTACCACATTTGCAAATTGGGAAACCCGGTGGACAAATACACCCTTCGGCTTCTTCCTTCCAAAACTGTTTCACCTTCTTATCCTCTCCAGAATGAAACGTTACTATAGCTATCTTCCCTCCCTTTCTCAGCCGATTCTTTGCTTGCTTCAGAAAATCACCCAGATGTTTTTCTTCTTCATTGACTGCTATACGGAGAGCTTGGAACGTTTTTGTGGCTGGGTGGATTTTCATCTTATACCGTTTGCTTTTGGGATATACTCTTTCGATCATCTCTCGTAATTCATCTGTTGTCGTAAAAGACTTTTCTTCTCTTGTTTTTACGATAGATTGAGCTATACGCCAGTATTCACTTTCATCTCCGAGATCTCGCAAGATTTTTTCGAGGGCTTCAAGAGAGAAGGTGTTTACTATCTCTCCTGCAGTAATTCCAACTTCACGATTGAGTCTCATATCGAGTGGACCACGAAGAAGAAAACTCAGTCCTCTCTCTCCTGCCTCTATCTGATCAGAAGAAAACCCGAGATCAGCAACCAAGGCATCGATCGTTTCTATTCCTCGCTCCTCTAATATCGACTCGAGTGCCGAATAATTGCTCTGTACGAGTACTAATGCTTCTTGCTTCAGTACCGAAGAAAGAAAAGCATCTTCCTTGGCCCTTTCTGTGAAAGACGTCAGGGCAGAGAGGTCGGTATCGATAGCGATGACTTTCCCTCCTGGCAGAACACGTTTCAGTATTTCTTTGGTATATCCGCCACCACCAAATGTTGCATCAACGACGATATCTCCTTTCTTAAGGTACAAACCCCCTATAGTCTCTTCAAGCAATACTGGAATATGTTTAGTCATACGTTCGATAATTTTCAATTTTCAATTTTCAATTCTTAATTTCTAATGAATTTCTAATGACAGAATTTTCAAATACATCTCTAATTCAATGAGGACATTTGAAAATTAAAACATTATATCATTGTTTAAAAATTGAAAATTAGAAATTAAAAATTTATTCTAGTAGATTCCAAGCTTACCCAAATCTTCTGCGATCTTTCCAGTATTCTTCTCAGCCTGACTCTTGTATTTATTCCATTTCACGGTATCCCAAATTTCAAGCCTATTGAAAAGACCAACAATCGTTACATCTTTTTTCAGATCACCATCATTTTTCAAATATTCTGGAAGAAGAATTCGTCCCTGACTATCGAGTTCCACATCGGTTGCTCCAGCCAGCATAACGCGAATGAAACTTCGTGTTCCTGCTTCACCGACTGGCAGTGTCCCAAGTTTCGTCGCGAGCTCTTCCCATACTTTCATCGGGTATACAAACAAACAATTATCAAGTCCACGTGTCACAATAACTTTACTTCCAAGTTCTAAGCGAAACTTCGAAGGAAGCGCGAGGCGTTTTTTTGGATCTATGGTATGTGAGTATTCTCCGATGAACATAGTTTTTTCTTAAATTCCCCACTTCAACCCACTTTTATTTCACACGTCCCCATTTTACGCCACTTCATATCATACGTCAACACAAAAGTTATGCACCAAAAAAACAGCCTTTTCAAGCCGTTTCTCAGTATACTTATGCAATGGAGAAAAATCTGTTTATTTCATTATTATCATAATCAGAATTTTTCAAGAAGTTTTACAAGAAGACGCACTGGTGCGCCAGCCGAACCCTTGGCAAGGAATTCATCAGGAAGCGTCGTCATACGAGGCGCAATATCGAGATGCACCCATGGATAAGCTTTGTCAACAAATTGCTTGAGAAAAATAGCTGCGGTTATCGCGCCTCCCCAGCGCGTCTTGCCAAGATTGGCGACATCACCAAACGTCCCCTTCACTTCATCATCATAATCATCCCAAAGTGGGAGTGGCCAAACATAGTCTCCGCTTTCTTCACCGAGATGTCTGAAAAGTGTTTCGAGTTTTTCATCCTGTGTGAACAGTGCAGACGCACGTTCACCGAGTGCCACGAGCGCAGCACCAGTGAGTGTCGCTACATCCACCACGAGTGATGGTCTGTATTTCTTTGCATAAATGAGCGCATCAGCCAGAATGATTCTTCCTTCGGCATCTGTATTCAAAACTTCGATCGTTTTCCCTGACATCGAACGTAGAATATCTCCAGGGCGATAACTCGATCCTGATGCCATATTTTCCACGGCTGGAATCAGTGCCACAATATTCTTCTTCATTTTGAGTCGTACCGCTGAAGTGAGCGCGTGAATAACCGATGCCCCACCAGACATATCCATATTCATTCCGAAAATACTATCACTCGGTTTGAGATTGATACCGCCTGTATCAAACGTCACACCCTTGCCTACGAGTACTATGGGAGCCTGTTTCTTATCCGTTCCAAAATATTCGAGTACTATGAAACATGATTTCTCTCTTGAACCCTCACCAACTCCGATAATACCACCCATCTTCAGTTTCTTCATTTCTTTCTCACCTAAGACGGAAAGTTTGATCGGTAAACCTTTGATGGACTGCTTCGCATGCGAAGCGAGAAGCGACGGAGTCATTTCCCCTCCAGGCATCGTGGCAATATGGCGTGACCGATTCACTTCTTCACCGATGATGATACCTTTTTTCAGCCCCTTGGATATTCGTGATTGAACAGCACTCGCAAAAAATATTTTCTCTACTTTCCGAAAACCATCTTTCGGTTTTGTTTTGAATATATCAAAAGAGAAATCTGTCATAAGGGCATTCGTAGCAAATATTTCTGCCATTTCTGATTCATCAATCATAAGATGTTGGAACTGCCATTCTTCCCAGTATAGAGCACATTCCTCGACCTGATGTTCCTTGACAGACATCATCACTCGTCTCACCAAAAGCATCAATTTCCGTCTGGTCATTTTCTCACGAACACCAATACCAAAAGAAAGATTCTTCGTGCTTCCTTCTCGCACCACCTCATCAACCTCCGTATCGACAAGATGAACACGAGTGACTGTCTCAGGAAAATTTTTTGTAAAAAGAAATTGCATAGAAAATATGTAAATGATAAGTATTCCAGTATATCATTTTTTATGATGAATTAATTTTTTAGCCTCTCAAGCGTTGGTCGCATTCTTTGGCACAGATTTCTGAAGAAAAGAAGAAAATGCTGTCCCGGAAATTACTCCTACGAAGAAAAGAATAATGCCTCCTACAATATATCTTGATGACCTAGGTGTTTTTTATTTTGTTATTTTTAATTTCATATCCATTATACCCCCCGAGGGAAAGTGGCAAATGTTTGTCAAGACTGGTAACAGGAAAAATGTTATGAAAGATGGAGATATTTCTTCCCGCGCAGTTTTTCGGGAAGATATTCTTGCTTGGCTGATGCTTTGTCCTTGAAATCTGGTGTGTATTTATATGCTTTCCCATATCCGATTTCTTTCATCAGTTTAGTGGGAGCGTTGCGCAGGTGCATCGGCACCGGTT
>PFHN01000005.1:9972-10114 GCA_002782305.1 Candidatus Moranbacteria bacterium CG_4_8_14_3_um_filter_41_13 | reverse complement strand
AATGCCGATGAAAGGCACTACCGTTGGTGTTCTCGGTCTTTCTTATAAAGCCAATGTCGAAGATGTGCGCGAGTCCCCGTCATTTGAAATCATCAAACATCTGAAAAAACATTATTGCAAAGTGGAAACATATGATCCGTAT
>PFHN01000005.1:2495-9928 GCA_002782305.1 Candidatus Moranbacteria bacterium CG_4_8_14_3_um_filter_41_13 | reverse complement strand
CAATCACAAAGAATTCATAGAAGCCATCACACCAACCCTCCTCAAAAAATACGGCATCAAAGTCATCGTTGATGGGAAGAATTGCCTCAATAGATCAGCATTCAAAAAATCAGGTATTATTTATAAAGGCATCGGCCGATAATATATGTTCTCACTTATTAAACTCATCATTTGGCTTGCTGGCGTTGCTGTTATTGCTTATTTCGTGTTGCCCTATTTCGGATATGAAGTGAATACAAATTATTGGAACGAACGAAAATCTGCATGCCAGGAGAAACTCACTCAGTGCCAGAAAGATTTGATACAGAGTGGTATTCAGGGTGCCAAAGAAAAATGTGACTTCCAGTGTCTCAATCCTCAAGTACTGATCAAGAAAAAATAAATATCGTTAAGCCATAAATCAAACGTATGAAATTGATTGTAAACCTCCCTGCATATAACGAAGAGGAAAAAATTGCCGAAACTATCGGTCGTATCCCGAGAACTTTTCAGGGTATCGATGAAGTACTCGTACAAGTAATCGATGATGGATCGATTGACCATACAGCAGAGGAAGCACGAAAAGGCGGTGCGGATATTGTCATATTACAGAATGGTAACCGTGGTCTTGGGGTAATGTTTGCAACCGCAAGTGAAAACGCCCTGAAATGTGGTGCTGATATTATGATCAATATTGATGCTGACGGTCAATTTGATTCAAGTGAAATACAAAAATTGATCGATCCTATTCTTAATAATAAGGCTGATATGGTTGTAGGTGATCGTTTTTCAGAATCAAGTGCTAAAAATATTCCCTGGATTAAAGACTTTTTTAATCGTCTTGGAGCATCACTCGTCGGCTCATTCCTCAATGTCGAAACAAATGATATTACTTGTGGTTTTCGTGCTCATAGTCGCGAAACACTCCTTCGTCTCAACAATCCAACTGGTTTTACTTATACCCAAGAAACAATTATTGATGCTATCGGAAAAAATCTTCGTGTCACCTGGGTCCCTGTGCAAGTAACCTATTTCGCAAATCGAAAATCAAGAATTGTGAAAAGTGCTTTTAGCTTTATCAACAATAGTGTCCGTATTATTTTGAAGGCAATACGTGACATCAGACCGATGAAATTCTTTGCTACTCCTGGACTCATACTTATTCTTCTTGCCATTATTCTCCTCACTCTTTTCTTCGGCCTCTATTTTCCAGATATGAAAGTAGCCCCGTATCGGAATTATCTTTTTGCCTCTGCTATTTTCTTCCTTATTGGTCTTCAGCTCGTCATATTCGGTCTTATCGCTGATATGATCAAGGGATCACGAATGCTGAGTGAGGAAGTCCTCTATCGTATGCGTGCTGAGAAATACAAGAAATAAAATGAAACTCCTCTTCATCTCACGTGCTTATCCGCCAGTAACGGGTGGCATCGAAAATCAGAATTATGAGCTTTCGGTGTGGCTTCCAAAGTTTGCGGAAGTCACGACGCTCGCCAACCCGTATGGCAAGAAATTTTTGCCTCTTTTCTTACCGTACGTCATACTCCGATTACTCTTTACTCTACATCGATACGATGTTGTTCTTTTTGGTGACGGCGTACTCTCTATCGTAGGATTTATTGGTAAATTCTTCTTTCCAAGGAAGATATTTGCATCTGTCATTCACGGACTCGACCTCACATGGAGGAATGATTTCTATCAAAAATGGTGGGTGGAGCATTTCATTCCGACGCTTGATGGTATCATCGCTGTTAGTGAAGAAACAAAGAAACTCGCCTTAGGGAAGCATATTTCAGAAGCAAAAATAACCGTGATCCCCAATGGTATCAACCCAGAAACACTCCAAACAAACGACACACGAGAAGATCTGGAAAAATTCCTCGGCAAAGATTTGAAAGATATTTCCGTACTTCTCACTGCAGGACGCCTCGCAAAACGAAAAGGTGTCGAATGGTTCATCCGTAATGTACTCCCCTCTCTTCCTGCTTCCGTACTCTACGTCGTCTCGGGTACGGGTATCGAAGAAGAGAATATCAAACGTGCTATTATAGAGACACATACTGAAGAAAAAATACAGATGCTCGGACAAGTTTCCGACAAGGAACGCAATCTACTTCTCAATACTGCAGATATATTTGTCCAACCAAATATCCATGTCGACGGAGATATGGAAGGATTTGGTATCGCGGTCATCGAAGCGTCTGTATGTGGAAGACCTGTCATCGCTTCTAATATAGAAGGATTGAAAGATGCTCTTACTACCGGTGAAAATGGTATCCTGGTTGCATCAGAAAATTCAGTAGGTTTCAGAGAAGCTATACAAACATTCTTATCTGATGACGCCTTGAGAATCGCTTTTGGCAAGAAAGCCAGGATCTATACCGAAAATCATTATCATTGGAACAAGATCGCTCCTCTCTATATACATACTTTAGAATCACTCAGAAAAAAATAAAATGAATATTCTCCTTGATACATTCTTATTCTTCTTCGCTGTCTCGGTACTTTTCTTCTTTCCGGGCTGGTCAGTACTGAAACTCGCCTTCCGAAACACTATTCTTTTTTCGCCTTTCGAAACACTTATTTTTTCTTTTGGTATTGGTATCGGGGTTATTGACTTCCTGATGATTATTTTAGGGAAACTCCATGTACCGTTCACCATTTTCTCGATAATGTTCGGGGTTTTTGTCACGCTCGGTATTGTTTTTATCGTGTCGGAAATCTTTTTTATGGGGAGGGAGAAATACACTCCTCAATATGCACATACTCCAAAACTTTCTTTCACAAAGTTGCAAGGAGCGCTCTTCATCCTCCTTTTTGCACTCACACTCTTTATCAAGGTAATATATCTTTCTCACGCTATCTTGCCTACAAGCACTGATCTTGGGCATCATATGTATTGGTCCAAAATGATCGCTATTACTGGTACACTTCCTTTTTACGCCAAACAAAATATCATCAGAACCGATGATGTATACACTCTGACGGAGCCTCTCCCTATCCCTGATTTCATTATCGGGGAGCACTTACCTTTTTCTGCGATACATATTCTCACTTCACTGGATTTTCTCTCTGCTTTTCCTGTGCTTTTCTTGCTCCTTGTGAACCTGCTTGGCCTCACAGCCATCGTTACCCTGACACTTCGTATTGCGACGAGCATCGATAGTTCACTTTTCTCACGAAAAACATTTACCCCACAGAACATCGCCCTCATAGCACTCTTTTTTTTCGGTCCTCTCTACACACTTTCTTCACCAGAAGCGAAATTTGTTTCCGGCGGTGTTGTAGGCAATATGTTTGGTAACTTCTTTATTCCGCTCATACTCTTGGCGCTTTTCCGTGCACTCAAAGAGAAGAAATCTTCTTTCCTTGCTCTTTCTTTTTTCCTTCTGTTCACTCTGGCATATACGCATCATCTCAGCACACTGATGATACTTTTTGCCCTTACCACCTTTGTCATTGTTTACAGTATTGCTCATTTTGGAGAGAAAAAAGCAGTGTTTCACTCCTGGTATAAACTCATCATTGCTCCGGCACCACTACTGCTTCTTTTTTGTGCCATTGTCTTCTTCTTCATCGTCGCTATGCCTACATACATAGAGACCAATGCCGTAGGCACAGCCCTCGGTACACCAACGAAAACAACGCGTACAGGTCTTTCTTTTCTCCAAATGAATAATTCTCTTGGATCAGCTCGCACAGCCCTCGGAATAGCTGGTTTCATCCTCTTTCTTTTCCTCCGAAAATACAGACGCTATAGCGGAGCGATATTGATGAGCTGGATTGGCATACTTCTTCTTATGACCCTTCATCCAGACTGGCTCTTCATCAATATTCCGTCTAATCGTATCGTCACCTATCTTTCTTTTCCTCTCGGTATTCTTTCTGCATTCGCTCTGACCGCCCTCTTGTCCACACTGAGGGATACCAACACGAAACTGAGACTACCGAGTACATTTGTATTCCTCATATGCCTTGCATCTTTTGTTTTCATCATCAGTGATGGATCAAGTGACAATAACAATACCCTACTCCCGCAAAGCAAATCTCTCGGTGCACTACAAACCTTTTCCGCCTCCTCATATCTTGCAAAAAATAGCACCAAAGAAGATATCATTCTAAAAGACCATAACTACATCGTGGCAGATGCCTGGATAAAGCTCTTCTTCCTCCGTGATTACTCCTACCCACTCTCACGCGGTTTCTTCAAACGTTACGAGGATAACCCCAATCGTGAACAATGTACTCGCCTGATGATATCTGTTCCAAATACTGAAAACGGAAAAAAATGTTATACTGATCTTTCGGTCCGCTTCGTCATTGTGAACCCTCATCTTGATACAGCTCAGTTTGAGAAATCACGTGATTTCTCTCGCATTTATGCTTCAGATGATATTCATATTTACGCACGCAAACAATAATCTCTATGCCACATAAAAAAATCCTCACGCTCTGTATTCTTTTCTTCGTTCTTGCCGTCATATTCCTTTTTCGAGAGAACACAAGGGAACTCGATCCTAATCTTGGGAAGAATTGGTGGACGCTTTCACTGACGTTTCCCGCAGAAGAAGAAAGTCTGGCTTTCACCGTCGACAATCATAGTACCAATGAGGCATTCACATATGAAATTATGGTAGGCAAAAACACTATTGCCAAAGAATCGTTTGAAGCAACGAAGAAACAAAAAACCACCATCACTCCTCCTCTTCTCCGTAAGCAATCCGAACGGGTGAAAATTATTGTGACGACAGGTGATGAAAAAAAAGAAATTTATCGGTAATCATATAGTATACTATGTCAAAAAAAGTACTCCTCGCTACCAGACCTCTCGTTCCTCCGTGGGATGAAGCCTCCAAAAACTTTGCCTATTTTCTCGGAAGAGAAGTGAAGAATCACGCCCTGACTCTCCTCACAACAAAAACAGCGCTCGAAGGACTACCAGAAACCGTAACAGAAAAACCACTGTTTCCTTCGGGTCATTTCAATCTTCGTGCCAAATGGAATCTCTTTCAGTATTTACGAAAGGTTCGTGATACGTTTGATATTACGCATTATCTTTTCACACCCACGAAACAAAATACTTCACTCATTCGCAAATTTGCATTGCCAAGAAAAGGAAAAACCATCCAGACAATCGCTACCCTAAGAGACGATCTCTACTCCGCAGACGATATATGCTCGATGCTTTTTGCGGACGCCCTCGTCACGTATACAAAGAAAACTAAGGGAAAACTCGAAGCACTCGGTTTTCACAATGTACACACCATCTATCCAGGTATCGACTTACAGCGTTTTCGCCCACAAGAAAAATCGGAAACCCTTCTTTCACAATTCGATATCACCAAAGAACAATTTATTGTGATGTATCCAGGTGAATACGTCAGACTCGGAGCGACAGATATGATCACTGACGCCCTCATTTCTTTCTTCTCTCAAAATCCTGAAACAGATATCCGTTTTGTTTTTGCGTGTCGTGTCAAAAATGAAGCAGATAAGAAGAAAAAAGAGGAGGTGAGAAAACGTCTCCTCGATGCAAACGTCCTCGGTTACATAACTTTTTCTGATACCGTTTCGGATATGGGAGCACTTTACAACACAGCAGACGTGATTATTTTCCCCGTTACTGATCTTCATGGAAAATTTGATGTACCGCTCGTGATTATCGAAGCCTATGCCTGCGCTAAACCAGTTATTCTCTCTTCTCTCCCTGCTTTTGAAGAGTTTTCAAATGAACATATTTGTGTTACCATTCCCAAAGGTTCCAGCGAGGAACTGATCAAATCTATAGCGGAATTAAAGCAAAATGTAGCACTCCGGACCCGCATCTCAGATGAGGCACGTCGGTACGCAGAAACATATTTTGACCTTCATCAGACAGCCAAGGAGTATGAAGCAATATATGATGCGCTCTAGCGAAGAATGACTCATTATTTACTCACGATATGTTCAAAAAATATATTACTCAGATTACCCATCACAAAAGTGAATTTAAAACGGACAAGATGAAGGTCCCTGTTATTTTTCACGTTGGGGAAAATCTCATGCCAGAGGCATCGACGATGGAGCAACTCGAAAGCGTTGGGAGTAACGATATGCTGTTTCATCACATCGCTGCTATGGCTGATGTACACTCGAAACCTGGTCGAAAGAATGCCACTGGTACAACAGTAACATCAGAGAAATATATTCTTCCACAACTCAATGACAGCGATCCTGCTTGCGGTATGCGTCTCGTCCGTACGAACCTCGATGATACCAATACGACACCCGAAGAAATAGCAAAACTTTTCACCGCCCTCACGGAAACCGTTCCCACAAAAAAACTTATCGGAACGTATCTCCCCTTTCATATCATCGTCGATATCTGTCGCTCTGGTATCACTCCCCTTATTTCCTACCTTGGTATCACGACGAAGAACGAGGCACAAAATTCCCTCGACCGAGGAAACTTTTTCGATCACGAAATGACGAAACGAGATATCTATCATATTTTACCGAAACTTTTCTTATTCTTTGCTCAGTTCCGATCGGGAGTACTTGGTGCTGCCGGCAATCATTTTCTTGATTTGATGAAAGTGACCGACACACTTGATTCTGAAACTGCCGAAAAATTTGGTCTTCACAAAGGACAATACCTCTTTATGATTCATTGTGGCTCTGGCATTCTCGGGCAATACACGATGTATATGTACACTGCCAAGAAACGCGAACATATTTCGACCGCCATTTTGATGAATATCGGACGCTTCTTTTGGAGCACTCCTTATAGGAAAATTGTCACACGGATTGCCGAAAAAATCCGCGCTTCAGATTTTGGTAAGAAAGAACCACTCATCACCTTTGACGGTGAAGGTGAAGATGGCAAACTCTATATGTCCGCTCGCAATGCCTGCTCCAATTTCGCTCATGCCAATCGTGCGGTCATCACACACAATGTCGCCAAAACTGCAGAGCGTGTGCTCGGGCGTGATATCGAAATGGATCTCCTCTACGATATGCCTCATATCCTCGTTTCACAGGAAGAACATTATGGAAAAAATATTTGGGTACACAGAAACGGTACCAGTCGTGCATACGGCAAGAGCAAAATGTCCTCTCATCCACTTTTCAAAGAAACCGGTGAACCAGCCTTCATCCCAACTTCGATGAGTACCGAGGCCTATCTTTGCGTTGGACAAGATGGTAATGATTCGAGTTTCTATTCTTGCAATCATGGTGCGGGAAAATCAGCTACCAAAACAGATGCTTTCGTACCAGAAAGCAAAGAAGCACTCGACAAAAAACTTGCCACCAAAGGTGTGAAACTCTATAACGGCCGTTCTTCCAAAGTTATCGAGCAAGATTCTTCACATTACAAGCGTGCTGAAGATGTCATCGAAAGCGTCAGAGACAACAACGTCGTCAAACCCGTAGTCAAAATGCAACCAATTGCGGTGATTATGTACTAGGTTTTT
>PFHN01000005.1:0-2420 GCA_002782305.1 Candidatus Moranbacteria bacterium CG_4_8_14_3_um_filter_41_13 | reverse complement strand
GAGGGAATATTTTTCGTAAATAAAGAAGAGCTTTTGAGTTTGGAGCAGAGAAAAAAGATTGCTTTCGGAAAACAGAATCGTGCATATTTCAATACAATTCTTTATCGACGAGATACCATACCGAAAAGAAAGAAGAGAAAGAGAAGGCCAAAATGTGATGACCAGAGGAAATGGTCAAGAAACAGACTTGGGATTATGGTCATAAGTGCGCAGGTGAAAAAAAGTGATGTGTGATCGATATCTTTCAGTGATGTAAAAATATACATCACCACAGAAAAAAGAAAGAAGAGAAATAACATACATCCGACGACACCCAATTCTGCCAAAATAAGCACGAAGACATTGTGAGCTGGCTGAATACTCCAGACTGGGCGCTCTGGCTGGAAATGTATCATTTGTGCGGTGAAATTACCGATGCCTGTTCCGAGAAGTATATTCCCTTCTCCTATGATGATACCCGCATCATGAAGTGACTGCACTCTTTCTGTTATTGATCCCTCACGATCTATCGTGATCGCATCGAAACGTGGGAAAATTTGCTGAGATAACAGAGTCCCAAAGACGAGGCTTGCAAGGAGAAAGACAAACAGTATTTTCAGAAATCGCATACGCACGCCTTTCTCTTTTTGAAGGAAAATACCGACACTGATGACCATCATCCCAAAAAGTACTCCGAGCCATGCCGATCGAGAGAATGTCAAAATGAGTCCGAGAAAAATCACAAGCAGACTCGCCAGAAGAAACATTCTTTCTCTGGCTTTTCTAAAGGTTTTTTCGAATGTACTCAGGAAAACGTAATAGGAAGCGCCAAGTACCAAAATAACCCCCAAATACAGGCCGAGAATATTGGGATGGGAAAAAGTACCATAAGCACGTAAAAACCTCCCAGAATCGATTTTAAGCACTGAGGAGCCTGCTTCATAGGCTACGTGACTGCTCATCCCAAAAAGAGAGGAATCGATCGATTGTTGATACAAAAACTGTGCTATCCCGATACCAGACTGAACAACACCGGAGAAGAGTAAAACAAACACTATTCTTTTGATATACTCTCTCGGCAGAGCACGAACGAAGAAGAAAAGTCCTGTAGCAAGAAGAAGAACAAATGAAGTAGAAAGTGCGAGCCATGTCTCCCCTGCCCAAAAAATTGAGAAGAAAGACCAAGTAACCAAAAGAATAAGAGATGATTGATACAGGATGATTGATACAGGATGAGCAGGTGACGGTACGAAATTGAGCACGATATTTTCCCAATCTTTGTTCGTGTATTTTTGAAAGAACTTCTGTACAATGAAGGAAATGAATATTGAAACCAACAAGAGATCAGAAATATAGATACCTATCGTTCCGTACTGCCACTTCACTCCCTCAATAAACGGCTCCCGCAACAAATATACCGTCTGAAAAGGAAGCAGAAAGAGAAAGAAGAGAAAAGCTGTTTGAATATATTTTTTCATCATCATACATTGCCTAGAATAGCACTTTTTGCTACTCTTCGGTATATGAAGTGTATCACATTTTCTGGAGTGGACGGTTCGGGCAAATCCACACAACTACAAATGCTTCGAGAGAAGCTTGAGCGCGAGAACTGGAACGTCGCATATTTTCATGCTACGGAGTTCTCACTGGCGAATAAAATCGCTCGTTTTTTCAAAGGGCAAAAAACCTTTGAACCAGGCAAAGAAAAAGCTGTGACGAAAGCCTCCTTTTTTTCCCTCATCATACGACAGAAATTTCTTCTTATTGATATCTTTCGTTTTCATCTGTTCTTGCGAAAATTAAAAAAAGAAAATTGTGATTATCTCCTCTCAGATCGATATTTCTATGATTCAGTGATCAATATGGAGTATCTCGCCTCAGGAAGATACCTCTTGTTTCTCTCTTTCATCGATGCTTTCATACCTCGTCCTGATCTCGCGCTCTACTTCGATGCCATGCCAGAAAATATTATGTCCCGCATCAATCCCCCGGAACAAGGTATCGAGTATCTCCGTACGAAGCAAGAACTTTTTCAAAAGAAAATTAAGGATTGGAATATGACCGTTATTGATGCGAGTAAAGAAAAAGAAATTATTTTCCAAGAAATAACAGAAAAAAATAACGATTGATATTTTTCCAAAACTTTTTTATTTTCTTACCCTTTTGTTTCGCCGAACATTTCTGACTCGCTCTGCCGAACAGGGAACTGTCCTATCGAGACCATCCGTCACGCTCGACTGTTACCGGCTCACTCATCAGAAATGTTACCGACGTAACCCGGAGAAAGAAAATAAAAAAGTTTTGGAAAAATATTACTCACTACTTTGAAACATATGAAAAAATTCTCTACCGCACTCGTGTGGCTCACGATGTCTGAAATCATTTTCAATATCGCAGGCTATATCATTCATTCTTCTGTCGGCCGAATCTTAGGTCCTGCC
>PFHN01000012.1 GCA_002782305.1 Candidatus Moranbacteria bacterium CG_4_8_14_3_um_filter_41_13 | reverse complement strand
TATGGGAATTATTTTCCAGGCGTTTTTTCTTATTCCCTCACTCACTATTATTGATAATATTTGTCTCCCAAAACTTTTTCGCAATGAGGACAAGAAAAAAAGAAGAGAAGAGGGCATGGAACTCCTCAAACGTTTTGGTATATTGGAACAAGCCTACAAATTTCCGAGTGAACTCTCTGGTGGACAGAAACAAAGAGCTTCTATTGCGAGGTCACTTATCAATAAGCCGGGCATTATTTTTGCTGATGAACCAGTGGGAAACCTCGATAGTGCTTCAGCAACCAACGTAATGGCTATTTTGAAAGAGCTCAATGAGGTAGATAAAAAGACTATTATTCTCGTTACGCACGAACCAAACCATTTGCCGTATGGAGATAGAAATATTTTTATGAAGGATGGTAAGCTCATACGAGAGGAAGTCCACAAAGAAAAACGACCTCTTCTTCCAGTAGTGACCGCTACTCCAAAAATAGAAGCAGACAAGCGTTCACCAGAACTCGAGATGCTCCTTCGTTCTTTCCAAGGTATGCATCAAGAGGAGGTAGCTACTCTTCTTATGCCTTACAAGATTAAACAACTCATGTTTCATATTTTCTCTGAGATTACCGAAGAACAGGTAAAAATAACAGAAGGATTTTTGCAGGAGTATCTTTTTCAAAACCTAAATAGAGACCAACTGAATACTATGCTTGATACAGAAATGGCTCTTGGCGGAGCGAGCTGGAATGCTCGTCGTGCAGATTCATTCTCTCACCGTGTTGATGATTTGGTAATGCTTGCCCGAAAAATTAAAGAGAAACCGAGTGAAGAAGTTGCAAGTCTCAGTGCGTACCTCAATCAGTTTTTTGATCTCAAATTAAATGAAGAACATATGATACGCTTTCAATCTCTTCTTCACGAACGGCTCGAGAACAAAACCGATCTCGAAGGTCTTGATCATCTTCTCGACCTTGCATGGAAAAATGGAGGACTCGGGATGCACAAATTTACAGCAGAGCGAGTGGCGCGAGAAGTAGAAATGATTTGTCTTATTAAGTATTAAAAAATTTACCGTATGAAATTTTCTGATGCTTTCACTCTTTCTACTCGTATGTTCAAAGCTCGCAAGATGCGAACGGCACTTACTATTCTTGGTATGGGTGTCGGTATCGGCGCGGTGCTTTTTCTTGTCTCTCTTGGATATGGACTTCAAAAGGCGCTTCTTGATCGTATCACAACATCAGATTCTTTGGTGACGCTTGATGTGACGGAAGCCAATTCAACTTTTGTTCCTATCAATCAGGAGCGCATAGACAAGATAAAATCTTTTGATGGAGTAGTAGAAGTGAGTCCATCATCCCGACTTACAGCACAGGGTACTATTGGTGATATATCGCTCGATCTTACTGTTGTTGGGACGACTCCAAATTTTATGAAACTCAGTGGTACTCGTTTGGAGAAAGGGTCGATGATCAGTGATGCTGATACTCGAGGAATTATTATTTCCTCAGCACTTGCAAGAGTATTCGAGAAAGATGGAAAAAATATTATTGATGAGCCGATTGAACTGACTTTTTTTGTTTCACGTGCGACCAAAGAAGATGTGCAGGATAAACTCGAAAAGATTGATTCTGAGCACGCATACAAAATCATTGGTGTTGTGCCAAGTGAAGAGAATATTATTTATGTCCATTCTGCCTCTTTTCCTCCAGATGCTATTGATCATTATTCACAACTCAAAGTGAAATGTCAGTCGAGTAATGTGATGCAATCTGTCAGGGAAAAAATCGTTGAAGAAGGACTCCTCGTATCATCACTCTCTGATACCATTGATCAGGCAAATAAAATATTTTCAATTGTACAAATTGTATTGATGAGTTTTGGTATCGTCGCTCTCGTCGTTTCGGCTATCGGTATGTTTAATACGATGACTATTACCCTTATGGAACGCACCGAAGAGATTGGCATTATGAAATCCATCGGAGCATCAGATATGACTATTTCCATCTTATTTTTGTGGGAGTCAATTATTATGGGATTCCTCGGAGGACTTGGTGGGGTGGTACTTGGGATTGTTGGCGGTCAGGGGCTCAACATTGCAATCAATTTTTTGGCCGTGCGTCTTGGCGGGACATCAGTGAATCTCTTTTTTACTCCAACATGGTTTATTGTACTGATTATTATTTTCGGTGCATTCGTTGGGTTTCTGACAGCTATCGTACCTGCAAGACGCGCGAGTCAGATCGATCCTCTCGAAGCACTGAGGTACAAATAGGTTGCCTCTTTTCGGACGAGCTGGTATGATAGTTTCTTATCCTCATATATATTTCTATGTCCATCAAAGCGAAAAAAAGTCTTGGACAGAATTTTCTCAAGGATGAAACTGTTATTGAAAATATTCTGGCGCTCGCTGATGTACAGCCTACGGACTGGGTATTTGAGATCGGTCCTGGCACAGGGGTACTTACTTCGAAGTTAGTAGAGAGAGCAGAGAAGGTGATGGCGATTGAGCTCGACCACGAGCTTGTTCTTCATCTGACAGAAAGGTTCAATGCATCAGAAGGATTGTCGCTCCTTGAAGGAAATATTCTGGATATGAATTTGAAGGAAGTTTTGGAAGTATCTCAGTTTTCAGAACATCCCTATAAAATCATTGCCAATATTCCGTACTACATCACAGCGCCTATTATTCGTACACTCCTCTCTCTTCCTTATCAGCCGGTATCGATGACACTGATGGTGCAAGATGAAGTAGCGGACAGACTGTCAGCACAAGCTGGATCGATGAGCCTCTTGTCTCTTATGGCACAGTATTATGCTACGGTAGAAAAGAAACTCTTTGTATCCAAAGAATCTTTTGAACCAGCGCCGAAAGTAGATAGCGCCGTGATTTCCATTATTCCGAGAAGGGCGTATGACAAAGAAGAAGACAGAAAAGTGTTTCGTCTTGCTCGGGCTGGATTCTCAGCACGGCGTAAAACGCTGGTGAATAATCTCTCGTCAAGTTTGAATGTGTCCAAAGAAATGGTTGAGGCAAAATTGGCAGAGCTTGGTTTGCGTAGCGATATTCGTGCCCAAGCCTTGTCTACAGATGATTGGGAAAACTTACAAAAGATTTTTTAATACTCTTTTCAATTGAACGGCACTCAAAAGCACATTTTTTCTTTAGAATAAAAGCAATAGTATCGCGAGTCCATAAAGAGTAGTGATGGCAAGAACCATTCCAGGTAATTTTCGGAAGGAGAAGAAAGATGTATTCTTTTCTTCTCCTTTTTGTATCGCCCAGAAAGCTACGCTCCCGAAGATGAGTGCAGGGAAGAAAAGGGAGCGTGCATGCAGGATGATAGGACTCCACATATAGAGAAGGAACACAGAGCTTCCAATCAGGATCCTTGCTCTCTCTACGCCGAGAAGAACCGGTAACGTATAGATCTTATCTTTTTTATCACCCGCAATGTCTTTGAAGTCTTTGATAGGAAGACAGAGGGTGTATGCGAAAAATAAATAAGCCAGAATAGGGAAGGGCAGGGAGTATATATTTTTCTCTGGAGCGACCAGAATGAATCCGATAATGAGAATAAGAATACCTGCGAAGCCAGCAAAGAGAGTGGCAATAATAGGGAAACGTTTGATCCGAAGTGGCACCGCTGAATAGAGCCAGGCAATAGCTTGGTAGCAGAGTAGTATCATCATCGCTCCGAAACTCATAATACCCGAGAAGATGAGTGAGGTGACGAAGAAAAGAATGGCCAAGGTATTATAGAGTGTTTCGGGAATAGCGCTGGTTATGAGCGGGCGATTCGTATTGGTGACACTGTCGATATTTTTATCGAAAATATCATTCCAGAGTACTGAAGCCATCCATGCACTTTCCACGGCAATAAGAAGAACGAGTGCTCCAGTGATATGAAAGAAATCGAGAGTTACTGAAGCATCGGTAAAGAAAAAAGCCAGCGCCATTCCAAGAAACAAGAGTCCGCCATGATAGATGACTTGCGGAATGCGAATATTATGAAGAAGTGCGAAGAAATAAGAAGTATATTTCTTGTACAGGAGGAGTCCCACCAGGAAAGTAGCGAGTAGACTGTAAACGATACTCATCTTTACATTGAGTACACTTCGAAAGTCACTTAAGTCTCGTGAAAAAATATGTTGTGGAGTGAGGAAAAGTCCAGCGACATCATTCTGATTGATAGCGAGGAAACTTTTTTGGAAGAAAAGAATACCGAGCGTGAGCCAGGCAGGAAATGTCCCGAGGATAAACAGAAGAGCATAGGTGATAAGAGAAACGATGAAAGCTTTTTTCTTGCTCTGTGACTTGATGTAGGTATAGACGAAGAGAGCGACGGTCACCACTGCTACCTCGACGCGTACACCATAGGTAATACCCATATCAGGTGTATCACCGAAGAATGTGAAAAATCGATAGATGAGACCGAGGAAACCATCAAATTCATAAAAACTCCAGAAGTACCGCCCATGAAAGATAATATTATCAATGATTGGTGGCGTGAGAATAATGAGGAAGCCGAAGAGAAGAATGTTTGTCGCTTTTTTTAGACTGATATCGCCAGCATAGCGAACGAGAAAGACCAGGAGAAGAAATGAACAGAGGAAGAAAAGGAAAGTGTGCGTGAATTCGAAGAAAAAGAAGAAAAAAGTGTGTTCCGAAAAAAGTCCGAAAGCGTTCTCAATGAGGAGTCTCACGAGGATGAGAGAGAAGAAAGTCACCACAAAAAACGGCAGAGTAATTTCAGCATTCTCGAGGCTTCGTACAAAACGGGAAAAAAAGTTTTTCATATATCTCTAATATAGCATAAACAGCATAGAAAATAGAGTGTTCCGTGTAAATATGTTAGAATGACACAGTTATGAATAATCGAAAAAATGTATGAAATTCTGGGAAAAAGGGTTGAATCCTGAGCAATTACGAGCGGTACTCACCACAGAAGGACCAGTTCTGATACTCGCGGGTGCTGGATCAGGAAAAACAAAAACTCTGACACATCGTATCGCGTATCTCATGAGTGAGAAGAATGTATCCCCGAACGCTATTTTAGCGGTGACCTTTACGAACAAAGCGGCAGGGGAAATGCGTGAACGTATTGAAAAACTTTTGAAAGAAAGCGACATTGCAGAATACGGCGATGTTGCTTTGCCTCAGTACATTGGGACATTTCACAATATCTGTTGTCGTATTTTGCGTCGTGATATAGAGGTATTGGGATATGGCAAGAGTTTCAATATTGTCGATAGTCAAGACCAGGAATCTATCGTGAAAAAGGCGATGAAGGCACTCGAAATCAATCCTGATCAAATCAAACCAAGGGCTATTATGGATGGTATTTCACGTGCAAAGAACGCTTTTGTTGATGAGGTGCAGTTCGCTTTGCAGGCCGGAAGCTATTTCGAAGAGATGATTGCCAAAGTGTATACCGAATATCAAGGCGAACTTCGGAGAACGAATGCACTCGACTTCGATGATCTCATTATGCTCACCGTCAAGCTCTTTCAGGAGTATCCAGAGGTTCTCGCGAAGTACCAGAAGATGTTTCAGTATATTATGGTGGATGAATATCAGGATACAAACTACCCACAATATCTCCTCGTTTATCTGCTCGCCAAGGAACATCACAATATTTTTGTTATCGGCGATGACTATCAATCTATTTATGGCTGGCGTCAAGCGGATATAAAGAACATTCTTAATTTTGAGAAAGATTATGCTGATGCAGCGGTCATTACTCTTGATCGCAACTACCGTTCGACACAGATCATCCTTGATGCTGCTGACGGTATTATTTCACGGAATGTCAATCAACGGCACAAGAAGCTGTGGACAGATGTGAAGTCGGGTGAACTCATTACTATTTGTCCTGCCGAAGATGAAGAGGCTGAAGCGAGATTTGTCGCTGAAACAATAGCCAAGAAACATACTGATGGTCTTTCGTTCGATAAGTTTGCAGTACTCTACCGTACCAATGCTCAGTCACGTATTGTAGAAGAAATGTTCCTCCGTCATTCTATTAGTTATCGGGTTGTGGGTGGTCTCAAGTTCTATCAACGCAAAGAAATCAAAGATATTATTGCGTATGTGCGCCTTCTTGAAAATCCTCGCGATACGATTGCTCTGGAAAGAATTATCAATGAGCCAAAACGTGGACTCGGTAAATCGACACTCGATAAATGGATACAATTTGGCAAGGAGCAGGGACTTGATCTTTTTGACGCTGGGTATGAAATGACGCCTGAAACAAGTGGGCTGAGACCAGTAAAAATAAAGGCTATCAGGGATTTCGTGGATATTTTTCTCAAGCTGAGAGCTGAGATGGACAGACGAACGGATTTGTATTTTCCTGAACTTTTGGACACTATTACAAAGCAAAGTGGCTATTTCGATAGCCTCGCCGATGGGACGAGCGAAGGGGAAGTGCGTCAAGAAAACGTCCAAGAACTACTTTCTGTTGCAAAAAAATATAGCGATACGGCCTTAAGTGAGGCTCTCCATCTTTTTCTCGAAGAAGTAGCCCTCTCTTCTGACACCGATGGTATTAGTCAGGAAAGTGATGTCGTCCATCTGATGACTATCCATAGCTCCAAAGGACTCGAGTTTCCACAGGTGTTTATGCTGGGGCTCGAAGAAGGTATTTTCCCTCATTCGAGAAGTGCACTTTCGTCCCAAGAACTTGAAGAAGAAAGAAGACTGATGTATGTGGGTATCACCCGCGCCAAAGAAAAAGTCTATTTACTCCACGCCGAACAGAGGACTATTTTTGGCTCAACACAGGTCAATCCGCCATCACGATTTCTCGAAGAAATACCAGCAGAGCTGATTCATGAAGCAGAATTGGTTTCGTCAGGGATGCTGGGGAAACGGTATTTTCAGAAGTCATTTGCTTCACAAAGGAACCATCAAAACAGTTTTGATGGTGCATTAGAAAAAAGCTCTTCTTTCGCGAAAATGGCAAAGAGTGTCTCTCAGGACGGTGGGAAGAGTGCTCCAGATCAGCCTCTTACCGCAGACGACGTCAGAGCGGGTGATATGGTAGAGCATCCACAGTTTGGCGGAGGACTTATCATCTCTCTTTCAGGCACGCTGGCTACTATTGCGTTCAAGCGTGCTGGAGTGAAGAAAATGATGCTCGGAGTAGCGCCTTTGAAGAAACTGTGAAGAAAGATAATAGAAAAGTGATGCAGGATAATGGATAAGAAAACAAGAGTTATCCCTTATCTATTATCGCTCATCTTTCCCCGCCTTCTCTTCGCATGAAAAGCTTGGTGGACTTCTTTTAATTGTTCATTGGTGATGTGGGTATAGATTTGAGTGGTAGTAATAGAAGCGTGACCGAGCATTGATTGGACTGATCTGATATCAGCACCGTTGCGGAGGAGATCGGTAGCAAAACTGTGCCTCAGGGTATGAGGATGAACGTCTTTGACGATACCGGCCTTGACGGCATAGTATTTGACAAGACGTTCGATACTGCGCACGGTGAGGCGGTTACTTTCCTTTATATTCGCCTTTTTATTGACCAAACCAGGCTTCCTGTATGCAATAAAAAGAGCGGGATCGACATCAACACGAAGGTCAAGATAGTTTTTGAGAGCGATTTTCGCATCAG
>PFHN01000052.1 GCA_002782305.1 Candidatus Moranbacteria bacterium CG_4_8_14_3_um_filter_41_13 | reverse complement strand
TCCATTATTGTTCTTTTCTTCTTCATCGGTTTCCGTTCAACAGTACGCAATATCTGGCATAAGATATTCAAGAGAAAAAAGCAATAAAACAACCAGAAACAGTATTTTTTATGAGATTTTTTTCGTTTTTTCTTTTCTTTGTCTGCACCTTTTTGCTTTCACACAGCACAGTACTTGCCGAAGAGAATTCGCGTGGCATTGTTCTTAGTCCTGCATTTCAGGAGATTCTTCTTGACACAAATGATAAACAAAGAGACTTCTCTCTCTCTGTTACGAATACAGAGAATAGTGCGGTAACATTACGTATCACAGTTTTTGACTTTGGCAGTCTTGATGAGTCAGGCGGAGTCGCTTTTCTCGGAGCCGAAAATGATCTGTCGAAGAAATATGCCTTAGCTTCTTGGATTCGTCCAGAGAAGGATGTTTTTATGTTGGAGTCTAATGAAACAAAGAAAATCCTCGTTACGATTGAGAATCGTGAAGGTTTATCTCCCGGAGGGCATTATGTAGCGCTTCTTTTCCGTGGAGAAGGCACGAATGAAGAAGGGGGTACATCAAACAGTATTGCTCTCAAACAATCTCTTTCCTCGCTTGTTTTCGTAAAAAAGATTGGTGGTGAAATATACCATCTCGAGCTCAAAGAATCAAAATATGAGAACAATCCTGTCCTTTTTCAAGATATGATGAGACTGCGTTTCCAGAATAGTGGCAATGTCCATCTGATACCGCGAGGAACTATAACCGTCACTGATCCCCTGAAGCGCATTGTCGGGAAAGGCGTAATCAATGAAGAATCTGCTATTATCCTCCCTGAAACTTTTCGGATATATCCAGTGGCATTGCGAACTATTGCTCCTTTATTTGTTCCGGGGCGTTATACAGTAGATATTTCGTATCGTTACGATGGACAAGAAGCCTTTTCTTCTGCCACTTTTTCATTTGACTTTTTCCCATTTCCTGCTACTCTAGGGAGTCTTATTTTAATAGCTGGACTAGGGTGGTATGGAGCAATCTATTGGAGAAAACGAAGTAAAAAAGGAAAGAAGTCTTCTGTTACAGATATTGAGCAAAGCAACGCTCAGTAAGTGTTTTCTTGTATTTATTTTCTTGTGTTCGTTTATTCCTTCGAGGAATGTCTTTGCAGAGGTAGTCCTTGACCAAAATGAGTATCCACATCACAGTATCCAAGTGACAGCGAATGTTCCGCTTACACCAGAATTTTCCTTTATTCTCAGGGAAAACTCTTTCATTTCATCTGAGAAACAAGCTGTTACCATAGGTGAAGAAATACTTTTTTCCGCACAGAGCGTCGGATGGAAGAATACTCCTTTGCGAAGCCATCTGATCCAGATGCGAGTAACCGATACTCATAGCGAAGAGATATTTTCTGCATCAGGCACGACGGATGAATCAGGAATGGCGACATTTTTAGTGAAAGCCACAGAGGCGTGGCTTGGTGAAAATGTGGTACAGATCATTGATATGACATACGATGAACCAATATACATCACACAGCAGGCGACCATCATCGTATATCAGACCGAAACAGTAACTGAGACAAATCTCAAAATGGTGCAGAAAATAAGAAATCATATTTCCGAGACAGTAGTGGACATCTTTTCGAAGCACAAGAAGGTAACAGGAGAAAGATACAGAGAAGATGCTATAATAGAAGAAAGGGAATATGCCTCTCTTGTTTCTCCTAACACATAAAAAGAAGTATGGAAAAAGTAGAAGAAGAAATAAAACAAAAGAATGTAGATATGGAGCCCGAAGAAAAGAAATCATCTCATACGAAGAGAAATATTTTCTTGTTTATCATTTTTATCCTTCTTTTTGGAGGAATATATATTCTGTGGCTCTTCTTGCAATCCCCAGCGATTGGTGTGATACGAACGAGCAGTCTTCCAAAAGAAGAAGCCTTTGATACAGGGACAGAAACGAAACAATTTGTTGGCACCTCTTTTAGTTTCTCGTATCCAGGGAGATACAAAGAAAGAGCACACACGCTTCCGGAAGCAGGACCAGTAGAAGAATCGATATTTCTTTCTGCTACCGATGTCGAAGGGAAAAAGATTACCCTGACTCTCGAGAAGCGTGATGCTGATACTCTTGATGCTTCGCCATCATTTCAGATGCGTCAGAACGACAAGAAAACATATACAAAGTCGTCTTTCAAATGGGATGGACTTGACAGAGTGCTTTTCATCAAAGATTCGCAAGTTTTTGAAAAAATACTCTTCTTGCAAAGAAAGAATCTTTTTTTGATCATTTCTGTGTCTTCCCCTTTTTCCCTTGACACCCTTTCGCAAGATCTCGAAGATATACTCACAAATCTCAAGTGGGAAAAGAAATAAAGAGAATTTTTCCAAAAAACCTTTCGCTTAGCCAAAAGAAAAAGTATCCTCTTTTTCTTTTTTTGTTTTTCTTTCTTTTCCTGACTCTTTTCTGTCGTCAAGTATTTTTGAGCTGTTTTTTACCTTGACAAAGCCATTATTTTGGTGTATACTAGAGAGGAAATAAATAGAAACGGGTGAGGAAGATACTAAATCTTCTGCCCGTTTTTTGTTTCTATGAAAATAAAAATCCAAAATACAATTCAGACTTTTCTTCTCACTGCCACCGTCATCGGTATGGGAGGATTCTTCTTTCCTGCGCATCAGGTATTTGGAGCAACCGGCGTCAACAAACAAATCAACTTTCAGGGGAAGGTAGTGAATACCGATGGTACCAATGTCGGGAATGCCAGTTACAATTTCCTTTTCTGCGTGTATACAACCGCCAGTCCAGCAACGCCATGTACCGCAGGAGCGAACAATGATGCAGTATGGAAAGAATCCAAGAGTATCACGACGACCGATGGCATTTTCCAAACCAATCTCGGTGATACGACCGCCTTCGCCTCACTCATTGATTTCAATACTGACAACATTTACCTCGGTATCAATTTCAATAGCAATGGTCAAATGACGCCGCTGGTGCATTTCACTGCTACCCCGTATGCACTGAGTGCTGACAAAGTGCACGGCCTCTCTGTGACGGATACGACAGGAACACTCACTATTCCAGCGGGCAAGACGATTCAATTTGCTGACGCCTTCTCTACTGCTGGTGCTTTTGCTACGGTTCTTACTTCGACAGGCGTGACCAATGTGACGCTTCCTACGACCGGTACGCTCGCGACGCTTGCGGGCACTGAGACACTGACAAACAAAACTATCGGCTCTACTGGACTTGTTTTTTCGGGAGCCACGACGGATATCGCTTCGGCAACAGCAGAGGATTTGACTTTGCAAGCAGGGACAACGAGCGAAACCAAAACAGTGCAGATCGGTGCTGGCGGAGCAGGCTCATTGACACCAGACTTTCTCGCCCTTGATGTGAAATCAACAACCGGCGACCCAGTAGCGACTGGTTTCGAAGGAGCGATGTACTACAATACTGTTGATAATAAATTTCGTTGCTATCAGAATACTGCTTGGACAGATTGTATTGGTGCTGGCACAGGAGGAGGAACACTCCAGACAGCCTATGATACGGTATTGGGGAACACTATTGTGACAACGACAGGCCGAAATATTGCCTATACACTCGACGAAGTAGCTACTCCAACCTCATTTACAGTAGAAAATAAGGATACCACTGGCGTTTCAGCTGAGCGCATTTGGAGTTCTATCGCTTCTGGAACACTCACAAACGGACTCCTTGTCGAGCAAACCGGTGCAGGAACTATGACTAATGCTATCCAAATAGCCGAGACGACGGGAACGATTACTGACGGCATCCTCATTACGGGAATACTTGGGAATATACTCAACTCTGCATCAATTGATATTACTGGATCTGGTGCTATTATCGGAGCGACAGGCGTTTCTACAACCACCGTAACAGCATCGGGTGCCATCGCCGCTAATGGAGGCATCACCTTTGATTCTGGGACAGATACTATTAGCGCTTTCACAGCCAGTGGCACTATTTCTATGGGAGTACAGGCGCTCAATGGTACGACGGGCGTCATCAACTATACTGGTTTTGATGTGGATGCTTCTGGCAATCTTGATGCCTTGGGTACGCTTACGGCTGGATCTGGAAACATTCAAGTGACCGATGCCACAGGCAAGGTGCAACATGATTCGATAGTTGATTGTGCTGATGGACAAATTCTCAAATGGGCTACGGCTGGTGGCTGGGCATGTGGGACAGATCAGACTGGTGGCGGAGGTGGTCTCTCGACAAGAAGCTTTAGTGACACGACAGTTGATACAGTAGTGGATAGGAATACAACGAGCTATTGGGATACGGCTGCGGAGAACAATAACTCCTTCCCGAATATTACTCCATCAACCACATCGAAATCTATCTATGGAGTGGTAACGATGGAAACTCTGGGTAAGAGTACTGGGGATGCGGAAACGACGGCACGCGTGGAGGCGAACATCGGCTCAAGCGCAAACTGTAACAGTGGTACATCCGTGGGCGGATCGCCAGGTACCTTTTCTAGTAACAACCGTGTAACCAAGACGAGTACCACAACATTTCTTTATTCGCCGGCGACAACGAGTACAATATACATTAATATCTGTTCCGATACCGCCACAGTAGGTACGACGGCGACTATTACTCGCTTGCGTGTAACGCTTTTTGAAGTGGATAATTCCAATGCTGACTTGGCGGAAATCTATCCAACGAATGACGAAACACTCCTGCCCGGTGAAGTGGTAAGTATTGACCGTACTATGATCAACGGAATTAAGCGGAGTGCCGGTGCACATGATCGAGACGTACTTGGCATTATCTCTTCTCAGCCGGCGTTAGTCATCGGTGGTAAGGGCGACGAGGGAGTGACAGGATTTGCAGTGGCGCTTTCTGGACGTATTCCAGTTCAAGTATCGACAGAGAATGGCCGTGTGGTTGCAGGAGACTACTTGACTTCGTCATCAGTTCCCGGAGTAGCGATGAAGGCAACGAAAGCAGGAGTTATAATCGGTCAGGCACTGCAAGACTTCAATTATTCAGATGACGAAGTCGGACTCGTGATGACTTTTGTGAAAAACACATTTTTCAATGGTGTGCAATTGACGGATAGTTCGGGTCTGATGACAGGAAAAAGTATACTACAGAGACTCGTCTCAGATAAGATAGAAACAGAGGAACGAGCCGACATGAGTGCGATTGTGACTGATCAGGTTGTGGCAGGATTTGAAATCATTACGCCAAAAGTGATGACTCAAGAGCTGGCAGTAGATACCATCAAACCATCACTTACGAATATGCTGGCCGTCCAACTAGGTCCCGATGGCGAAATCACTTTCGGCGAGCCAGGGAAAGAACCGACGAGTCACATCGATGCACTGGGTAATGCGACTTTTTCTGGTGTTGTGACGGCCAAGACTATCCGAGCAGAAACGATTGAGGGCTTGGAGATCTATACTGATTCGGTGAAAAGTTTAGCGGAGAAATATGCCAGTCTTACCGCAAGTGGCATCGTGTCGCAAGCTGTTCCTGAAAGAGCCGTTTCTTCTGGTGAAACGGCGTCGACTGCTCTCGCGCAGGCACTCAAGTCTATTACGGTTGATACGTTGACTGTAACTCTCGATAGTACAATTCTTGGACAGTTGTCTGCCACAGGTGGTCTTACCATTTCTGGCCCGGCTGAGTTCAAAGGGGAGAGCATTTTTCGGAAACTGGCAACCTTCTTTGGCAAGGTGGTTTTCAGGGATCGAGTAGCGTTCGAAAAAGCTCCGGTTTTTGCTTCGGACACGGCTGGTTTCGCAATAATTGAAAAGGGAGCACGCAAAGTCCGTGTCACCTTTGATACGACTTACGAGCAACAACCGATCGTTACCGCGACCCTTTCCAATGACCAGTCGCCACTCCTTGATGGCACGGAAGATGCAACGCTTGTGGCCGATGTAGCGGCGGTAGAACAAGAGTATCTCGATACGGTTTTTGCGAGCGATGTACGTTATCTCGTGACTGAAAAAGGAACGGATGGGTTCACTATTGTCCTTTCAAAAGATGTCCCCTACGACCTTCATTTCAGCTGGGTAGCACTCGCGGTAAAGGGGAGCAAGACTTTTATCTCTGAAAAGGTAAAGGTGACGACCCCGGAGGTCACGAAAGAAACTATAGATATCACATCGACTGATACGTCTGTTATCGATATGGTTGTTCCGATTATCACGACGGAGAATGTGCTGTCAAGCGAAACCCAAACAACTGATACGATCACCACTCACGCTGTGGATGAGACAGAGACGATAACTTCCGATGCTGGTACGAATGCAGAAGTGGCACCAGTGACCGATGTACTATCAACTGATTTTCCTAACGTATGAAAAAAGAAAAAGGCTTTACTTTAATCGAGATTCTTTTGGTAATAAGCATCATCGCCGTGCTTGCGACCGTTGTCATCGTGGCGCTCAACCCGGCACAGCGATTTAAGGATTCTCGTGATGCAAGGAGGCGTGCGGACGTGGAGTCGATTTCGAAGGCAATTCAGCAGTATGTTATCGATAATAAAGGGGCATACCCCGCTGGCAGTGGCCTGCAAGAATCGGATGCGGAAAAACAGCTAGGAACCGCGACGAGTGGCTGTGCTCTTTTTGGAGGAGATGGTACTTGCGCTACCGGTGATGGCGACTGTATGGATTTGAGCGCGGATCTGGCGAAATATCTTAAGTCCATACCGAGAGATCCGTTACAGGGAAGTGCTGAACATACATATTACACAGTAACAAGAGATGATTACAATATTGTAACGGTCCGAGCCTGTGGCGCGGAAGGGGATGAAGAGATTTACGTGTCGCAGTAAAGTTTCAAATGGATAATCCCTTTGAAATGGAAGAATTTTTTGGTATACTGATAGAAGGAAAATATTCATAAAAATAAATATATGTCTTTTTTTATAAAAGAAAAAACAGAAGAGGGAGGAACAAAGAAAAATAATAGGTGGCTTCCACTTTCTTTCTTGGTACTCGTTCTCCTTCTCATTGCTACTTCTATCGCATCATTTTATTTCTATACCCAATACAAAAAATCAACATTTGATCAAGCTAAAGTAAATCAAAATGAAGTAGAACAGATACGAGAGAAAATTGGGAAGCTCATAGAACTCCCTGACGAGATACCAACACTTGCGACTATTAATGACAAAGCGAAGCTTGAGAAATCTGCTTTTTTTAATAAAGCCGAGAACGGGGACAAAGTGCTTCTTTTCACCAATGCGAAAAGGGCTATCCTGTATCGACCATCGACAGGGAAAATCATTGATGTGACCGTAATCAATATGACGGACAGCACTCAGTCAACAACATCATCTGCTGATGTACAAAATACACAAGGAGCAGAAGATATTTCAAAAGAGTCAGTGCCGACCGAAGAGGTTGCAACTCCTCCTGTCGAGACGCCAGCATCTCCCAAAATTACTCTCTATAATGGTTCGATGAAAATTGGCGTGACCAATGGTCTTGAAGATGAAATTATTGCCAAGTTTCCAGAAGTGACCATTGAAAAGAAAGAGAAAG
>PFHN01000071.1:168-1656 GCA_002782305.1 Candidatus Moranbacteria bacterium CG_4_8_14_3_um_filter_41_13 | reverse complement strand
TGGGGGGAATACATTTGTGTCGGCACTTCGTGCCGACCCCATTTCGGCTTCCGATTCCGATTTTCAATTTTGGCGGAGATGGAGGGATTCGAACTCTCGAGGGCTTTCACCCTGCTCGCTTTCCAAGCGAGTGCACTAGACCACTATGCGACATCTCCTTTCTCAAACGACAATAAACAGCCAACAAAAAACGTATTACTTTTTGCAAGAGTTATTTGTTATTTGCTTTTTGTTAACTGAAATACGATTCTATCGTATTTCTTTGATTCCGACAAGTTTCATATTATCTTCTACTCTTGTTCTTCCGTGAAAGACCACTACTTGATCACCGACCGATAATTTTCCATCATCTCTCACTTTCTCCATAAGATGACGGATAAAATCATCTGTATCATTATCTTCTTCGAATACATACGGATCAACTCCCCAAACCAATGCCAACTCATTGTAGGTATTTCGGCTCTTTGTCGCCACAAATATTCTTTTTTCAGGACGAAAATGAGAAAGAAGCTTGGCAGCGTGCCCACTCACAGAAAAAAGCAAAATAGCCTTCGTCTGAAAACTTCTAGCGAGCTCGTAGACACTTCTCATCATCAAGGCTGTTTCACTATGGAAGTTTACATTCAAGGTTTCATACATATCATTGAATGGTGATTCTTCTGTTTTCTTGGCAATCTCAGCAAGCATAGCCACCGCTTCGACAGGATACTTCCCCATCGCTGATTCTTCCGAAAGCATCACTGCATCAGCATGATCAATGACTGCATTGGACACATCAGATACCTCAGCACGCGTTGGACGAGGATTCTCGGTCATACTCTTCAGCATCTGTGTTGCCACGATGACCGGCTTCGCTGACTTCAAGCTTTCTGCAATGATTTGTTTCTGCAAAATTGCCACTTCGCTCTCTGGCATTTCTACTCCGAGGTCTCCCCGTGCTACCATCACTGCGTCACTTACTTTGACAAGAGCACTGAGGTTCTCGATTGCCACTTTGCGTTCTATTTTTGAAATAAGTTTTGGGAAATATTCTTTCTCTGGAAACATTGCTTTCATTGTCGTGCGAACATAGGTGACATCTTCTGCTGTCCCCACGAAAGAAAGCCCGATGAAATCCACTCCTTCTTCCACTACAAAATGTAAATCCTTCTTATCTTTTTCAGTCAAAATATCGAGCACCAACGTAGAATCAGGGAGCGTTACTCCTTTGCGGTTTTTTATAGTGCCGTCATTTTTTACTTCTGCCAGAACAAAAGTATCACCTTTTTCCTTCACCACCAGTTCCACTGTCCCATCTTCGATAAGGATGTTGTGTCCTTCTTTCACGCCATCAATAATATTTGGCATATCAAAAAGTACGGTAGGTATCTCGGATACTAGCAAGACTTCTTTCTTCGCAATATCACTCATCCGCACTATCGTGCCTTGATGTACTTCGATCGGTTCTGTGATTTCTGTCCGGATACGCGGTCCCTGAATATCTGCCAA
>PFHN01000071.1:0-147 GCA_002782305.1 Candidatus Moranbacteria bacterium CG_4_8_14_3_um_filter_41_13 | reverse complement strand
TTCTCTTGATAGTGCGCGCACCCGATCAATGACCATTTTGTGCCATTCATAGGCACCGTGTGAGAAGTTCAGACGAACGACGTTCAGTCCTGCTACAATCATTTTTTGCAATACTTCTTTTGATTCTGATGCTGGCCCAATAGTTGC
>PFHN01000080.1 GCA_002782305.1 Candidatus Moranbacteria bacterium CG_4_8_14_3_um_filter_41_13 | reverse complement strand
GAGGCCGGTGGGGTGGACAGCATCGAAGGCCGAAACAACTCCGCTAACAGTAATTCCAGAAACCCCCGCTCCTCCCGACACCAACATATCCGGCGTAAGCCCAAGCTTATTAAATTCGGTAACTGCTGCAGCCTGATCCGTCGGAGGCTGTCCGTTAATGCTATTGACGCTGGAAACATAGGGATTCCCACTTGTATCGAAAGCGAATGAAACATTCGCTATATTTCCATCTATATTGGCTGTCGTTGTTTGTGTTACCTGACCGCTGGGGTTCACGGAAATATTCGTATTATTTAATGTCGGCATCACTTGGTTGGTCAGTGAGGACTGCCCATTTGTTACGCGATCCGTATAAAAATCTCCAAGTTTTGCCAGCGCAAACTCGGATGACATGCCGCCACCTGCGTCGTAAAACGTAGGCGTATTACCCATTTGACTGATTGACCTTCCCTGGTACGCACCTGACGCATCCAGAAAAACGGTCGTCCGGTTTTCACCCACTGTATTAACATCAATTGCAGTGCCTACTTTTATTCCATTCTGATTAATTATGTCATGCGTTGACATTGACGAAACGGCAGCATTATTTGCGGCGAAAACGGCAGGATCGAGGGAACCATCGGGAAGGATTCCAAGAGCAGGGGCAATTTTTTCTGCCCATAATAATTGCCCCAATTTATTGCCATAATAATTGCCACCAACAGCTAAAGGAATGCTGGCAAAACCCACCCCCTCAACAGCCCCTGCCAGCCCCCCCAATGTTCCACCGACAGCACCAAAAAAGGCATTGCCTGCCTCATATGAATTTCCGCTTTGTGCCGCTTGCGACGTCTGCGCAATGTCGAGTACAGATCCAACCACCCCCATTTTGACCAGCGTATAAGGCGAATAAATTCCCGCCTTACTCAATAACGTACCCATTGCTTGAGAATATGCCGTCAGCACTCCTGATATAACGGTGATAACTGTATCCGAATTTTGATTTTGCGTAGCCATTTCATACCCCCTATCAATTGTGGAACTTATAAATTTTTGGTATGCGTTTAATCCAAAGAATGATCATATAAATCAAACATACGCCGCCCCCCATTAGCAAGGAGCCCCAGATGCTTAATCCCAATCGAGAATGTTTCGATAGCTTCATGATCCCTCCCATATCAGGCTGCGTAACATGAGGAATCAGCTCAACATATACAAAAGCAAACGTAAGCAAAAAATAAATTAATGGTGACCGAATTTTGTGCTTGATGTGGTGTTCAAGTGGAACGATGCGCTCGTCTGGAAGCAAAAACAAACCGCAGAACCACAGAGGGATCAGCAAGAACATGAATGTGTAAAAAAGCTTTGCCACCTGAGGAAAGTCCGTCGGCTCTGAAAGCCGGACTATCATCGGAAAGTGCTGACCAAAAAAATCCGTCAGCAACATCAACCATGGACTGGAGGACAACACATTTTCCGGGAGAAATAATGCCACTGGCATCCCCAGCAATGCGGGGCCGAAAATCATAAAAAATATGCCATGTCGGGTAGATGCAAAATGCCTTACTCTTTCGTACAGTTCACTTAATGGATTCATATTCATGCCGCCCTCCTCATCTCAAACACTGCATCATTCGCCGCCACGACCTGAATCGAGTTCTGCACATTGTGCGCGAACGGCACATCGCCATTGCCGCCC
>PFHN01000011.1 GCA_002782305.1 Candidatus Moranbacteria bacterium CG_4_8_14_3_um_filter_41_13 | reverse complement strand
GATAACGAAGGATACTTTCTGCGCGTTCTTTTTGCTTTTCTATAAGCTCATTTGACTCTTGGAGTTCAGCAGCGTGGCGTACGATACGGAGTTGCGATGCCCTCTCTTCTGTAATGTCACTCTCAATACCAACGAAAAATTGTATAATTCCTTCTTCACTAACGATAGGCGTGATACGTGCTGAAACGAGATATACTTGACCATTCTTTCTTTTGTTTGTTATTTCACCAGCGAATATTTTCTTTTCTGTTTTAATAGTGATCCACATCTTCTCATAGAACTCGTGTGACATCTGCTTGCCCCACAGTGACGGTTTTGCGCCAATCATTTCCTCTCGTAAATAACCAGTGAGCATTTCCGCAGCGTGGTTCACATATATAACAACTCCATCTGCATCAGTAATAATAGTGTGATCAAAGCTCGTGTCCGCTGCTTGTTTGAACTTGAGCAGTTCTATTGTTTTATCTTTCAGTTCCTTTTCAGAAGCAGCAACATCTTCGAGAATATTGAGAGTCGCTTTTTTACTTAATTCCAGACTCTCGTTTTGTATCCTCATATTTTCTTCATTCTCTTCCAAATCCTTGAATGTTTGATTCATATCTTCTGCGAGGTGGGCTATTTCATCTTTTCCGGATATAATAATTTCTTTTTTTACATCACTACCCTTACGGACACGCTGTATTTCCTGATCCAAATACGCGATTTTATCCAAAACAAAATGACCAAGTAAGTAGAAAGTAGCCAAACAAAAGATAATACCAGATAATAGTATAAAAACAACAAACAGGAGAATACTTGACTGTCCTTTCTGATATATATCTCTCGGCATATCCACACGCAGAATAAATACAGGATCCCCATCAGCTTCACTGATAAGAATAAAACCAGTAATCATTTGGGAGCTTGCTGATTTCGGTATAAAATGATTATTTTCCAAAGAAAGATTGGCTCTCGCCAGATCGAATCCATCAGGCTTGTCACTAGGATTTTCAAACAAGGCATAGGTAACATCCAGATGCGTGAGGTTTGCTATTTCTTGTATTTCATTGCCATCAACAATATATCCGAAAATGATGACTCCATTGGCAGGAGCGATGCCGTCGCTCGAAGTAATTGGTCTTGATGTATACACTACAAGCTTTCCGAACAGTGTCACAAATTCTTGATGATTGCCCGCTTTACTTATTTCTCCATCAGCGAAGTCTTTCATAAGATGATCTGAAAACGTACTTGGAAAAGGCACTTCTTTTCCGTTTTGCACAAATTTCTGGAAGACGACTCGACCATCTGCATCAATAAAAACAACGAAATTGATACCGAGAATATCGAAGGCATTATCCTGTAAATTTGACTGTATGTATTCTTCGTTGTGATCAATGATGAATTGATACGAATCGTCCCATACCGCCCAATCTCCCAATTTAGTGGATAAATTTTTTATCCTTTCATTCATCGCATCCTGAACACGATCAAGATTTTTATGGAGATTTTCTTGTTCAAGACCAGAGAAATCTTTCGTTAATTTGTACGAGGTAAATAAAATAACCGCTGAAAAAAATACTGCCAGTAGCCCGCCGATAAGAAAAAAAATTTTCGTACGAAGATTCATAGAAACCTTTTTTTATTTAAGAGAAAGGGAAGAACAACATTACTTCCCGATGATAATGGTAATCTTTGAGATAGAAGTTTCTTTATTGACTGCATCTGCCTTAAGCATCTTTACTGCCGGATATTTTTTGATGAGAACGAGCTTAATGGCTTCTGCTTCCTTGTCCATACCATCAGAAAAATAAACAGTGACTCCAGTATAATCCTTGATGGCATTGCCTGCTGTAACATTTATATACCTTTCACTCTTCAGGAACGTAGCAATAACGCCAGCACTTCCCTTCGTTCCTCCACCATTCAGTACACTGATAACCGTTTTTTTCAGAGAAGCAGAATCAAGAGGAGGAGTATTTTCTGGTGATTGCTGTGCTTCATTTTTGATTGTTTCTTCCTTTGGAACTTCAGTAACCGAACTCTGATCACTTGTCTTTTCGGAAAGCACAGCAATTGATGGCTCATTTTCTATGATGCGATTCTTTTGCCAGCCTTTGTACACTACCCAGACAATCGAAGCAATGCTCATAAGCACAAAAACGAGCATACACAAAAAAAGAAGCGCCCCAAAAAGAGATTCGTGTGAAGCTTTATGTGGTGTGTTTTGAGACTCGAGTGATACTCTTTTTTGTTCATCATCTCTGATTTCTGTAGCATCTTCTTCTTTTATTTCTAACATAATGAAAAGTTATTTTTATATTTCTATTATATCACAGTTGTTTCTCACCCAGACCTTCATACACAGGGAAAAGAGCTTTCTCTTCAATAAAAATCCTGTCCTTTATTTTGTCTTTTATTTTTTTATAATCCTCCTTGAGAAGAGAATCAAATTGATTGGTACTCTCTAATATGCGACGTGTCACATCCACAAATATAACAGAGTACTCTGTCATTGAATGAAGAAAACCATTTCCAAGCATTATAATAGACTCGTTTTTAGAATGCAGAAGTTCTGGATATATAAGGGTATCTTCTTTGTGCAAATGTTGGACAACAATGCCTTGCAATGCCAAAATTAATTCTTTCACTTTTTCTTGTGAACCATTCATATCTACTTCATTTAACAAGGTAATAATTCTCCGATGTTCGTCCTTAAGCTCTATAATAATTTCTCGATTCATATTTGTTTGTATAAAAAATGTTTTACTTTTTCTCCTCGAGTTCTGCAAGACGGGTCTTCAAGGCGGTTATTTCTTCTTTGAGAGCTATCATCTTCTCCTCACGATGAAGCATAAAATTATTCATTTTCTGTATTTCCTCATTCTGCTCTGAAAGCCGTGCATCCTCTTTCTTTTTCTCTGTAATATCTTGCAAAATAGCAATAACATAATCTAATTTTCCTTCCGTATTCCTTATGCCTTCCACAGAAAGATTCGCCCACACTATTTCTTTATCCTTTCTAATAAACCTTTTCTCCAGGATATACGTATTTATTTCTCCGGACATCAAACGCGAAAACCGAGCAACATCTGGAACTATATCATCCGGATAGGTCATTTCTACCCATGTCATCTGCAAAATCTCCTCACGAGTGTATCCAAGCATTATACAAAGAGCATCATTCACTTCAACCCAATTCTTACCAGGTGAAGTAATCGCTATACCATAAAGTGGTGTATTGAAATACCCTCGCATACGCTTCTCACTCTCAGCAAGAGTCATCTCTTCTGCTTTCTTAGCTGAAATATCAGCGTGTTGGATAATCACATGACTGACTTTTCCCTGTGCATTAAAAAGAGGGAAAGCCCAGTTATGAAACCATACTTTTTTCTTCTCTGCCACCTTAATATTCTGAGCTTCTGAAGCAAGTCCAATATCGAACAATATCTCCCATTCTATCTTTTTCCCTTGATGGAAAACCGTGCTTAACTCAGGAAGTATGCCTGCTTCTTCAAGAGCCTTATCCTGAAAAATATTATACACTTTTCCCTCAATATCTTCTGGTTTTACACCAAAAAGTTCGCTTAACTTTGGGTTGATTTTCTGACACCAACCATCTTTATCAAGAATCTGTGTACTGACCGTTGACTGGAGGAATATTTGTTCGAAAATATTTTCTTGCTCACTCGTATTCTCCATTTCCATAAAAATATTTTTATTATTTACCTCTTCAGTATATTACAAATAAGGCACATTACAAAACAAAAATGAATGACTCTGGAGAATCATTCATTTTCTTATCTTCCCCGCTATACACTCAGTATATTAGGAAAGTATTGCGAAGACCTTTTCCTCAGAGTAGCGTACCTTCGCTTCTTCCGCGTGAGTGTCTTCAGAAGAACGGAAACCAAGTGCTACAGCCACAGATGAGGTAAGCCCCCTTTCTTCAAGCCCTAAAATTGCATCAAATTGTTTCGGATCAAATCCTTCCATCGGAGTTGCGTCAATACCTTCGATCGCTGCAGTAGTAAGGAGTACTCCGAGAGCGATATACACTTGACGCATCGCCCATTCTCTTGCTCCAACTTCACCTTTCATTTGAATGGCACCGTTAAGCATGGTACGAAATCCTGCTAAAGCTTCGATGGGTATATTCTTTATGGTAGTATAACGCCACTTCAGTGCTTCTATGGATTGAGATATGTTTTTTGTCCTTATGATATTACTCTTGCATTCTATATGAATACATACTATTATACAAGTACCTACATATTAGTAAGTATATATGAAAGAAGCAGTGAAGTGCTCTCTCGAATCAGTCCTCCAGATGATTGCTGGTAAATGGAAAATGATTATTATTTGGCATCTTGGAAGCGGAAAAAAACGCTATGGTGAGCTGAAAAAGCTCATTCCAAATGTGAATGAAAAAATGCTTATTTCATCTCTTCGTGAACTTGAAGCGGATATGCTCATCGTGCGTAAGGCCTACACCAATATCCCACCCAAAGTAGAATACTCTCTTTCAAGACAAGGAAAAAGTCTCTCTCCCCTCATCTGTGCCCTGAACACGTGGGGCAAGAAACATCTTTAACTAAAAAATAAATTCGGTTTTCTCTTTCCTCTCGAAAGCCAAGTAGTGTGCTTTCTTCTCTTCTCTATTTACTACGTTCATTGAGGTGTTATTATAGCATTTGCTCGAACTTATTTTCAAGACAGAATGAAGGACTGAACGCCCCGCCAACCCGCCTCGGATTACCTCGGCGGACACCAGAAACGAAAAATTTTCTTTACATTTTCTGATTTGGCGCACGGAAGAATTTCTCTTAAATGGAAAAGAAAATTTTGTTTCTGGTGTTCTGCACTCAAGGATTCAGGCAGTTGGCGGGGCTAGAATTTGGACTCGGAAAAGTGAAAACAATTTTTTGGGGATTTGGATTTCACTTTTCCGAGACTGATTTCTGATTTGGGGATTTTGTTCGCCCGCAGGAGGGGTTTGGGGAGGAATGCAGGCGGGCTTTTCTTTTTTGTTTTTTGCCTATATAAAATAATCAAAAAATACTGTATAATATCCCAATGAGATATCTAGGAACAAAAACAGAACTTGTAGACAAACTCTATAAGTTGATTAAGGATAAAAAAATTGATAACGAGAACTTTACTTTTTGTGACGCTTTTAGCGGAACAAGTGCTGTTGGTGAATTTTTAAAAGACAAGTTTCGTATTATCGCAAATGATGTTCAATATTACTCCTTTATAATCTCACAAGCTAAACTAAACACGCCAGATTTACAATTTCATAAACTCGGTTTTGACCCGTTTGATTATTTTAATAAAGAAAAACGAGAATACGAGGGATTTATCTATAAAAATTACTCTCACAAAGGAAGTAAGCGAATGTATTTTTCAGCAGAAAATGGCTTAAAAATTGACTTTATACGAAACAAAATTGATGAGTGGAAAAAACAAGATAGATTGACCGATTTTGAGTATTATTATCTTATTGCCGCTCTACTTGAATCAGTTTCAAAAGTTGCGAATATTGCGGGCGTTTATGGTTCTTATCTCAAAACATGGGACTCTCGTGCAGTCAAACCAATGTCATTTATTAAGGTTGAACAAAGAGACATTAAAGGACTTTATGAAGCTGAGGTTCATAACAAAACAATAGAGGAACTTATAAATGATATAAGTGGGGATATTTTATATCTTGATCCGCCTTATACAAAAAATCAATATTCCGTTCAGTATCACCTGCTGGAAACAATAGCTAAAAATGATAACCCAGAAATAAAAGGTAAGGGTGGTTTAAGAGATACAAGCGAAACCGCTTCGGCATTTTCGCGCAATGGTGATGTTGAAGTAACTTTTGAAAAAATAGTTGCGAAAGCAAGATTTAAATATATTATTTTAAGTTATAACTCTGATGGTTTGATGTCACAAAAATATATTGAAAATGTTTTAAAACGTTACGGAAAACCTGAAACTTATGAACTCCGAAGGATAGATTATAAGCAATATAAAAATCACCAAACTGCCAGCAAACAAGAACATTGTGAGTATCTTTTCTTTATAGAGAAAAAAGATTATAAAAAGGTTAATTATGCTTCACCACTTAATTATCAGGGTGGAAAATATGATTTAATAGATTTTATACAAGAAAACTTGCCAAACGGAAAAATTAAAAGATTTATCGACGTTTTTGGCGGTGGCTATAATGTCGGAATAAACATTGAAGCCGAACAGATTATTTATAACGAATTTAATCATAAAGTTGTTGAATTAATGGAGTGTTTTAGAGACACCGAAACAAGTGATTTAGTAAAATATATTTTACGAACACATCGACACTATAAATTGGAGCGCGGTGACAGAGAAGCATATATGAAGTTGCGAAATAAATATAACTCTACAATATTGGAATTACGCGACCCCAAAATGCTATATATGCTTATCTTATACGGCTTTAATCAGCAAATCCGTTTTAACTCATCTTATGATTGTAATAATCCTGTTGGACCCGCTGGTTTAAATGATAATATGTTGGACAAGATAATCAGTTTTTGTCGCCGAATACAAGAACAAAATATATTTTTCTTATCACAAGATTTTGAAAAAATAAACAAATATATCAATACCGAAACTTTTATTTATTGCGACCCACCATATCTTATTACACTTGGTAGTTATAATGACGGTAAACGAGGTTTTAATGGATGGGAAAAATCGGACGAGTTGCGACTTTATAATTTTTTAGATAAACTTAACACTAAAGGAATAAGGTTTATGATGTCAAATGTTTTAGAACATAAAGGCGAAAAGAATACTTTGTTAGGACAGTGGGTCAATAAAAAAGGTTACAAAGTTATATCTTATAATAAATCAGCTCGAAAGGGTCGCAAGGAAGTTTTAATAGTTAATTATAACAGGGAGAATATATGATAAAAATCATTTTACCCACAAATCAAAATCTGCTAAACGATTTGACAGATGATATTTTACAAAATGTTTGTAACCGTATTTTTAATACAACAAACTACGAAAAGGAGACCGAAACTCGCCGAAATGGTCGTTATATCAAAATTGTAAATGATGAAACAGATGAAGTTCATTATGTTTGTTTTTCAAACCCGAATAATAACAGTCGAAACGCACATTTAATGCAATTTGTTTCGCCGACTTATATTGAGTTTTATAATGACAATTCAAACAATAAACATCTTGATATTTTTTTAATAAATCCGTCTGGTAATGACCGAACAGATTATATTAAATTGTTTTATCGCTGTTTCATTACAATAGGAATAAAAATATTAAATCTTGACGATTTGGGTATTTCGGGAATTATTGCTTTTAATTCTTATGGAGATCTAAAAAGTTATAGAAATCAAACAAGCGGTCGCAACGCACATAATCGTTCAACTTATTTTACAGATGATGACGAATATATTTCTCTCTTTGGAAAAACTTTTGGTGCGAACGCAATGGAATCATTTATTTTGGCCTTAACAATAAAGCAAATCGTAGATAAACCTGTTGTCTTTTATCCAGTGCTTGATAATGAGTCGGATAGTCTGTCAGTTGAACAACGCAATATCTTAATAAATAAGGGCATTACTTATGGTGATAGTATCGAATTATCACCGTCTGGCTACGCGAAAGCAACACGAGATACAAGTAGAAACACCAGTGTTTTTCATTATAACCTTTTACAAAAGTTTGGTGATAAACAATGTTATCTTTGTGGTTGTGATCTAGAACATTTAGTTATTGGAGCGCATATCGAAAGAGTTACGGACATTGACCACAATACTAATTATACGCCCGACCAAAAAGCAGAACGAGCTACTGACGGTGATAATGGATTTTGGCTTTGTGCAAACCACGATAAAATGTTTGAGTATGGAATAATCTACTTTGAGCAATATATTATGCGGGTTGGTGCGTTTATAACCGAACAATTACAACAAAACTTTATTGAAAAGTCGGTTTTTGATATGCGACAAGTTTATATTAACGATATAAATAGTACTATCTTTGAAATAAAGTCTGAGCATCGTAATGACAAAATGCTTGATTATATAAGTAAACATTTAGATAGACATAATGTCGTAATTTAATCGATAGAATTCCTCGGAGCTCTGCTCCGGGGTAACTATGACCTGCAGAGCAGGTCTGGTAGAATGGAGGAATGAGCG
>PFHN01000108.1 GCA_002782305.1 Candidatus Moranbacteria bacterium CG_4_8_14_3_um_filter_41_13 | reverse complement strand
CAGAGTTGGATCACTTGATCTCTGGACTGCAACCTGGAGATCTTATAGTTGTTTCAGGCCGTCCTAGTGTTGGAAAAACCTCTTTCACTATGAACATCGCTGAGAACGTAGCGCGCGAATCCAATAAGAATGTGATCATTTTCTCCATGGAAATGGGAGCTACTCAACTTGGGATGCGCATGCTGTGTGCTGCAGGAAGGCTTAATCTTCACAATGTGAGGAGCAGTCGTCTAGAGGATGAGGACTGGGGCGAGATGGTCAAAGCTCTTGGTTGGTTAAATGGCTTGCAGATAGATATCATCGATTCGTTAGCAGTTGGGTGGAATGCTGAGTGTATCGATAAGGCCCTACTAGAACGCGAGATCAAGCCATCCCTAGTAGTTGTAGATGGTCTTCACTCGTTTGATGTGACGAATACTGCAACCGCATACGATAGAAATATCCAATTAGGTGAGCACGTTCGTATTCTGAAGAAAATGGCGCTTAAGCTAAATGTGCCAGTGATTCTAACCACCTCATTGAGTCGAGAGCTCGAATACAGACCTAATAAGCGCCCCGTCTTAAAAGACTTGCGCGACATCGGACTGCTAGAAGATGTTGCGGATCTAATCCTGTTTATTTACCGTGAAGAGCTTCATGGTCATAAAGGTTCTGCTGAAATAATTATTGGAAAGCAACGGAATGGTCCAACTGGGATGGTGGAACTTATCTTCAACGAGGAATGCATGCGATTCGAAAATCCCTGTCAAGAGCCCTAAGATTGCTGGTGAATGTCAGCTGTTGCATCGACTGGTTGAGCACACTTTTTAACATAAGTCGTTTGTCGAGTAGCATGCTTACCTGAATGCATTTTGTAGTGCTCACCGTTTTATTCTTTTTTGAGAGATATTGCCAATGCCAACCCTTCCATCGGGTATTAAGTTAGCACTTTTAATCGACCACATCATGGAGCCAGATATTAACTGGTTCAAAGCGCCGGCTGGAAATTTCTGGTACTGGACTCCGGCCCCCGAAAATTCTCCTCCATTTGAGCCTGATAAGGTTTGGGAAGGCATGCCAATCTCCGCGCCTATACCTACTTCTCGGAAGGAAATGGCGGAATATATACGTGTCGGGATAGGGCTTGAAAATGGTCTGATGTATTGGCGCGGTGATACCTTGGCTACCTTTCCAAGCTACGCTAATCTTAGCGATGAAGATTTGTCAGCATGGCAGGAATGGATTGCTACGGACAAAGTGCAGAACTACATTGATTCAGCCATTATCAAATGTCAAACACAAGCGGCAATCAATCAAGATGCTAGTGGAGTTGCAGTGATTCAAGCGATTGAAGAAGACAAGAGCGGCCAGATTCAAGGTTATAAAATAATTGATAATCCGTTAAAGGGAAGCCATTAACTAGTTGCTAGCCGCTGACTCACACTTCTGAAGTTGATGCCTTTTCCGGTCATTAGTTAATGTTGTGGTGATTTGATTGGATAGAAATTCGTATGTCTTGGTACTTTTTATGAAAACACCTATTTCAAATGACTGCCATCTTTATAATTAATGGTAGGTTGGTACAATTTCTGGTTCCTTAAGAAGATGTGCGTCGCCGAAGGTGTGCACGAAGTCGCCCGCCTTCAGCCCGCACACCTGCGCCATCATCATGGTCAGCAACGCATAGCTGGC
>PFHN01000042.1 GCA_002782305.1 Candidatus Moranbacteria bacterium CG_4_8_14_3_um_filter_41_13 | reverse complement strand
GACGAAATCGGAATTTATCTCTATCGCATCGCATCAGCTCCGCACGCCACTTACTGCTATCAAGGGATATCTCTCGCTTCTGCTCGAAGGTTCGTATGGATCTGTTTCTCCGCAAGTACTCGATATTTTGAATAAGCTGTATTTGGTGAATAGTCGCCTCGTGCATCTTGTCGAAGATTTGCTCAATGTATCTCGTATTGAAGCGGGGCGTATCCAATACAATTTCGAACCGACACAGCTGGAACCGATTATTGTCGATCTCGTAGAAATGTTCAAATCATCTGCAAATGAGAAAAATCTGACGCTTGATATACATCTACCAAAAACAGCTCTTCCACTCATCACTGTTGATCCAAACAAGATCAAAGAGGTGGTATCAAACCTCATCGATAATTCTATTAAGTACACCAAGGTGGGTGGTACGACAGTGACGCTCGAGCGCACACCTCTTACGGCACGTATCATCATTTCTGATACGGGTATCGGTATTCATCCCGAAGATATGAAGAATCTTTTCCAGAAATTCCTCAGGAGCAAAGAAACGACGAAAATGGTGGTCTCCGGAGCCGGTCTCGGTCTCTACGTCGGCAAGAGCTTTATCGAAGCCCACGGTGGCACAATCTGGGCTGAATCAGATGGACCAGATAAGGGTGCCCGCTTCATCATCGAACTGCCACTTCATAATGAAAAAATAAAAGTCGGTACCTCTGATGAACCGACTTCTGCGGAAAAGGGGTAGACGATGAAGTTTTCTGTACAAATTGCCTTATCTATGGTACTATTTTAGTATGTCAAATAAGCAAAGAATCAGTATCTTGAAGAGTTTTCAAAAAGCTCCGGCGAAAGGGAAATTACGTCGTGAGTATTTTGGTGTGTTTGGGAAAAGAATGGCTTATCGAACAACAAAAACTGAGAATTCAGAAGTCACGTTGAGCATGGTTGAGAAAGCTTTTGATAGTTCAGATGTGAAGAATCTTCCATACAGAACGAATGTTGGTGTGCTTATTTTTTGAATATGAATATCTACCTTATTCGCCACGGAGAAAGTGCTTCTGACGTAAAAGAGAAGTACGATGGTGATTATGATGATCACCTGACTGAAGATGGACTCCAAGATGCCGAAACTCTTGCTAAGAAACTTAGCGGATACAACATCGAGGTTGTTTTTACGAGTCCAAAAATTCGTGCACGCGAAACATCAAAAGTTATCAGTGACGCTCTTCAGTGTAAAACTTCCGTCATAGATGGTCTTGCTGAGCAAAATATCTATGGTGCATATTTGGAGCTTGGCAAAAATCAGCCAGAAGAAGAATATAGGCGGCTCGGTGAAATTTTGGTTAATCGAGACAATGTGGTTGAGGGCTCTGAAACATACAAAGATTTTAAAGATCGTATAATTCAATGTTTTTCAGATATCACTCATCAATCGTTTGGAGCTATTGCGGTCGTGACCCACGGTGGTCCGATTCGTTGCATTTTTAGAGAGATACTTGGATTGGGCGAGTTTAAGAAGATCGGTAATGGTGCGATAATTCAACTCAAAAAAGAAGGTTCTACGTTGTCAGTTGTAAATATGGATAATGTTGTTTTGAAGTAGGGGCTTTTTATCATTTCAGAATACCTTTGTTTCTATACGGGGGCTATTGTTGAACCCAGGATGTGTGTGATGTATAGTTAACAGTCAAGGGTAACACTTTCTAGGTATTTCTCATGAGGAGTAAGTCCATGAAAGGTTAAATGTAATCGTTCAAAATT
>PFHN01000047.1 GCA_002782305.1 Candidatus Moranbacteria bacterium CG_4_8_14_3_um_filter_41_13 | reverse complement strand
GATGAAAATAAAAAATCAGTAACCGAGGAAAATTTCCTTGATTACCGATTCTCTCAGTAGTCGCTGTTTTATTCAGTAAGTGACCTATTCACCACTTTTCTTCTTTTGCCTCGTGTAGAGTATCTTACCACTCTGGAGCTACTTCTCTCCAACTTGACTGATTACAAGCATTAGTGTTGCAAGATTGTCTTTCGGTATAAGAATCACACGTACTTGAAGTACACGTGCGAGATTGTACGCCTGTGCCACATGCTTTGGAACAAGCAGACCAATTTGTATTACATGGTATGGCACACACCAGTGTAACAGAGACTTCATCAGATACTTTTGTTCTATCTAATCCTGTACATTCTATCTTATACGGAGAAGTTGAAAATACAGCCTGAGTAATGATAGGAGTACCTGAGTTTGTACCAATAGGATCATTAAACCCATACCCTTGCTTAGCAGTACACGACAGAGTATTTGTAGATGTCCAAGTTATGCTCAAAGGTGTGCCTAGAGTAGTATCTTCTGAGAGGAGATCATCTTTATTGTTGATTTTCAAATCAACGGTGGGAGTCGGAATATTCACCATCACCGTTGCTGATACTGATGGTCCATGATTACCTGAAACATTCCAGCAGTACGTACTGTAGCTTGTTGTAGAAGCTGGGGTAACAAATTTTGTTCCACTTGATGGACTTATCCACTGAGAGAGGCCTCCACCTGAGAGCCAGCATCCCGTAGCTCCATTGTTTCCTGTGACTGTCAGTGTGGAACTTCCTCCTTGCGTAATAGTAGATGGAGAAGCAGTAATGGTGGCTGTTGGGAATGTAATGGGAGCAACTGCAGTAACAGAGAAAGCAATATTTGCACTAGAGGTAGAACCAGCAGAAACAATAGAAACATCGCCGTCCACTATACCAGTAAAAGCAAAGCTATCTCCTACATTTTGATAACCCTGATAATAGCTATATGGAGTTGTAGGAAAACTGATAGTCGCAACTATTGTTCCACCACCATTTACCTTACATGTTGATCCACTCTGTACACAAGGACCATTAAAAGTATAACTTGGAGTAGTTGGAGCAAGTGATAAACCAAGGTATATCCGATCATTATAACCATTACAGGCAGTTCTCCAATAATCAACACCTCCAAGACCAGCACCAGACACCCAATGTCCATATGGTGAATCCAATATACCTCCAGATACAAACCATTGGACATCATTATCATTAAATAGAGGTGCTAGACTTAAGATATCTCCACTAGCAACACTGGCACCATCAGTTATCTCTACCCCATTCTTGAACAATGATGCTCTTTGAAAGAAACTACCATTCAATGTATAAAAGAAACAATGTGTTCTTTTAGAATATTCAGGAACGCTAATACTTCCGCTCGTCTTCGAAGCCAAAGTTGTTGCAGGGTTTATAGCAACACCAATAAGAGATACGAAGAGAATAAAAATCAAAAGATGTAAATATTTCATAAAGTTATATCGTATCATTGGTATTAATCACATTCTTCCTCTTCATATTTCTTCTTCGGATGAAGAAGAAAACGACACCGGCAAGCATCACTATCCCCGAAAAAGAAAAAGCAATAAGAAGAAGGTAATTCTTCTTTAGACAAAGACTCGGGTCTATTTCATTACAATTATAATGCAGAGTGATTACTTCCGTGGGTTTCCCTTCTGCTTGAGTGACACTCGAAGTAAGAGTAAAATCATACAAATCTTTCGCGAGTACGAAACTATCTTTGAAGCCGAGGACACTACTTGTAATACCATTTGAATAGGTGTAGGAATGAAGAACATTCTGATCAGAGTCTTTGAGGGTAATAGTAAGGACGCTCTCTTTTACATTATTTTCTCCTGCTGAATGAGCACAGGCAAAAAGAGTGCTGACTGTGTTTGCTTTGAGTGGGTACGTCGCAACACCAAGCTTATTGTTATGTGTCTCTTCTATTCCGTCTCTGCCGAAGCGAATATCAAGAATTGATTTGACATTCTGATCTTTCATTTCTACTACGAAATATGATACGGCATTATCTATAGTAGGAACATCAAACGAAAAAGATCTGATTTCATTTGGTTGTAATTCTATTTGTACTGTTTCACCCGTCTTGAAATTATCAGCAGAAAGAGCATCCCATGAGTAAAGCTTGTAAGATACTTCCACAGAAGCAGCTGTATCTCGTGGGTTGACAAGAGACATAAAGGCGGTAACTTTTTCATCCTTAGTAAAGGTCGGAATCGGTTGAGCGAAGAAAAAGTTTTTGTCATTCAGTTTCACTGCATCTTCATCGAAGTGTACACGTGGTTTATTATCGTTGTTTTCTATATGAAAAGTCACTTTGTTCCCGGTAATATCATTCGTAAAAGTGAGCCCTGTCAAGCTATAACGGTGAGCGGAAGAATAATAAAATACCACTTCATAGTTTCCGCTTTGCGCAAACTCGGGCACCTGCCAACGAAAGGTTATAGGTTTCTGTTCATTAGCCTTCAGCGTAATATTATCTACTGCGATAAACTGATCTACAAGACGATGAGCATTCAAATGTTCATCTTTGACACTTTTGTCATTGTTATAAAAAATCTTGGCAAATATTTGTCCTTCAACAACTGGATAATCAAATGGGTTGATTACTGTACCAGAGAACATAAGTTCGCTCCCAGGAAAAGCATTGTGTTCTGTCGGAGAAATATCAATAGAAATCCCTCCAAATGAGAGGTATTCTTGGCAATCTATTGTACTCTCTGGATATGATGGTTTCGGTGGATAAAGAAGATTATTTTGTTGTTCAGGATTCAATTTATTGAACTCTATCAGCTGCTCTTTCGTAAATTGAGAGGTGTCCGTAAAACGGTATGATTGAGTATTGTCAGTTTGTGCAGAAGCATTGAGTGACAGAGTGAGGAATACTATCACTACAAACAAAGATTTAAAAAAGATATGCATACTTTTTTCTATTTGTTTATTTTTAATTTCATATCCATTATACCCCCCCCGAGGGAAAGAAGCAAATGTTTGTCAAGACTGGTGACAGGAAAAATGTTATGAAAGATGGAGATATTTCTTCCCGCGCAGTTTTTCGGGAAGATATTCTTGCTTGGCTGATGCTTTGTCCTTGAAATCTGGTGTATATTTATATGCTTTCCCATATCCGATTTCTTTCATCAGTTTGGTGGGAGCGTTGCGCAGGTGCATCGGCACCGGTTCATTCGGGAAATTTCTCACATCTTCTTTCACCTGGTTATATGCGGTATACAGTGCATTGGATTTCTTCGACAAGGCGAGATACACCACCGCTTGGGCAAGATGGACTTCACATTCTGGCATACCGAGCATCTGACACGCCTGAAAAGCTGACACGGCTTGTGGGAGAGCAAAAGAATTGGCAATACCAATGTCTTCAGAAGCAAAACGTACCAATCTACGCGCTACATACAGAGGATCTTCCCCTGCTTCGAGCATCCGTCCAAGCCAATAAAGTGACGCGTCTGCGTCGCCTCCGCGCATCGACTTATGCAGAGCAGAAATGATATTGTAATGTTCTTCTCCTCCTTTATCATAGAGAATATGCGACCGCGCTACTATCTCTCCGACAAGTTCTGATGTAATACGCTTTGACTGTGTACTACATATTTCCAAGATATTCAGTGCTTGTCTTCCGTCTCCACCAGAAACTTCCGCAATAAAAGTAAGTGCTTCATCATTCACTTCAATCTTTTTCTGTTTCAGTTCATTATCTTCGTTCACAGCCCTGCGAAGGAGAGTCAGAAGTGTGGCAGGAGTGTGTTTTTCGAGCACGAGCACACGTGAACGCGAAAGAAGAGCACTATTGACTTCGAAACTCGGATTCTCTGTTGTGGCACCAATAAGCGTGAGCTCTCCTGATTCCACAAATGGCAGGAGTGCATCTTGCTGTGATTTATTCCAGCGATGAATCTCATCGAGGAAAAGAATGGTCTGTTTTCCTTGTGCATAATTCTCTTTCGCTTGTATGAGGACTGCTTGCAAATCTTTTTTGCCACTACTCACCGCAGAAAGCGCGACAAATTCGGCTTCCGTTTCATGTGAAAGAATACGTGCAAGCGTCGTTTTGCCACTGCCTGGTGGCCCCCAAAGGATAAGCGACGGAAGGTGACTCTGTTTTATGGCAGTACGAAGAAAAGAACCTTCACCAAACACTTTTTCTTGACCAAGAAATTCTTCAATGGTTTGTGGTCTCATCCGTTCTGCCAGTGGAATATTGGACATATGATTATACTGAAAGTGTAATACCGACAGGACAATGATCCGAGCCTGTCACTTCAGAAAGAATGAAGGCATCAGAAATCCTCGGTGTGAGCACCTGACTGGCAAGGAAATAATCAATCCGCCAACCAATATTGCGTGCGCGAGAATTGGCAAAATATGACCACCAACTATAAAAGCCATTTCCTTGATGAAAGATACGGAAAGTGTCCACAAAACCGGCATCAATAAAACTTGAAAAACCCTGTCGTTCTTCATCGGTGAAACCGTGCTTGCCGACATTGGCTTTTGGGTTGGCGAGATCATCTTCGGTATAAGCGACATTGAGATCTCCGCAAAAAATCACCGGCTTCTTTTTCTCCAGTTCCTGACAATACGCGAGGAAGGCAGGATCCCATTTCTCATGACGAAGCGGAATGCGACTAAGGTCCTCTTTGGCATTTGGAGTATACGCTGTTACAACAAAAAATGTATCGAACTCTGTAGCAATCACACGCCCTTCAGAACACGGATCACCATATCCATCAGCCCTCAGATCAAATCGTTCTATAATATCTGTAGGAAAACCATTAAATACTGCAAGAGGTTTTATCTTTGTAAAAATAGCTGTTCCAGAATACCCCTTGCGATCAGCAGAGTTCCAATATTCTTCATAGTCTGGTAAGTCGATTTCTGCCTGCCCTTGCAAAGCCTTGGTTTCTTGTAAGCACAAGATATCCGGCTGATATTTCTCGATAAACGGCAAAAAAAGACCTTTCTTATGGACAGCCCGAATCCCGTTCACATTCCAAGAGATAATTGTAAGAAGTTTTTTTGACATAAGAAAGAATAATATAATATCTCTATATTAGCACGTCCAAGTGATAATTTTCAATCAATTTTCAAAAATCAACATTTGTGAATTTTCTGATAGTATAAATATTGTTTTGATATCACCGCCTATCTATCAGTAATGTTGTTTTCTAAAAGTATTTTTCGTTTCCTTTAGCCCGTATTCGATAACGATTCGAGGCGAAAGCGGAGCAAGAAAGATCGTCTTATGGTTCAGTTTTTATCTGAACTCGCTCTTTGAGAGCGAGAATGAGACGACTTTATCTCCGCTAAGACATGGAGCGTTCGAAGCGGGGTAGGGAAAAGAAAAATACTTTTAGAAAACAACATTTCCCCTTTATAGAGTCCGTTTCTTAAAAGCTATTCTGTCGAGTTCATGGAAACGTCTCTGTTTTTCTTCGATAGGAAGATCATCCTCTAGTCCTTTCGTCGCTGAGGTCCCAGGCCTCGGTGAATACCATGCAATAAATGTTTTTACAAAACCGACGCGTTTCACTATATCGATACTTTCTTCAAACTGTTCTCTCGTCTCTCCAGGAAACCCAACAATAATATCCGTTGTAAAAGTAATATTTGGAATCTTCGTCCGAATCCGGTCAATCAAATCAAGGTACTCTTCACGTGTGTACCAACGGTTCATACGTTTCAATACTTCATTACTCCCTGATTGAACTGGGAGATGGAGTCCTCTATCAATATTTTCATATTTTGCCATCACATCTATGAGTTCGTCAGAAAAATCCCACGGGTTAGAAGAGATGAATGTCACCTTTTTCAATCCTGGTATTTCCGCGACTGCTTTAAGAAGATATGGGAAAAGGGTCGGGATGCGGTGACGACTGAGATGCTTCACCATAATCGGTTTCACTTTTTTTCCATTCGGCAATTCGTATGATTCCCCTTCTCGTAGCTTTTCCTGCAAAAAATCAGCACCGTAAGAATTCACATTTTGTCCCAGAAGAACAATCTCTTTATAACCGTCAGACACCACTTGACGTGCCTCACTTACAATATCTGCAAATGCTCGCGAACGCTCTTTCCCACGGGAAAATGGCACAATACAGAAGGCACAGTAATTATTGCACCCATTGGAAATAATAATCGAAGCCGTTTTCCCCAAAGCGCGTTTCGGCGTATATTCGAATCCCACTTCTTCAAGAGGAAGAAATTCCACGTCCGGTAATCGCGTCGTCAATCGTTTCATCATCTTGCCACCCGGCACTCTCGCTGCCGCACCGACGAGACAGCCTGTCACGACGATATGAGGAAATTTCTTGCCGAGACGCGTACGGAGACTTTTGATCATTCCGTACACTTTTTCCTCCGCCTTATCACGGATGACACACGTGTTGAGAATGAGCACATCAGCTTCTTCCAATGTTTCGGCACGAGAAAAACCACGCGATCGATAAAAGCTCTCGATACGCTCCGAATCAGCGACATTCTGCTGACAGCCAAAAGTTTTGAGGAAGAATTTTTTTTGCATACTATTTTTATAACGTTGTTTTCTCAACAACGAGTTGGCCACAAGCGGCAGAAATATCATCGCCCATCGTTTTACGACGAGTCACAGTAATGCCAGCATCTTCTAATTGCTTCTGAAACCGCATAAAGTCTCCTGGCAAACTGTCCCTATACACACTCCCTGTGAAATTATACGGGATAAGATTGATACGAACATTACCCACCCGGTAAGCAAATGCGATGAGTGCTTCAGCATGCGACTCAGTATCATTTATCTTTGAAAGCATCACATATTCAAAAGTCAGATGTCTGCGTCTACTCTCAAATTTCTGAAAATACCGTGCTGTCCATTCCGCCAAATCATCGAGAAAACTCGCATACGAACTTGGCATCATCCGCCTCCGTGTATCTCCATCGGCACTATGTAGTGACACCGCGAGACGCACTGCTGGCCAGGTCTCATCATCGAGAATCTTCCGAAGCATCGGGAGTAACCCTACGGTTGATACGGTTATTCTCGTTATTCCGATATCAGTATAGGCAAAAAAAAGGCGAAGTGATTCTTTTACATTCTCATAGTTTGCGAGTGGTTCCCCCATACCCATAAAAACGATGTTGCTGATGCGCTCTTTGATTTCTTTTCGCTTCGCGAGAAATATATTCCAAAACCGCACCTGATCCACAATCTCATCAGAAGTCAGGTTGCGAGTAAACCCCATCGTACCCGTCGCACAGAAAGTACACGCCATAGCACAACCCACTTGTGAAGATACACACACAGTAAACTGTCCGCGCGCATTCTTCATAAGGACTGTTTCAATACATTTTCCATCTTCCGTCTCCACTACTGCCTTGAATGTATCTTTCTTTATGCTTTCAAATATCCGTACCTCCCTGAGGGAAATCCATAACAGGTGTTTCTCCAGCATTTCCCTCATAGTGAGGGGAAACGTAGAAATATCAGAAAAACCCCCGAAAGAAGGCTCAAAAAAAGCTTGTTCAAACTGGCATATCCTGAAATTTGGTGCCATTTTGAATAAAGACTGAAAAACTGCCTTTCTGTGATTTGACGCGACAGAAGATAATATCAGTTCGTCTGAGATAGGTATCGTTTTTTTACTGGAGATCGTATGAGTCACACATCAAGGATGAAAAAATTACAAACTTCTTCTCTACTCCATTACGCTTTTCTATGAGCATACAGTATACCCAAAACAAGAGAGCGGGTCAACTCTCTATGATAAGCATAACGACTCACACAAAGCACTAACGATTCGAGAAAATATTCTGTTTCAAGACAGGGACATTTTGATGGTCTTCTTTACGTGATTCCAAACTCTGCACTAAAGAAAGAAATTTCTTCTCCTGAAACAAAGTCTCTTTATAGTAGGATTCTATATATTGTTTTTTCTCATCTTCTGTGAAATGATAAGCGAGAATATAGTGGTAATAATTCCATATGCCAAATCCAATCACAATGAAAGTAACGAGAAGAAAAAACTTTCTGTAATGGTGATACCAGAACAAGAGAAGATGTTCAAAAGAAAAATGAAATCCTGATTCTTTCGAAAATGAGCTAAGAGGGTTTTTCATATATCTGTTATTTATTCACATAGACCAAAATATCGAGAGTAGCTTCAAGAGCATCTATCGTTTCCTCTGCTACTGGCTGAGTAGTCTCTCCTGCACTCGTACCAATAGCGAGCAATGGAAGGAATGGACTTGTATTGCCCTGAGATTTCTTTGAATCTTTCTCTATCTCTACGCGTTTAATCTCCATACCAACAACATCAAGCCCTACAGACAATGTTTCCGTCTTATACACGAAAGCTACGATATCATTATAGGTACCAGACACGACTATGCTCAGACGTAAATATCGATCGAATGGAAGGTTAGCAAGGATATCATT
>PFHN01000075.1 GCA_002782305.1 Candidatus Moranbacteria bacterium CG_4_8_14_3_um_filter_41_13 | reverse complement strand
CATATTGTTTCCAAAAATTGTTACTCTTGAGCGTAACCGCTCAATCAATTTTTGTAAACAACGCTCTAGAATCTAACATTTAAAAATATAAATATATTGTGGTATGAATGACTCATCGAAATTCTTAGGGGGACTTCTTTCGGTCTATGTTGTGCTTTTTTCTGTGCTTGCTATCAATCCGATAGACCGGACGACGTGGTTTGCGGAGAATCTCACAGTGTGGATTATTCTGGCGATTATTATAGGTCTGTATTATGGCGGTATACGTTTTTCGCGTTTGGCGTATGCACTCATGTTTGTGCTTATTTACCTTCATACTATTGGCGGACACTACACCTTTGCGCTCGTTCCTTTCGACTGGTTCAGTGATTTCTTCGGATTCTCTCGCAATCATTTCGATCGCATTGCTCATTTTTCGGTCGGATTTTATGCCTTTGCTATCGCAGAGTGGCTCTGGAGCAAGAAACTGGTAGCGAATAAATTTCTTCTTTTCACATATCCTGTTTTCGTCATCGCTACTATCGCTATGAGTTATGAACTCGTCGAATGGATCTACGCTGCCAAATCAAATGCAGAGGATGCTATGGCGTATCTCGGCAGTCAGGGTGATATCTGGGATGCACAGAAAGATATGCTCGCTGATACACTCGGAGCCATCAGCGCTACTATACTTTTCTTCCTCGTTCGAAAACCGAAATGAAGGTGAAACCCTCGTGTATCTTCTTGTTAGCGACTCCATAAAAGGAGTTGCTTTTTTATTGCTTGACATCTTTCTCACGCATGTTGTATTATACTATATGTAAGTAATGTAAACAAAAATATGTTATGAAAAAAGAATCAAAAATGAAGGCGATAGCTATTTTTGAGGGGAAACAAATTCGCCGACATTGGGATGCTGAAAAAGAATTGTGGTATTTTTCCGTTATTGATGTTGTAAAAGTATTGACTAATAGTGTTGATGCGAGAAAATATTGGAATAAGCTTGCAGAACGACTTCGAAAGGAGGGAAATGAGTCGGTGACAAAATGTCACCAACTGAAATTAGAATCATCTGATGGTAAGAAATATCTGACTGATGTTGCTGATACAGAGGTTATGCTTCGTCTCGTACAATCTATTCCATCGCCCAATGCAGAACCTCTCAAATTATGGCTTGCACGTATTGGGTATGAACGATTGGAAGAAACTGCTGATCCAGAACTCGCTATCAATCGTGCACTGAAAACATATTTACAAAAAGGTTATAGTCGTGAATGGATCAATCAACGATTGAAGAGCATCGAAATTCGTAAGTCACTCACAGAAGAATGGGAAAAACGAGGAGTGAGAGAAGGAAGAGAATTTGCAATTCTCACCAATGAAATTACTCAGGCTTGGACGGGTATGACGACAAGAGAATATAAAGCATTGAAGGATCTGAAAAAGGAAAATTTACGTGATAACATGACTAATTTGGAGCTTGTGCTGAATATGCTTGCAGAAACAGCTACAACAGAAATTTCTGAGACATATGAACCAGAGAATCTTAATGAGAATAAAATTGTGGCGCATGAAGGAGGGAACATCGCAGGCAATGCACGGAAGCAGATTGAATCGAAAACAGGAAAAAAAGTAGTTACCAATCGAAATGCCAAAACACTCTATAATAAAAAGTTGGAATAAATGAGTATGCAAAATATAAAAAGTATCATCGAGCATAAAAGAGCTCAGAATCTCGTTTTGTGTTATGGAAATAAGGGTTTCACAACGAGAAGAAAGGCTGTTTCTCCAAGAAAGGGAGATATGTTGACTCTGAAATACATATTTGGACTTCTGCAAAGAACTTTTCTCAGATCAACGATGAAGAAGGGATTCTGATATATTTTTTTCGTAGGAACTGGTATACTGAGGATGTCATTCTCAATGAATATGCGTATGATCCTTGTCGGTGTCCTCATAGTTGTTATCATTCTCTCTTTGGGAATTTATAGCGGTAGCAGGATCGAACTTTCATCAATAAAAAACAATATATTGTACATATGGAAATAGGAATTTTGTTTCTTGTGGTGATTTTGGTTCTTCTAGGACTTATTGGGACGGTTCTGCCGGCACTCCCTGGTATTGGTCTTATTTTTGGAGGGATTCTTCTCTACGCATTCTATTTTGGTATTGATACTATTGGGCTTTCGGTACTGATTATTTTTGGGATCGTGACGGTATTCTCATTTGCTATTGATTATTTGGCTTCGGCGTATGGTGCCAAGCGGTATGGGGCGAGCAAATGGGGGAGTGTGGGTGCTGTTCTTGGCGGACTCCTTGGTTTCATAATACTTAATTTTCCTGGACTTCTTTTTGGTATTTTCGCTGGAGCAGTCGCCGGCGAGATGCTTATTGCCAAGAAAGATACAAGGCTTTCTCTTCGTGCTGGTATAGGATCAATGCTTGGGTTTCTTGCTGGTACAGTGATTCAGTTCATTATTGGTCTCGCGATGATTATAGTGTTCATCATCCAGATCTGGTCGTAACACCTCATATCATGTATTATCTCTATATCCTCAAGTGTGCGGATGGGACGCTCTATACAGGGATTACAACAAACCTTGAACGCAGGAAAGAAGAACACAATTCTTCGTCGCTCGGGGCAAAATATACCAGAGGGCGACGTCCTGTGAAACTCGTTTTCTCTGAAACATTCCGTGATCGCTCTCTTGCTTCGAAGGAAGAATCTCGAATGAAGAAACTTTCTCGTGCAGAAAAAATGATACTGATAAAGCTGTATAATTCCACAAAAGCAAGTACATGAATAAAATAGCTCTTCTACTGACATTTTTTACTCTTGTAAATCTTGTAGCGTTTCTTACAATGTGGGTTGACAAACGTCGCGCGAAGAAAAATAATAAAGAGAGAATCTCTGAGGGCATGCTTTTCTTTCTTGCGACAATGTTTGGAAGTATTGGGGTGTATCTTGGAATGTTTGCCTTTCGACACAAAACTCATAAGTGGTATTTCATCGTTGGTATCCCGATGCTCATTTTTGAAAACTGTGCGACGCTCTATGTGCTATACTTATGTCTCTAATCCCTAAGCGATTTTTTTATGAACAAAGATCATCTCATATTTCTTGACACAGAAACTACGGGTATGGGGCAGGAGGATAGAGTCTGTCAGGTCGCCTATATGTATAAAGGAGAAGCATACGAAGATCTCTTCAAGCCACCTGTACCGATCACTATTGATGCTATGGTTGTGACCAATATCACCAACGAGATGGTGAAACATCACTCTCCGTTCATCGGCTCTGTTATGGAGAGAGATTTACGGACTCTTTTCTCTGAGGGGAACATTGTGGTGGCTCATAATGCGCCTTTTGATATCGAAATGCTCAGGCGTGAAGGATTGACTCCGAAACAGAGTATCGATACATTCAAAATCGCTCATCATATTGATACGGAGAATGTGATTCCGAAGAAAAGTTTGCAGTACCTGCGGTATTATTATGGCCTCGCAGTAGAGGATGCTCCTGCTCACAGTGCGCTCGGTGATGTGAAAGTGCTCGAGAAGTTGTTCGACTATTTCTTTATGAAGATGATTCATGAAATAGGTGATGAAGAAAAGGTTATTGAAAAAATGATTGCCGTTTCTCTTGTGCCGATTCTCTACGATACATTTAATTTCGGAAAATATGCCGGAAAAAAAGTAAGTGAAGTATCGCTCGTCGATCAAGGATATATCAGCTGGATGCTCAATCAGAAAATTATGACGAGAGAAAGCGGAGGAGAGAATGATGAGAATTGGATCTATACTTTGGATCACTATCTCGCTCGTTCATAAGGTATTTCTCTCTTTCCATTATTGGTAAGAAGCGATACTATTCTCTTTGACGAGAACGTGTTTTTCTGTTACAATACAGCGGTATATTTTCCCTTTTTAAAGCCATAAATTATGTCATTTTTTGAAAAACTGTTTGGTTCAAATGAACGTGAAGTGAATAAATTCCGTCCGCTGGTGGAAAAAATCAATACCTTTGATACTGGTATGCGAGGTCTTTCTGATGATGAACTCAAAGGAAAAGCCGAAGCATTCAAAGCGAGGCTCACGCAAGGTGAGACCCTCGACGATATTTTGCCCGAAGCTTTTGCAGTGGTGAGGGAAGTAGCAGGGAGGGTCATCGGTGAACGCCATTATGATGTGCAGATGCTCGGTGGTATCGCACTGCATCATGGGAAAATCGCTGAAATGAAAACGGGTGAAGGAAAGACGCTGACTTCGACACTGCCTATTTATCTGAATGCTCTTTCGGGAAAAGGTGTACACGTCGTGACGGTCAATGATTATCTCGCTAAACGTGATTGTAACTGGATGGGTCGTGTGTACGAGGCTCTGGGATTGTCGACAGCGTGTATTGTTGGACAGAATGTTTCGTATCGCTTCGTGTCTTCGGTAGCTGATGAGAATGAAGTGAGTATAGAAATGGAAAACCTCGTACCCATCACACGTCGTGAAGCCTATGCTTCTGATATTACCTATGGTACGAACAACGAATTTGGTTTCGATTATTTGCGTGACAACATGGTGGCTTCGGTCGAAGAAATGACGCAGAGGGATCTCAATTTCGCTGTAGTGGATGAAGTTGACTCTATTCTTATAGATGAAGCGCGTACCCCGCTTATTATTTCGGCACCAGATAGTGAATCAACGAAGCTCTATGAGAAGTTTGCTCATATCGTCCCGCTCCTCATACCCGAGAAGGATTATATCGTGGATGAGAAAATGAAAGTGGTCACATTGACTGACGAAGGAATGACGCACGTCGAGAACCTGCTCGGTATGGGGAATATCTATGCTTCAGGCAATGTGGCGTATGTCCATCATCTCGAGCAATCGCTCAAGGCGCAGGTTATTTTTAATCTTGATCGTGATTATGTTGTGAAAGATGGAGAAGTAATCATTGTCGATGACTTCACAGGACGTCTGATGCCGGGACGAAGGTATAGCGAAGGACTCCACCAGGCTATCGAAGCCAAGGAAGGTGTGACGGTACAACGTGAATCGAGAACGCTTGCTACTATTACTTTTCAGAACTATTTTCGTTTGTACAATAAGCTCTCTGGAATGACGGGGACAGCTATCACATCGGCAGAGGAATTTGCCAAAGTGTACAAGCTTGACGTTATCGAGATTCCGACGAACAAAGTGCTTATACGCAAAGACTTGCCTGATATTGTTTACAAAACAGAAGAAGCGAAGTACCGAGCCATCGCTCATCGTGTCAAAGAAATTCATGCGCTCGGTCAGCCAGTTCTCATCGGTACTATTGCGATTGAGAAATCAGAATATTTGAGTACACTCCTTACTCGTGAAGGAGTGGTCCATGAGGTTCTCAATGCGAAGAATCATGAACGTGAAGCATCTATCGTAGCCAATGCAGGACAGAAAGGTGCGGTGACGATTGCAACCAATATGGCCGGTCGTGGTACAGATATCAAACTCGGCGAAGGCGCTCGTGAAGTCGGGGGTCTGGTCATCATCGGTACTGAACGTCACGAAGCACGTCGTATCGACAATCAGCTCCGTGGGCGTGCAGGACGTCAGGGTGATCCTGGAGCATCACAGTTCTACGTTTCACTCGAAGACGAGCTGATGCGTCGTTTCGGAGGTGAGAAGATGAAGAGTATGATGACGACACTTGGTCTCCCTGAAGATGAACCGATCCAAAATGGTCTTATTTCGAAAACCATAGAAAGTGCACAATCAAAAATTGAAGGCTATAATTTCGATATGCGTAAACACGTGCTTGATTATGATGACGTGATGAACAAGCAACGTGAAGTGGTCTATCGTAAACGAAAGAACGTTCTCGAAACAAAAGCTTTTCGTGATGAGACGTTGAATCTTCTCTCGGAGGAGCTCGACCGGACCATCAGTTTTCATACCGCTGGTGAAGAAGAATCACAGTGGAATATAGAAGAGATTGTGACAGAAGCCAATGGTATGTTCCCGACACTCGATGAGAAAGAAGCCGTGAAAAAACTCGATACTATCCGCGATGATCGTTCGAAGAATGAAGTAGAGAAGAAAGGCCTCATACTCGAACATCTGATAGGGGAAGCGAAGAAGGTGTATATTGAGAAAGAAACAAGCTTCGGAAAAGATTTGTGGAATGATATTCAGAGGTCAATCTATCTTCGGTCTCTTGATCAGCTGTGGATGAATCATCTCGACGAGATCGATTATCTCCGTCAAGGAATAGGACTGCGTGGTTATGGTCAGCGTGATCCGCTCATCGAGTACAAGCGTGAGGCGTATGATCTTTTTCTCGGTCTTATGGATACTGTACGCAAAACATATCTGATGACGATTATGAAACTTGGACCGGCGACTACTGAAGTGCAAAGAGAGACTCCTCGTGAAATACATTTTCAGGGAGCGAGTGAAGAAATTGCGCAATTTTCTTCGGATGGGAATGTAAAAAATGAAGGAGGGTCATCAAATAATGAAAGCACTTCTCAGAAGCCGATCGTCAATCAAGATACAGTGAATCGAAATGACCCCTGTCCTTGTGGTTCAGGAAAGAAGTATAAGAAGTGCCATGGGAAATAGAAAATTGGCAATAAAAAATCCTCGACGTTTTATGAAGAGGAAGGGAGAGCGAGGAGGGGAGATGGGATGGGAATAAAAACGTTGTTTTATAATTGTGGTATCTAAAGTAGATACCGACTTCCCAGATTTTCCCCTCTATCCTCGCACTTCAAAAATAGCACAAGTTACTGTATGATGCAATAGGATCTGTCAAGTGTTTGGAAGGGCCTGTAGTTAAGTGGTACAACGCTGCATTCGCATTGCAGAGGCGGCAGTCCGATTCTGCCCAGGTCCACCAAGTCGGATTTTTGAGCGTAAGAAGCCTCATTTATCTCGAAGATTAGCCTATAAGTGTAATCACAGAAAATAGGATTTTACAGTTTAAACTAAGATCAAAGTATGAATGAAAATATTGAAACTGAAGACCAGATTAAAAAAATAGAGCTTGAGATTAGAGAGCTAGTTAGGTTTAAAGGTTTGATAGAAACGGTATTTTTCCGTTCACTTCTCGTCGGTGTTATAATTTTTATTATAGTATATTCAAGTTGGAATAGTTTATTTGGGGAAAATGGGAAGTATATTGTTTATGCTTGTAACGATACAAAAAACTGTTATTTGTTGCAGGCAGATATTGAAACAGACGAGGGGATAACCCGTGTAGAAAAGTTATATTTTAATAATGGGGGGTCTATTGATTTAGACTGTGTTATTGGTGATTATTGTTATGAAGATGAGGGAAGCTCATGGGATATAACCATGATTAAAAAAATAAATTGATTTATAGAGCACATCGAGGAAATTATATTTGAAAGTTAGATGAAGGAAAAAAAGTGAAAAGTAGGGTGTGGTAGGAATATGGTCAAAGCTACATAATAAAAACGAACGCTATGCTCAAATATCCTGATGATGGAAAATTGCATCCGACTCTTTCTGACTGGTTTCGAGAAGTTATCAAGGCAGTTGCTGATGGATGGATGTCGATTTCCATTTGGATTTTTCTTGTTACGCTCATCTTTTGGTATCCTGATTTTCAGACGATTGTCGGTATTGGCTTGATTCTAATTGGAATGAGTTTCATACCGCGACTTTTAAGCCGTAAATAATGAGGGTAAATAATTTGGTCCGAATGGGTATTTGTTTCTGGATGATGATATTGATTACCTCGTGCGGTATGGCGTTAGCTCCTGCTCTATTTCTCTCCATGGAAATGAATCAATTCATGATTCTATCGTTGGTAAGAAAGGCAGTTACTCTCGTGCAATGGATACGATAAAGCGCCTTCAAAAAGTAGGTATAACGGTTAGTGTTGTGTACACGCCGTGTGCTGAAAATTCATTTCAGATCTATTCTTTCGTCCAAGAACTTAAGGAGTGTTATGGAGTGAGTAATTTTGGGATTAATCGCCTTTTCCACGATGAAAGATACGAAAATCTGGTTTTGACAGACTACCTGAGACTGCTCGTCGATATCAAAAAGTGCTATTTGGAGCTCGGCGTGAATATTTCGCTATCTGATTCATTGCCACGATGTGTGGTCCCTGTTCGATTCTGGCCATACCTTAGTTATTGTTCGCAAGGGGTAGGGTTTGCGCAAGTAGATTTCAACGGAAGAATCAAGCATTGTTCTGCCACTTCGGTTCCGCTTGGAAATATCCTTGAACAGGAATTGAATGAGCTCTGGGGTGAGCCATTGGAAAGTATGCGCTCCTTGAAACACTTACCGATGTTGTGTCGGATTTGCCCGATTTTTTGCGGGGGAGGGTGTTCTGCTTCCCGTGGTGTCGAGAAACAGTTCGCTCCTGATGAGTTTATCCCATGGCCCAGCGAAGAAAGATGGTTATCAGCAGTTCGGAAGACGGCTTACAATCAAGGTAGAAAAATTATTTTTGACGTTCTTGTGA
>PFHN01000110.1 GCA_002782305.1 Candidatus Moranbacteria bacterium CG_4_8_14_3_um_filter_41_13 | reverse complement strand
AGCTATTTTCAAGGCCTACGATATTCGCGGTGTGTATCCAAGTGATATCAACGAAGAGGATGTGTATGCAATCGGCTGTGCCGTCGTCACCTACCTGAAACCAAAAAAAATAGGTATCGGTCGTGATATTCGCCCATCGAGTCCTACTCTTTTTGAAAGCTTCGCTCGTGGCGTGATGGAAAGCGGATGTGATGTCATCAATCTCGGGGTTATCAGTACTCCGATGGTCTACTTCTCAGCGGGTCATCTCGACGTCGATGCAGTTATCTCCCTCACAGCTTCACACAATCCCATAGAATACAATGGACTCAAAATCGCTCTTCGTGGTGCGATTCCCGTTGGAGAAGATTCCGGCCTTCGTGAAATCCGCGACATCGCTCTTCGGGGCGAATGGAAGAAATCTGATGTATCAGGTACGATGACCACCTACGATATTCGCCCAGAGTATTATGCAGAATTTTCTTCTTTCGCAGAATTTGGAGAGAAGAAATTCACCGTCGCCATCGACACTGCCAATTCTATGGGCGTCTTCGAACTTCCGATGTATGAAAAATTCCCCGAAAACCTCAACATCGTCAATCTTTATAACGACCTCGACCACCCATTCCAGTGTCATGAGGCCAATCCTCTCAAAACAGAGACGCTTGATGAACTCTGCTCTAAAGTAAAAGAAGTGAACGCCGATCTCGGTATCGCTTATGATGGTGATGCCGACCGTGTCGGATTCACTGACGAAACAGGCACTGTTATTCCGATGGACCTCATCACCGGACTCGTCGCCAAAATCATTCTCAAGAAAAAACCGGGGGCGACTATTCTCTATGATCTCCGTTCTTCACGCGCTGTACGCGAAGTCATCGAAGAAAATGGTGGCACCGCCAACGAGTGTCGCGTCGGTCACGCCTTCATCAAAAGACAGATGCGTACCGATGGTGCCATCTTCGCCGGTGAACTCTCTGGACATTATTATTTCGAAGAAAATTCTTTCGCGGAAGCCAGCACACTTGTTGCATTCCTCCTTCTCAATCTGATGGCAGAAACAGGAAATAGAATATCAGAACTCGTTTCAGATCTCAGACGCTATTCACATTCTGCGGAAATCAATAGTGAGGTAGCAGACAAAGAGGCTGTTCTCGCAAAACTCAAAGAAACATATAGCGATGGAACGATAAGCGAACTCGATGGACTCAAAGTTGATTATGCTGATTGGTGGTTCAATGTCCGTCCATCCAATACCGAACCTCTTCTCCGTCTCAATGTTGAAGCAAAAACACCAGAAATGATGGAGGAAAAACAATCAGAGCTCCTCGCTCTTATCAGGGCATAGCCATGCAAATCACCTAAAATCTTTGGGTCTTATAGATTATATAGAAGAAAAAACCCGCACCAGGAACTGGTAGCGGGTCTTTCTTTCTCTGACTTGCTTCACAATGCAATACAGGATTATTTACGGGGTTGTTTCTTGCCAATTCAGCGTGCTACAGGGTTGCGTATTACAAGCCTGTGATTGGGTAGCACCAAAACAATTCGTGTCTGTTCTCGTACTTGTTCCACCACCGCAAGACTTTGAACAAGGAGACCAGTCCGTATAAGTGAGAGGTGGACAAACAAACGTTACATCCACAGAATCAGAAGCTGTTCCTCCAGGGCCTGTACAAGAAATCTTATAAGGATCTGAAGAAGCTCCATTGACAGTTATTATTTGATTCCCATTCGATGATGATGTCAAGGGATTGGTGAACCCAGTACCCGAAACCGCTGAACATGATGTTGCATTAGTTGCATTCCATGTAATATCCAACACATCTCCCTGGGT
>PFHN01000103.1 GCA_002782305.1 Candidatus Moranbacteria bacterium CG_4_8_14_3_um_filter_41_13 | reverse complement strand
GCAAGACTTGACCCCGATGCTTCGAATCGTCACCAGTCATAGACGCTGGGATCATACCGAACGGCAACCTCCACGGGTCGCGACTGAATGCTCTCAACATTTTGAGGAAGTTCGGTTTAATAGAAAGATCGAGCCCGCCTCTTATCGTCCGTGGCATCACCATTCAGCGAATGCCCCGATAGTAGCTTAAGTGCGCACTCTATAAGTCATAGCAAAAGACTGCCAATGCACAACAGACTATCAATCTATAAATAAACTATGCTGCACGGCATACACTACGTAACACGTTGTATAACAAAGAAATTTATTGACAAGGGTCGGGTTTGATGCGACGATAATCGCTCATTAATTTTGAGGAGCGAAAAATGAGTTATGCCAATATTCAACACGCAAAAATTCGGGCGCAGCAAAGAGGTATCCCGCCATTTATAGACCAGCTGCTCGACCTATATGGCAATGAACAGTACGACGGGCATGGTGGAGTAGTACTTTTTTTAGACCGGTCTAGCATTCGACACATGGAGCGGGATATGGGGCGTGAACCAGTTCGCCGTCTATCTACTTGGCACAATGCCTACAAAGTAAAGAGCAGCATTGATGGTCACACGATTACAACAGGACTTCGCAGCGAACGGATTAGGAGAAAATGATGAACAATATTACTGGGAAGACCGTTTTTACTTTCATCAACGAGAGTGGCGACGAATCCACTCTCTCCCTGGATAAGTTTGTGGCAGACAAACTTGCGAGAAGTGTAGGTGATATTCACGCATGGATACAGGCGCAGTATCAGGGAATAATCGCAGGTGAGGAATGTTTTGCGAAGGTGATAAAGTCGTTCAAGCGGAGGGGCGAACCATTTTCTCGGCGAACCATTGGCGACATTATACGAGTGGTCGCATTCATGCGAATTGCGAGTGAAATTAATGATTCTGAATTTTAGTGAATCCAACGTTAATTGACATTGTTGGACGAATTGCCCACATTAGCGATACGCATGCCTATCGCTGACACGGTTGATGGTGAAAATAATATTATCCCTCACACAGGATTGGGTTTGACGAACTAGGAATCGAAAAAAGAGATAGCATGTACTTCGGAGTTCGGCAATTATTTTTGCTGCTACTTGGGATCTCTTACACAACCATCGTATTTGGTGATGCTTATAGATGCCTTGATTCGACGGGGCATTTTGAGTATAGAAATATCCCATGTTCCTCAAATAGCGTTAGTGCCAATAAGATATCTATCTCACCCGAAGTGGAGAAGAATTCGTCCACGCCATTAAAGGATGGCTCAACCTGCCCGATGATTCTCGCACCAAAACCTGAGCCTAGTGGGTCGAGCGATTACCGTGGCAAGCTTCTTGATCAGTTTGAGAATTACTTCTACGTTGAAGCTCGATTAGGTCAGATTCATAACGGGCAACGCCCATTGTGATTTCCCTCCCGCATTCTGGGACACACAAAAAGGAGAACTTCAAGAACCAGCTATTGGTACACTTATCCACAGCTGTTGGATCAAAATACAGCGACCGGCCCTGGGTCAATATTCAATCGGCACGGTGGGTCAATATTCAGTCGGCACGAACACAATGAGTTCTTTCGGGATAGTCGGTAGCGCCGACGGTTTCTTCTTGCTCGTTTTGCTTGGCATACATGCTCCTTGGGATTGAGTCCCTAAACTGCTGTAAATAATTGGTGGGCAGCCACCGCTTCGATTCGGTAAATTAGCGTTAGCAAAACGTTCA
>PFHN01000016.1 GCA_002782305.1 Candidatus Moranbacteria bacterium CG_4_8_14_3_um_filter_41_13 | reverse complement strand
AACCCACTCATAATTCCTTCATCACCGCGCTACTCCGTATGGTGGCTTGATGCATTTCGGTGAAACTTCAGATGGGTACGATCAAACTGCGTAAATGGGACAGTGCCGAATACCTCAAGACCGATGAGGATATGGTGTTCTATTTGGAAGCGTGCCTCGAAGAGGCAGGTGATGATGCCGCGTTTATCGCTAAGGCACTTGGCACAATTGCCCGCGCCAAAGGCATGACACAACTCGCCAGGGAAACCGGGTTGGGACGTGAAAGTCTCTACAAGGCGTTATCTGGACAAGGGAATCCGAGTTTTTCGACTATTCTCAAGGTAATGTCCGCGCTGGGTATAAGATTGCACGCGGAGAGGGCTCATTCAGCTTGAGCAAAATTTCCGTCCCACACCTGCGTGATCGGTAAATACGAACGACTGGTTTCTGCCTTACAACGTTGTATCTTCACAATCCGGTTCGTGCCTTTGCCGCTGATCAACTGTCAGAAATGAACGACTGCTTACCATTGGACAGCGGACGTTGGATGATTAAGCACCGGACTGGCTCCAATACTGGCTCCAATGTAGACATGTAATGAATGGGGGCAGGTCTTGCATTGCAGTATCACGTTTTTATTGCGTGCTCAAAATTTTTATCGTTGCGTTCACGGTCGAATAATGCACTCCGAATGCGTTAATACAAGACCTGACCCCGTGATCCCTGCGAACTCATCATCCACAATGCGTGGACCACGGCCAACACCTTCAGCCAGAACGACAAGAAGCTGCGCGGCACCACGGGCGCGGTGACGGTGTTGCACACGCACAACCGCCGTCTGGATTACCTTTCATGATGCCCAACGTTAAATTGAGGGGCAGGCCGCTTCTGGCCTGTCCCTCTCGAATGACGGGTTGGGCATGGCAGCACAATGCTACAAAATATATCTGGGCTACGGATCGTTACACCGTTTTTTGGCTGGGTAAAAGGTTTGCAGGAATGCAAATTTTTCTTATTCGGAGGGCTTTTTTGCTTGCTTATCAGTGGGGTGCTGAGTAGTGCCATTGCGCAACGCTTTAACAATGCCAAGAACCGGCAGACCAAGCAGCGCGCCAGCCACAATAGGCTGGTCTTTCGCAAGATAAATTGCCCCAACAATAGCTAAAACGGAAACGGCAGCGCCAAGATATTGACCGCGCTTATCGCTAGACATTACCCCCGCTATGCGCTCCCTTTCGGTCACCTGAAATGTTTCGCGGACAACAACCTCAGCGCCCATCGCCCTGCTCTCCTGCTCATGACGGTGCATCTGTTCCGCTTCCGCCATTTTAATGATTCTCTCCGCAGCGCCAGGCAGCAAATCATTATAACGCTGTAAATCTTCGGGAGCGGGAAGTGGCCCTTGATGAATCTTTCGAACATGGTGTTCGATTTGTTGAAGTTGCTGGCCTTGATGAGGCTGAACCGATTTTGGAGGTACAGCCACAGAATTAGAGCGATTACGCCGCCTTGACATGCTGCTCAACGGCCACGCTAAAGTCACCACCTATTCGAACCAAGTCTTGTTGCAATCCGTCAGCGGCTGGGTGGTAAATCTGATACTCGGCTGCGCTAATGACTCTAGCGGTTGGGCAATGAAATTCTGAGTAAAACATAACAGGCGCGCCCAATCCGTTAAAAAAACCTGAACGGAAGGCATCAGAACTGAAGGCAAACTTAACAGACTTTGTTTTCATGCGGCGACTATACGACTTTATCTTTCAATCCGTCAATAGATTTGCATGGTAAAAGATAAGGAATTACGCACTTTCCCCATGTACATCATCTAAATTTTTGTCCGCTTCAACAGCACGTTACAATGCGTATGCACCGCGAGTAAGTATCCCCCGGCAAAGCCGGGGGCTT